>DATIZL010000152.1:0-11866 GCA_035517115.1 Hyphomicrobium sp.
ACCGAGCCGGGCTCGCCCCCGCGCGTGCGCGCGCTCCCCTCCCAGGACAGCGGCCGCATCTCGAGCCTTGCCGCGGCGAGCGTCCTGATCGTGCGCCCGCCAGAGGCGCCCGCACTTCCCGCCGGAGCGGCGGTCGACATCCTGCCCATAGACCTCTGATTTCCCGCCCCCACTTGCAGAACGCCACGCGAACGGCTAGGGTACGTTCATGCTTTGTCCAAGTTAATGCGAGTCGCCGGCGGAGCATCCTGGAGGCCCAATGCTGACCCAGAAGCAGAAAGAGCTCCTGCTCTTTATCCATTCGCGCATGCAGGAATCGGGCGTGCCCCCCTCGTTCGACGAGATGAAGGACGCCCTCGACTTGAAGTCGAAGTCAGGCATCCACCGCCTGATCACCGCGCTCGTCGAGCGCGGCTTCATCCGCCGCCTGCCACACCGCGCCCGCGCCATCGAGGTCATCCGCTTGCCCGAGAACGCGGTGGAGGCGCGCGTTTCGAGGCGCTCAGGCTTCCAGCCGAGCGTCATCGAGGGGAGCCGCCCCCGCGATCTTGCCCCGCCCCCCTCGACCGTCATCGACAGCCGCACCGTCTCCGTGCCCGTCATGGGCCGCATCGCCGCCGGCACGCCCATTTCCGCCATCCAGAACCACAGCCACGACATCGCCTGCCCGCCGGATCTGTTGACCAGCGGCGAGCACTTCGCGCTGGAGGTGAAGGGCGATTCCATGATCGAGGCCGGCATCCTCGACGGTGACATCGTCGTCATCCGCCGCTGCGATACCGCCGAGAACGGCGACATCGTGGTGGCGCTCGTCGACCAGGAGGAGGCGACCTTGAAGCGGCTGCGCAAGAAGGGCACGACCATTGCGCTCGAGGCCGCCAACCCCGAGTTCAAGACGCGCATCTTCGGGCCCGACCAGGTGGACATCCAGGGCCGGCTCGTGGGGCTCTTGCGGCGCTACTGAGGAAGATCGGGCGGCACGGCCGCGCCGGGCTCCATTTCGCCCGGCTCGCTCACTTCCGCGGGCGGGGCCCGCGCTCTTTCCGTTTTCGGTGGGCCCTGCGCCGCCCTCTGCCCCGACCACGGGCGCTCCCCGCGCGTCTGGGCAACCGTCTCCACCCGGATTCTGCCGTCATCCTCGACATAGAGCGCGTGCGTGCCCTCGCGCCGCGCGGCAAAGAAATCGACGACCGCCTTGGGCGCCGAGCAGCTCTTGGGGCTCGCGATCGGGGCCACGAGGATGCTGGCGCGGCGGCAGTCCTCCGCGAACGCCGCCGGCCGCTGCGCAACCGCCACCGTCAGCCCCTTGACGCGCGTGCGGCAGCCGATCGCGTCGCACAGGAAGCCCGCGCCCTTACCCGCCTCCTTGGCCGTGCGGTCATCGCCGTCGTGCTCGAGCCAGCGTGCAAGCTCGAAGGAGGCGCGCCCCGAGCCGACCGCCTCCAGCCGCCCATCCTGCGTGCGCACGGCGACGAGCGCCCCGTCGCGCCCGATCAGGAGATCGGGGAGGCGCAGGGTGGGCGCGAGCGCCAGCCCCGCGGCAACGAGCGCCGCGCCCGCGAGCCGCCAGCGCGTCTGCCACAACGCGAGCCACAGCCCGCCGGCGATCATCAGCAGAAACGCCGCCGTCGGCATGGCGGGAATGCGCAGCACCGCGCCGGGCAGGGCGGCGACCCGTTCCGCCGTCCACAGCATGGCGTCGACGCCCCAGCCCATGACCCACAGCGCCGGCGCCTCGAGGCCCAGCGGCATCAGGATCAAGGCGGCGAGCGCGGCCGGCATCACGAGGAGGTCGCAGATCGGAATGGCGATGAGGTTCGCCAGCACCGCGTACTGCTGGCTCTTGTGGAAGTAGTAGGCGGCAAAGGGCGCGACCGCCGCGCTCGCAATCAGCGTCGACAGCACGATGCCGCCCATGAACAGCACAAATCGTACGACCGCCCCGCGCGAAGCGAACACCGCGCCGCGCCCGCTCAGCACCTCGTACACCGAGATCAGCGCCACCACGGCGGCGAACGACATCTGAAACCCGACGTCGAACAGGCTTTCCGGGAAGAGGAGAAGAATGAGGCACGCCGCCAGCACCACGTTGCGCAAAGCGAGCGCAGGCCGGTCGAGGATGACCGCGAGGAACATGATCGCGATCATGATGGCGGAGCGGACGGTGGCGAACGAGGAGGAGCCCGAGATCATCAGATAGGCGAGGGCTCCGAGCATCGCCGCGGCGGCTGCCCATTTCTTGATCGGATAGACGAGCGCGAGCGCGGGGACGGCAGCGAGGATGAGGCGCACGAGGTAGAACACCGCCCCCGCCATCACCGCCATGTGCAGCCCCGAGATCGACAGCACGTGCAAGAGGCCGGAGTCACGGAAGGCGGTGTTGGTTTGGTCGGTGATACCGCCGCGCGCGCCCGTGATCAGCGCAACTGCGATGGCGCCCGTCTGGCCGGGAAGGGCAGCCGTGACCCGCTGCGCGATCGCCTGCCGCAGCCGCTCCACCGCCGCCCACGCCCGCAAGTCCCAAGGCGGCGCCGCCGCACTCGGATCGATTTCTGCGGCCGTCCAGGTGTACCCCAGGCCCCCGAGCCGCTCGAACCAGGCTTGGCGCGCGAAGTCGTAGTCTCCCGGCAGCGCCGGCTCGGCCGGCGGCATGAGCGTTGCGCGCAAGTGCACCGGGCTGCCGGCTTGCAGTCCCGGTGTGGTCCTGCCGGTCGAGACGCGCACGCGGTAGGGCCGCGCTGCGGGCGCCAGGTCGCCGAGCGATGTCACCCGCAGCGTGATGCGCTGCCCGCGCGTCGCCTTGGGCTCGACGAGCTCGATATAGCCGCGCACCTCCACCGAGGACATCTGCCGTGCCAGCACCGGCGCGCGCACCCATTCGACGCGCAGCTTTGCAAGGGCAAAGCCAGCGGCCGCAACCGTAAGCGCCGTCAGCGCCAGCGTCACGCCCACCCGCCGCGGTGCCGCGGGGAGAAGGGCCAGCATCGCGGCGAGTGGCGCGAGCCCCGTCACGATGTTCGGCTCAGAGGGGAGCGAGAAGTAGAAGCCGATGCCAAGGCCCAAGAACACCGGCACCCACAAGAACCAGCGCTCCTGCTCAGCCTCCAGCCAGCGCATCAGCGGTGCAAACACACCGGCTCTCGCCCGCGGCTCGCTCTCGAGCATGCCTTTAGCTTCCCCCTCCCGGCCGTCCCTTCCCGGCGGCTGGGCGCCCCTTACCGGCCCCGCCGTCCTATGCTACATCGCTCCCCGACCTCCATCCCAGCAGCAATCGACCCATAGATGACCGACAAGACCCGGAGCGACGGCGCGCCGATCGTGCGCTTTGCCCCTTCCCCGACAGGATTCCTGCACATCGGCGGGGCGCGTACGGCCCTTTTCAACTGGCTCTTCGCCAAGGGCCGCGGCGGCAAGATGCTCTTGCGCATCGAGGACACCGACCGCGAGCGCCTGACCCCTGCCGCCGTTGACGCCATCCTGGACGGCCTCAAGTGGCTGGAGCTCGACTGGACCGGCGAGCACGTGTCGCAGTTCGCGCAGGCCAAGCGCCACCGCGAGGTCGCCGAGGAGCTGCTGGCCAAGGGCCATGCCTACCGCTGCTATCTGACGACGGACGAGCTCGATGCCATGCGCAAGGCCGCGGAGGCCGAAAAGCGCCCGCTGGCGATCCGCAGCCCCTGGCGCGACCGCGACCCGAGCGAAGCCCCCAAGGGCCAGGCCTTCGTGATCCGGCTCAAGGCGCCGCGCGAGGGCGAGACGGTCATCGACGACAAAGTGCAGGGGCACGTCGTCTTCGCCAACAAGGAGCTCGACGACCTCATCATCCTGAGGAGCGACGGCACGCCCACCTACAATCTCGCCGTCGTCGTCGACGACCACGACATGGGGGTCACGCACATCATCCGCGGCGTCGACCACCTGACCAACGCCGCGCGCCAAGTGCAGATCTACCAGGCGATGAATTGGCACGTGCCGATCTTCGCGCACGTCCCGCTCATCCATGGGCCTGACGGCGCCAAGCTGTCGAAGCGGCATGGTGCGCTCGGCATCGAAGCCTATCGCGAGATGGGCTATCTGCCGGCCGCGCTGCGCAATTATCTCGTCCGGCTGGGCTGGAGCCACGGCAACGATGAGATCATGTCCACCTCGCAGATGGTCGACTGGTTCGACCTCTCCGGCATCGGCCGCTCGCCGGCGCGCTTCGACTTCGTGAAGCTCGAGGATCTCAACGGGCATTACATCCGCACGAGCAGCGATCTCGAGCTGATGCAGCGGCTAGAGGACATCCTCCCGTTCATCCCCGGCGGCGACAAGATCGTCGCTCGCCTCGACGCCAACACGCGCGCGCAGCTGCTCGCAGCCGTCCCGAGCCTGAAGGAGCGCGCAAAAACGCTCATCGAGCTCATCGACGGCGCCGGCTACCTGTTCGCCGAGCGGCCCATCGCCATGGACGAAAAGGCCGCAAAGCTGCTCGACGCGGAGGCGCGCGAGCGCTTGGGCGCACTCCTGCCCAAATTGACGGCAGCCGACCACTGGCAGGCGGCGCCGCTCGAGGAGATCGTGCGCACATTTGCCGAAGCCGCCGGCGCCAAGCTGGGCAAGGTTGCGCAGCCACTGCGCGCCGCGCTCACCGGCAAGACGGTCTCGCCCCCGGTGTTCGACGTGATGGCGGTGCTGGGCCGGGAGGAGTCGTTGGCCCGCATCCGCGATCAGGCTTCCTGATAGACAAGCCCCGCTAACCATGCCCCGCTCGCAACGGCGGCGCCCGCGTCGTGCACGCGGTGGCTATGTTGCGGTGCGAAATTGGTGTACAAATGGGGACGTTGCCTAGGACGGCCGGGGCGCCAAGCAACCGGCACGACAACGAAAACGCTCACAGGGGACGCTCTTGTATCTCGCGCCGGGAAGCCTCGGAGTGCCTGCAAGCGACGACCGCAGGCCGGTATCACAAGGAGACGTGCCATGAACGTGCAGGAGCGGCCTATCGAGGCGAAAAATGAGGTCGAGGCCGAGCTTTCGCTCGAAGGCAAGACGGCCAAGATGCCGGTGCGGCAGGGCTCGCTTGGTCCCGACGTCATCGACGTCGGCAAGCTCTACCGCGACACCGGCTGCTTCACCTACGACCCGGGCTTCACCTCGACGGCGAACTGCGTCTCGCGCATCACCTACATCGACGGCGACGATGGCGTGCTGCTCTATCGCGGCTATCCCATCGACCAGCTCGCCGAGCGGTCGAACTTCCTGGAGACCTGCTACCTCCTGCTCTACGGCGAGCTGCCGACCAAGGAGCAGTTCGCGACGTACCGCAACACCATCACGCGGCATACGATGCTGCACGAGCAGATGGCGCGCTTCTACACCGGCTTCCGCCGCGACGCGCACCCGATGGCGGTGATGGTCGGTGTCGTCGGCGCGCTGTCGGCGTTCTATCACGACTCCACCGACATCAACGATCCGGCGCAGCGGGCGGTCGCCAGCCACCGTATGATCGCCAAGATGCCGACCATCGCGGCGATGGCCTACAAGTATTCCATCGGCCAGCCCTTCATCTATCCGCGCAACGATCTCGATTTCACGGCGAACTTCCTGCAGATGTGCTTCGCGATTCCCTGCGAGCCCTATGTGGGGAACCCCGTGCTCACCAAGGCGCTCGACCGCATCTTCATCCTGCACGCCGACCACGAGCAGAATGCCTCGACGTCGACCGTCCGCCTCGCCGGCTCCTCGGGCGCCAATCCGTTCGCGTGCATCGCGGCCGGCGTCGCCTGCCTCTGGGGCCCGGCGCACGGCGGCGCCAACGAGGCGGCCCTCAACATGCTGACCGAGATCGGCACCGTCGACCGCATTCCGGAGTTCATCAAGAAAGCGAAGGACAAGAACTCCGGGTTCCGCCTGATGGGCTTCGGGCACCGCGTCTACAAGAACTACGACCCGCGCGCCAAGGTCATGCAGAAGACCTGCCACGAGGTGCTCGACGCGCTCGGCATCAGGGACGAGCCGCTGCTCAAGGTGGCCATGGAGCTCGAACGCATCGCGCTGCAGGACGAGTACTTCATCGAGAAGAAGCTCTACCCCAACATCGACTTCTATTCCGGCATCACGCTGCGCGCGCTCGGCTTCCCCGTTTCCATGTTCACGGTGCTGTTCGCCATCGCGCGCACCGTCGGCTGGGTGTCGCAGTGGAAGGAGATGATCGAGGATCCCGAGCAGCGCATCGGCCGGCCGCGCCAGCTCTATAAAGGCCCCATCGAGCGCAACTTCGTGCCGATCGACCAGCGCGCTTGAGCGGCAGCGCATAGCCAACACGTTGGCAGCGGCGGCGAACTCGGTTGCGCCGCCGTTCGCGTCTCAGGCCGCCGGGTCGCGGCCATGCTCGGCGTAATGCAGCACGATCTCGGCGGCGGCCTCGCTCGGCGAGCCGCCCTGACGCAGCAGCATGCGCTGCGGGATGCGGGCGAGCGCGGCGAGCTGCCCGCGCCGCTCGAAGGTGTCCTTCAACAGAAGCTCCAGCGCGCTCGCCAGGTTCTCCGGCGTGCAATCCTCCTGGAGGAACTCGGGGAATGCTTTCTCGCCGAGCACGAGATTGGCGAGCACGACCGAGGGAACCTTTACGAGGAAGCGCAGCGCCGACATCACCGGATCGACGCGGTAGGCGACCACCATCGGCGTGCCGGCGAGGGCGAGCTCCAGCGTCACCGTGCCGGAGGCGGCGAGCGCCGCGTGCGCCAGCCTGAAGGCAGCAAGCTTGTCGTCCTCGCCCTCGACGAGGTGCGGGCGCACGCGCCACGACTCGAGCTTGGCTTCGATGAGTTCGCGCACGTGCGGCACGACGGGAATGATGACCTGCGGCGCGAGCCCCCGTGCGAAGAGCAAATCGACCGCCTCGCCGAAGGGAGCCATGAGGCGCCCGACCTCGGAGGAGCGGCTGCCGGGCAGCACCACCAAGACGGGGCGGCGCTCCTCGAGCCGCAGCCGGTCCGCCAAAGCGTAGGGGTCGAGGCTGCGCATCGCATCGAGCCGCTCGATTAGCGGATGGCCGACGTAGGTGCACGGCGGCCCGCCGAGATCGCGATGCGCCTGCGGCTCGAACGGCAGCAGCGCCAGCACATGGTCGACGTAGGCCCGCATCTTGCGGGCGCGTCCGGGGCGCCAGGCCCAGACGCTGGGCGAGACGTAATCGATGATGGGGATCTGCGGCGCGCGCTTGCGGATGCGCTTGGCGATCGGGTGCGTGAACTCGGGTGCATCGATGATGACGACCGCGTCCGGCTCGGCGGCGATCGCCGCCTTCGCCGTGCGGCGCACGCGGGAAATGAGGCGCGGCAGACGCGGGAGGATCGACAGCGGGCTCATCACCGCCACGTCGCTCAAGGGAAATTGCGACGCGAGGCCCTCGCGCTCCATCCCCTCGCCGCCGACGCCGAGGTAGTGGATGCGGCCCTTGCGCTGCGCGTTGAGCGCGGCCATGAGGCGCGACCCGAGCGCGTCCCCCGAATGCTCCCCCGCGATCAGGAACAGGCGCAGGTCGTGGCGGGCAGCGCCGGGACGCCCGCTCCTGTCGCCGGCCTGCGGCCAAGCCCGCATGCTCCTGTCACTGGCGGCCATGCTGTCCCCCTAGCGCGGCGAGCGAGACGACCGCGAGACCGAGACGGTCGGCCTCGGCGATCGCCGCCTGCGCCGCGGCGCCCGCAGGTTGGCCGACGAGCCCCAGCCCCGCAAGGCCCGCTTGCGCGGCAGTGCGAACGAGCTCGGGTTGCAGATCGGACGCGCTGTTAAGGACGGCCACACCCGAGCGGCGCGACCAGCGGCGGCGACCCCATTGGCGCAGAGCGCCGGCGTTGGCGATCAAGGCCCCGACGCCCTCGCTGCTCTCGACGGCCAGCACGTGACCGTTATCGACGATCGCACAGCGGCTCCGGCCTAACGGTTCGAGAACGGCGAGGAGGCCCGCTCCCTTGGCAGCGTCCGCGCACTGCCTCTTCGTGGCTCTGCGCCGGCCCAGCGCCGCGAACTGCCAGTGCTCGGGTCCGCAAGCGCGTCCTGAATCGACCGCATCTCGATCCCTGAAGCCCTGCGCGAAGAGGTGGCTCGCGTCGGCCCGGCGCACAAGCTCGGTGCGCTCGGCGGCGAGCGCTCCGCGCGCGAGCACGGCGACGCCCGCAAGGCCGGCGTCGATGGCCCCTCCAATCGTGCCGGGTCCGATCGCCGGCAGATCGATGCGCAGCTCCTGCCCAGGCTTGGGGCGCTTGACGAGGACGCCCCTGGGCTTGTCGCCCTGCCCGCCGCGTTGGCGCCGCTGCGCCGCTACCCGCGCCAGCATCGCATCCGTCCCGGCTACCCCCTCGATGGCCTCGAGGCGCCCGCCGGTCACGACCACCGCTTGCCCCACGTCGTAAGGTCCCAGCGCCCGCACAACCTCAAATCCAAGGGCTGCGTCCGCCGCCTCCGCCGGCGAAGCCTCGACGTGCCCGAGCGGTCCTTCGCCGATGAGCAGATCGGGAGCGACCGTGGCCGGCGACACGACCTCGAAGCCCTGCGCCTCGAAGAAACGCACGACGCGGCTCAGCACGCTGTCGTCACCGCCCGCGGCGATGATGCGCAGGATCGCCGGCAAGCAGCGGAAGAGCCCGAGATCGGGGCGAACGGCCGAGAGGTCGGGGCGGCGCACGGAGCCGACGATGACGAGCCTTGCGCAGCCCGCGGACCGGAGCGCCCCCAGCATGGCCCCGATCCGACCCCACCCGACCCATGTAATGGGAAAGCTCGACAGCCCCGCGTCGGCCTCGCCTTCGATGGCGACGATGTGCACCTTGCCGCCGCGCGCTGTAACCCGCTCCGCCACCTCACGCGGCAAGCTGCCCCCGCCCGCCAGGATGCCGACAACACCGTGCTCGCAAGACGACATGGCCTTCGTTAGGCCTCGGCCGCTTCCCGCGGCGTGCAGAGACTGCGCTTGCCGCCCGCGCGGATGAACTCGAGGATCTCCTCGACGATGGCGTGGCCTGCGAATTCCTGCGCCACGTCCACCATGCGCTCCCCGAGCGTGCCTTCGGCGGCGAACAGCGAGCGGTAGGCCCGCCTCAGGTCGTGAATGTCGGCGCGCGAGAAGCCGCGCCGGTGCAAGCCGACGATGTTGAGGCCGGACAGGTGCGCGCGGTTGCCGAGCGCCATGCCATAGGGGATGAGGTCGTTCTCGAGTCCCGACATGCCGCCGAGGAAGGAGTGCGCGCCGACGCGCGCGAATTGAATGACCGCCGCGCCGCCGCCGAGGATGGCAAAGTCGCCCACCGTGCAATGGCCGGCGAGCATCACGTTGTTGGAGAAGATGACGTTGTTGCCGACGTGGCAATCGTGGCCGACGTGCGAGTTGGCGAGGAAGGCGCAGGAGTTGCCGATGACGGTCTCCATGCCGCCGCCCGCGGTGCCGGGATTGAGGGTGACCCCTTCGCGAATGATGCAGTCCGTGCCGATCGCCAGCGTCGAGGCCTCACCCTTGTACTTGAGATCCTGCGGCTGATGGCCGATGGAGGCGAACGGGAAGACGCGCGTGCGCGCCCCGATGCGCGTGCGCCCGGCGACCACCACGTGGCTGACGAGCTCGACCTCATCGTCGAGAACGGCCTCGGAGCCCACCACGCAGTAGGGCCCGATCTTCACGCCTGAGCCGAGCTTGGCCCCCGCCTCGATGACCGCCGTCGGGTGGGGACTCATCTCACCCATGCTTGCTGCTCGAGGTGCCTGCTGCGAAGGCGCGGGCGTCCGCGGTATCGGCGAGCATGGCGCTGACCTCGGCTTCGGCGACGGTCTTGCCGTCGACCTTGGCCTCGCCGAAGAAGCGCCACACGCGTCCGCGATTGCGGATCTTCTTCACGTGATAGTGGATCTGGTCGCCGGGGAGCACCGGCTTGCGGAACTTGGCGCGGTCGATCGCCATGAAATAGACGAGCTCGGCCTTGTAGTCCTGGCCGAGGCTGTGCACGCACAAGGCGCCCGCCGTCTGCGCCAGTCCTTCGATGATGAGCACGCCCGGCATCACCGGGAACTGTGGGAAGTGTCCCTGGAAGAACGGCTCGTTGATGGTCACGTTCTTTAAGCCCACGCAGCTCTGATCGCCATCCATGTCGTAGATGCGGTCGATCATGAGGAACGGGTAGCGGTGCGGCAGGTACTTCAGGACCTTGACGATGTCCGCGGTGTCGAGCTGCGACTTGGCCTGGGGCTCACTCATATCGTTCATGCTCCGTGCACCTCGTAAGACCTACCGTCCATAAGACGCCAGCAACCTCGAACATTCACTCGCCGCCGTCTCCATCGCCGCCGGAAGCCCGGTGGCGCTTGGCCATCCGCGCCAATATGGCCACTTCCCGACGCCACTGCGTCATCGGTCGCGCCGGCGTGCCGCCCACCCTTGCCCCGGGCGGAATATCCTTCGTCGGATGTCCCGCACCTGCGACCTGTGCGCCGCTACCGATCTTGATATGACCCGCGGTCCCGGACTGGCCTCCCATCACGACAAAATCCCCGAGCTCGGTCGAACCCGAGATCCCGGTATGGGCCACGATCACGCAGTGGCGCCCGATGGCGACGTTGTGCCCGATTTGCACCAGATTATCAATTTTAGTCCCTTCGCCGACAATTGTATCCTTAAGCGCGCCCCGGTCGATCGTGGTGTTGGCGCCGATCTCCACGTCGTCCTGAATGATGACGCGCCCGATCTGCGGCACCTTCAGGTGGCCGCGCGGGCTCATGGCGAAGCCGAACCCGTCCTGGCCGATACGCGCCCCCGCATGCACGATTACGCGGTCGCCGACGAGCGTGTGCACGAGCGTCACCAGCGGCCCGATGTAACACTCGCGGCCAATGCTCACGCGGTAGCCGATGACGGCCCCGGCGGCGATGCGCGTCCCCCGCCCGATGCGCGCCTCCGGCCCGATGACGACGCCGGGCTCAAGCACGACACCCGCCTCGAGCTCAGCGGTGGGATCGATCAGCGCCTCGCCACCAGCGCGGGCAGCCTTTGGCTGCAGCGCATCGGGGTAGAACAGCTTCAACGCCAACGCAAAGCCGCGGTAAGGCTCTGCCGTCACCAGCGCGGCCGTGCCCTTGGGCACGCTTGCCGCGAACGCGGGAGCGACGAGGCAGGCGCCGGCGCGCGTCTCGGTGAGCCGCGCCAGATATTTGCGATTGTCGAGGAAGGAGAGATCGCGCGCGGAGGCATCGGTCAGCGCGCGCACATCCGCGATTCTGAGAGCGGGATCGGCGCGGGGGCCGAGCTCCGATTTGGTCGCCGCCGCGATGTCTGCCAGCGAGAATGGGCCGGCCCGATGGAAGAATCCGGGATGCTCCATTCAAACCCGCCGCCCGGGCGACGCTCCCTGTTGCCTTAAACGGATGCTGCCGGCCAGCCGCGGGCCGATTCTGGCACCCCTTTTAGCACTCACGCCGGGTACGTCAGAACCTTGACGCCGCGCCGAAGCGGAAGAACTGCGTTTGATCGTAGGGCTCTTTGGTGAGCACCTTGGCGAAGTCCATGCGGATGGGGCCGACCGGAGAGGCCCACATCAAGCTCCCGCCGACCGAGGAGCGTATAGCCGAACTGTCGGCTAAACAGACCGCGTTGTAGCCACCAAGCCCATTTGCGTAGGCTGAGCCGCACCCCTGGTTGTCCTTGGCTCCCGCTCCCGCTCCGAATAGGGAGCCCGCATCAGCGAATACAGCGCCCTGAATGCCGAGGTCGTCGGGAACGAACGGGATCGGAAAGCGAATCTCCGCAGTCGTTGCCCAAAAGGTCGTGCCACCCAATGCGCTGTTGGTGTTGAGATCGCGCGGGCCATAGCCCGCAACGTTAAAGCCACGAATGGTCTCG
>DATIZL010000153.1:0-2604 GCA_035517115.1 Hyphomicrobium sp.
TTGTAGATCCGCGCGACCATCTTTTGCGGGTCGTCCAAAAGCCCGGCGGCGATGAGCGCGTTGTCGAGCACCTGCTCGGCGACGAGCTTGGCCACCTCCGGCTTCGCCTCGCGCGCCGCGGCCAGGTGCTTGATCACGGGATGTCGCGGGTTGAACTGCAGCTCGACCCGCGGCGGCGAGTCGTCTTCGCCCTCGGCCTTCATCGCCCGCATCATCCGCCGCATGTGCGGCGTCATGAACTTGTCGGCGTTGAGCGCCAGCGCGGGCGAGTCGACCAGCCGGTCGCCGGCCTTCACCTCCGCCACGCGGTCGCCGAGCGTCTCCTTGAGCCACGCGGCCAGGGACTTCTGCTGCTCCTCGCTGAGCGCGTCCTCGCCCGGCGGCTTGGGCAGCTCCTCGAGCTTGAGGTCGGCCTGGTCGGCGGAGACCAGCCGCTTGCCGTCGAACTCGTGGGCGTGGCCCATCACGTACTCGTCGACGCTCTCGTAGCAGAACAGCACCTCGAGGTTGCGGGCGCGGAAGCCCTCGAGGTACGGCCCGGCCTCGATCGCGGCGCGGTTCGGGCCGGCGAGGTAATAGATTTCCTTTTGCGTCTCCTTCATCCGCGAGACGTAGTCGGCGAGGCTGGTGGTCGCGTCCTTCTCGGTGAGCGACGACTCGTAGCGCAGGAGCTTGAGCAGGTCCTTCTGGTGCGACTCGTCGAGCGCCGCGCCCTCCTTGAGGTAGACGCCGAAGCGGCGGTGGAATTCCTTGTAGCTGTCGGGGCGGTCCTTCGCCTCTTCCTCGAGGAACTTGAGGAAGCGCCGCGTGATCACCCGGCCGAGCTTGGCGATGAGCGCGCGGTCCTGCGGCAGCTCGCGCGAGATGTTCAGCGGCAGGTCCTCGCTGTCGACCACGCCCTTGAGGAAGCGCAGCCACTCCGGCAGCAGGTCCTTCGGGTGCGCGTCGATCAGGACCTTGCGGCAGTAGAGCGCCACCGCCGGCTCGGCGCGCACGAAGCCGAAGCGCTCCGGGTTCTCCTCCGGCACGAAAAGCAGGGCGTTGATCGCCAGCGGGGCGTCGGCGCTGAAGTGCAACCGCAGCCGCGGCGCCTCGAAGGCGTTGGCCTGGAACTTGTAGAACTCGACGTACTCCTCCTCCTTGATCTCGTTCTTGCCGCGCAGCCACAGCGCCTGGACCGTGTTGACCCGCTTGCCGTTGAGATTGATCGGGAAGGGCACGAACGACGAGTAGCGCTTGAGCACGGCCTCGATCCGCGAGGCCTGCGCGAACTCGGCGCACTCGTCCTTCAGCTCGACCACGATCTTGCAGCCGCGGCGCTGGCCCTCGGCCTCCTCGATCGCGTAGCGGCCGGCGCCGTCGGACTCCCACGCCTGCCCGGCCTCGGCCGGCCGCCAGGAGTGGGAAAAGACCCGCACGCGCTTCGCCACCATAAACGCGCTGTAGAAGCCGACGCCGAACTGGCCGATCAGGCTGGTGGCCTTGGCCTCGGTCTCGCTCAGCGCCTTGAGGAACGCCTTCGAGCCGGAGTGGGCGATGGTGCCGAGGTTCTCCACCAGCTCGGCGCGCGTCATGCCGACGCCGAAATCCTGGATCGTGAAGGTCTTCGCGGCGTCGTCGGTGGTGAGGTTGATCTCCAGCGGCAGGCGGTCGTCGAAAACCTCCTTCTCCGTGATCTGCAGGTGGCGCAGCTTCTCCAGCGCGTCGGCGGCGTTGGACACCAGCTCGCGCACGAAGATCTCCTTCTCCGTGTAGAGCGAGTGGATGACGATATCGAGCAGCTGCCGGACCTCGGCTTGGAACTCGTATTGTTGCGGTTCGGGCATGGGGAAGTGAGGGTGAAAGTGAGGGTGAGGGCGGGAAAGGGAAGAAATTAGCAGATTGCCGCGGGAGAAATCAAGGGCCGGACTTTTGGGCGTGCCTGCGGCGCGCGACCGGCATAAGCCTCGATGCACGATTGCCGGCTGGTCCGATCACCCGCCGAGGCGGCGATCGAACGCACCCTCCGCCCTCAAAGAATCATTCCCATGAACATCGCCATGCCCCGGGAGGTCATTCGCGTCGGCCAGATTGAAATCCGCTACCTGCTTGAGGGCGCGGACACGGGTGGCGCGCTCGCGCTGTTCGAAGCCACCGTCCCGCCGAACGTCCGCGTGCCGGCGCCGCACCGGCACGTGACCTACGACGAAACCATCTGCGAGCTCGCCGGCACGTGCAAGTTCCTCGTGGAGGGTCGTGAACTCGCGCTCGCCCCCGGCCAGGCGCTCTTCATCCCCCGCGGCGCGGCCCACCAGTTCGTCAACCGCGGCGCCGAAACCGTGCGTTTCCTCGCCACCGTCACCCCCGGCATCCTCCGCCCGGATTTTTTCCGCGAGGTCGGCGCCTTGGTGAACGCCGGCGGCCCGCCCGACCCCCAAGCCATCGGCGCCGTCACGGCTCGTCACGGCCTGCAACCCGTCTAGGCTTCAGCGGGCGCGGTGGCGCCGCCGGCATCGCCCCGAAAAACGGATTCTCGTCGGAGATGCGCCAGCCCAAATTGTTTTATGCGACTCGTGATCGTCGAAAGCCCCTATGCCGGCGACATCGCGGCCAACGTCGCCTACG
>DATIZL010000154.1:0-13512 GCA_035517115.1 Hyphomicrobium sp.
TCTCGACGGGCTCCTTGCGCGCGATGTGTTCGTGCGCATGCCGAGCGTCGCGCCGCTCAATCGCTGCATCAGAGTGAGCTGCGGGCGCGACGACGACTTGGCGGTCTTCGCCGCAGCGCTGCCGCCCGCGCTCGCCGAGGCGCGCCGTTAGCATTCTCGATCGATCGAACGCCGGAGCGCGAATTTCCCCGGTGTTAAGCCTCGCCCGGCAAGATCGGGCTCCCGCTTCTCAACGCGAGCTCACCCATGTCGAATGCACTGCTTGACTACTCGTCCTGGACGTTCCAGGCGATCTTCGTCCTGATCGTCCTCTACCTCGTGGTCGGACTGCTGAAGCCGGCCTGGGTCGGAGCCAGCTCGCGTCGCACGATTGCCATCGTGTCGGTGATCGGGCTGCTCATCGCCTCGACGGCCTTTTACGTCGCCGTGCGGCCGCTCAGCAGCACCCCCGACGGAGCGGGTGCCTCCAAGACTGGCGGGGAAGCCACAACCCAGCAGCCCTGACCGTATCCCGCGATGCACAAGGCTTGACGGCTCCTGGCCTGCGTGGTGAAGGGGAATAAGCGCCGCTCCGGCCAGCTCGGAACGTGCGCCAACGAGAACACAAGCGGCCCTGAGCCGCTCCGGGGGGACGCCTTTGGCCGAGACGCTCATCGAGAGCGCCGAAATCGCGTTTGCCATTGCGCTTGCCCTGTCGGCGCTCAACCTCGTCGTGGGCTTGGTGCGCCCGTCTTGGGCGTGGGCGACAAAGCGCCGCTCGGTGGTATTGCGCTCGCTCGCGCTAATTGTGCTCGCGGGTGTGGGTTTTGCCGCCGTCATCGGCTATACGCTTTCGCTGCCGGACAATCCGCACGCCTTCGACAGCTACCTCAAGGACTTCGACAAGCAGGGCGAGATACCGGCACCAGGGCAATAACGGCGCCTGAGCTCATGCCTTAAACTATCGGGACGGGATCGGAGACAACTATGCGCGGAACATTCGGCATTCTGATCGGCTTCATCATCGTCGCCGTAGGCCTTGCGGGCCTCGGCGAAGGCTTGATGCAGATGATGACGCACGCGGATCCGCACGCGAGCGTGAAGGCCGCGGGCGGCCTCGCCGCCTTCGTTCTCGCCTCCGTCTTCATGATGATCCTGGCGACGCGCGCTTAAGCGCGTCGCTCTGGCGACGCTCACGGCCAGCGGTGCAGCGCGCCCGGTCGAAACGTCCATTCGGGTGTGACGAGGTCGCCGGCAAACGCCGCCGGATACCACGGCGAGCCGTCGGGCGCGCCCGGGTTCTTCAGGATGTGCATCTCCTGCGCGGGCATGTAGCTCTGGATCAGCAGGAAGTGTTTCTCCCCGCTCGCGCTGTTCTCGGCCATGTCGGCGACGAGAACCGCATGGCCGGGAAAGCCGCCTTTGACGAACACATCGCCGATCTTGATATCGCTGAGGGGCACCGGCTTCAGCTCGTGCTCCAGTGAGTAGGTTCCCGCGTAGGCGAACACCACGTCCATGTACTTGCGGAAGGCCGCGTGGTCGGATTTGTCCCGCGCCGAGAAGACGCGGCGCTTGCCGTCGGTGTCGTCGAAGGCGACGGGGCGGCCGGCGGCGAACAGCCACTCGCCGTGCAGCCGCATGATTGCATCCGCGCACTGCTGCAGGTCTCGCGCGCCGACATCGATGTCGATGACGGCGACGTGGACGTCCTGGCGCCACTTGGGCGCGCCCGTATAGATGAGCACCGGCGAGCCGGGCGGCTTCAGCGGCAGCCCGCGCAGCCACGCCGCCCAACTGTCGGGTGCTGCCGGCACGCGCGCAAATCCCGGCGGGGGTGCGATGCGCTGCTCGAGCGTCTCGGATGCCGTGATGGGGCCGGGCGCGCGCCAGGCATAGACCGGGTCGGCGGAGGAGGGGGGCGGCGCCGCGGATACCAATATAGCCGAGGCGGCGAGGGCGAGGATGATGCGCATGCGCCAAAGTCTGCGCGTGCGATGTGTCGCGCTGAGGGCGCCACCCTTACTGGAACGAGAACGCCTTGCTCTGCCAGGGGCTCTCGTACATCTTCGCCGCCCACGTTGGCACCATCCGGTACTTGTTCGGCCCATAGAGCTTCGGCGCAGGCGGCGGGACGTTGTGCGCTGCCGGCACGCGAGCCTTGGCGGGGTGCTGCTTGACGAGACTGTGCTTGCGCTGCGTGCTTGCGTGCGGCGCGGGCTCCTCCGGAACGGGATCGGAGTCGATGATGCTCTTGTGCGGGAGCTCGGTGGAACCCACCGGGGGCAGCGGCGCCTCGGGCGCGCTTTCGACGGCGGCAGCGGCGATCTCGGTCTGAGGCGGCCCCTGGTCGGACAGCTCCTCGATCTTCTGCGGCAGGCTCGCGGCGCCAGAGCTCGGTTCGGCGGCATCGGCGGCAGCCGGTACGCTGTCGGGGACCCCGTCGCGGACCGGAGGGATCGCCGCCGTCGAGGTTGGAGCCGCGGCATCTGCGGGCTCGGGGATTGCCGGCGCAGACACTGCCGGCGGCTCGCCGCGGTCAGCCGTCACCGTCGGCTCTACTTGCGCGGGCGGTGGCATCTCGCGCGCAGCGGCGTCGGTGGAGAGGTCTCGCGTGTATTCGAGTCGCGACAGGATGCGCTGGGCATCGACTTGGCCTTCGGACGGGAGCGGATCGCACGAGGGGCACGTCACGGGGCCGGCAAGAACAGCCAGGCCAAGGCCGCCCGCGAACACGGCGGTGAGAAAGCCGCGCACGCGCATCGGCTTGGCGATCAGCGGGGCGATGAAGGCGGCGCGCATGGGGCGCTGGCGGTCGCTGCGGACATTCAGCATGCGGTAGCCGCCTGCGGCGATCGGCGGCGCCGGCGCGGCGCGCAGGCGCGCGATGTCGTCCATGATCTTCAAGAGGCCCGCGGTGGACTTATCCGCTGCGGCCTTCGATGCGACCTCGCGCATGGCGCGGCTCCCGGATCAGGCCCACCCGAGCGGCGGGTAGGCTGGAGCGTTTTGCGCATTTCACTCGAGACCCTAGTCGGCAATACCTGCGGGGCACTCTGAAGCGACAAGCGCACTAGCTTGAAAGAAGGGGGAAATCACCGTCTTCCTGAATAGACGGTGCCACGCTCATGGTGAATTTTCTATCAATTCTTGTCGGGGCTTGTGCTCAAATGCGCAGGCCCGGAGCGGCATTGCCGTCCGGGCCCATTTTGCTTGGCTTTCGCTGAAAGCCTGCCCGCGTTCGGGCGATTTCAAAGGCTGCGCGGCCTCTAGCCCGCAGCAAGCTTTATGATTGGTTTTTGGGATCTGCCGGCGCTCAAACGCGGCTCGTCAGGCCGTGCTAGCGCGGCAATGTTCGGCCCGGAGGCGACATTTTCTTAGACCTCCTTGCAAAGGGTTCTACAACCTGCGCCCGCGCGCCAGCGGTGTCAATTAACCCGCACGCTTGAGCCTATGCGGGGGCGGCATGCCGGTTTGCACGAGACGTGCATGGTTAACGGATTGTTGAAGGCGGAGGGCTAGCCTCGGGGGCGACACGGGCGGGCGAAGGCGACGAATTCCAGGTGCGGCATGCGGGCTGTTTTCGGCTTCTTCTCGATGCTGGCGCTCGGGTTGATGCTCGCCGCCGTGATCGTGGTGGGTGCGACCGAGACCTCCAACGGCCCCATCCGCCTTCCCGTTTCCGGCGTCTACCTCGACTACGCCTCCGTCGTGATCGGCCTCACGCTCGGCGTCGTGATCGTCGTGCTCGGCCAGATCCGCTGGGCCGAGCTGCCGGGCCGCGCCGCACAGTGGATCGCCGCGCACCGGCGCAAGCTGCGCCTCTTCGCCTGGGCGGCGCTGTTCATCGTGGTGATCGTCTACTTCTGAAAATGCTTGCGGCCCGAGGATCGCCCCGGGCCGCAGATTTCCCTCGATCGCTCTGAGCCGCCTCAGACCGAGTAGTACATATCGTACTCGATCGGGTGCGGTGCCATCTCGTAACGCATGTTCTCGGCCATGCGCAGCTCGATGTAGGCGTCGATCATGTCGTCGGTCATCACGCCGCCCATCTTGAGGAACGCCCGGTCCTTGTCGAGGTTGTCGAGCGCCTCGCGCAAGGAGCCGCACACGGTCGGAATCTTCTCGAGCTCGGCCGGCGGCAGGTCGTAGAGGTTCTTGTCGACGGCGTCGCCCGGGTGGAGCTTGTTGGTGATGCCGTCGAGCCCCGCCATTAGCATGGCCGCGAAGCCGAGATAGGGGTTCGCCGCCGGATCGGGGAAGCGCACCTCGACGCGCTTCGCCTTGGGATTGGTCGCGTGCGGGATGCGGCAGGAGGCGGAGCGGTTGCGCGCCGAGTAGGCGAGCAGCACGGGCGCCTCGTAGCCGGGAACGAGCCGCTTGTAGGAATTGGTCGTCGGGTTGGTGAAGGCATTGATCGCCTTGGCGTGCTTCAGGATGCCGGCGATGTAGCTGAGGCAGGTATCGGAGAGGTCGGCATACTTGTTGCCCGCGAACACCGGCGTAGAGCCGTTCCAGATCGACTGGTGCACGTGCATGCCCGAGCCATTGTCGCCGAAGATGGGCTTGGGCATGAAGCACGCGGTCTTGCCGTAGGCCTGCGCGACCATGTGAGCGACGTACTTGTAGATCTGCATGCGGTCCGCGATCGTCACCATGGGCGCGAACTTGATGCCGAGCTCGTGCTGGGCCGCCGCAACCTCATGGTGGTGCTTCTCGACCTCAACGCCCATCTCGGTCATGACCGAGAGCATCTCGGAGCGGATGTCCTGGCAGCTGTCGACGGGCGGGACCGGGAAGTAGCCGCCCTTGGTGCGGGGACGGTGCCCGAGGTTGCCCATCTCGTATTCGGTGCCCGTGTTCTCCGGGAACTCGGCGGAGTCGACCTTGAACCCCGTGTTGGTGGGGTCGATGGTGAAGCGCACGTCGTCGAAGATGAAGAACTCGGCCTCGGGGCCGAAGAAGACCTTGTCGCCGACGCCGGTCGACTTCATGTAGGCCTCGGCCTTCCTGGCGATGCTGCGCGGATCGCGCTCGTAGTACTGGCCGGTGGTGGGCTCACGCACGTCGCAGAAGAGCGCGACCGTCGACTGCGCGAAGAACGGGTCGAGATGCGCGGAGGCGGGATCCGGCATCAGCAGCATGTCGGAGGACTCGATGCCCTTCCAGCCGGCGATCGAGGAGCCGTCGAACGCGTATCCGTCCGCGAAGGTTCCCTCGTCGATGCAATTCGCTTGCGCCGTGACGTGCTGCATCTTCCCCTTGGTGTCCGTGAACCGTAAGTCAACGAACTTGACGTCCTTGTCCTTGATCATTTTCAGGACATCGCTTGCGTTCTTCATGAGACTCCCCTGTTCCTACACCCCGCCTCGGGCTGCCTGCTGACCGCGGCAAGCCTCTATCGCGGAAAGCGGCTCAAAGCTAGATGGCGCTTGCACCCGTTTCGCCGGTGCGAATACGGATGGCGTTATCTATTCCGGAAATGAATATCTTGCCGTCGCCAATGCGGCCGGTCTTGGCCGCCTTCTGGATGGCGTCGATGGCCTTGTCCAGCATCTCGTCCGCAAGGACGACCTCGATCTTTACCTTGGGCAGGAAATCGACGACGTACTCGGCGCCCCGATAGAGCTCCGTATGACCCTTCTGGCGGCCAAAGCCTTTCGCCTCGAGGACGGTGATGCCTTGCAGGCCGATCTCCTGCAGGGCTTCCTTCACCTCGTCGAGCTTGAATGGCTTGATGATGGCCTCGATCTTCTTCATGACCCCTTGGTCCCTCCGATTTTCTGTCGTTCTGCAAGGGCAGATTGTCCGGACGGGCAATGGGTTAGCATGGCCCATGCCAATTGCGGCCGGGGAATAATCAAGCGTAAATCCAAGATGTTGCTGCTATCCCCGGTGCCCGTTGCTGTTCCGAGTTGGCTCCTAGTGCTCAAGTTTCGCGCATATTGCACGAAAACTGGGCGCATGGAATGCGGTCCCATTGCCCAATTTCCGAACGCCGCCATCCGGGAGCTTTCATGACTGGGCTCGAGCTGCTGACGAGCGAGCAAATGGGGCGCGCTGACAGGCTGGCGGTCGCCGGCGGGGTCGCAAGTCTCACCCTCATGGAGCATGCCGGGCGCGCGGTGGCGGACGAGGCGGCGCAGATGTGGGCGGCGGGCGCCCGTATCGCTGTGCTCTGCGGTCCCGGCAACAACGGTGGCGACGGCTTCGTTGCCGCCCGCCACCTGCGCGAGCGCGGCTATGACGTGCGCCTCGCGCTGCTCGGCGACCGGGGCGCGCTCAAGGGCGACGCGGCCGCCATGGCGGAGCGCTATGCGGGAGCCATCGCGCCGCTCTCGACCTTCGACCTCAACGGTGCTCAGCTCATCGTGGACGCACTGTTCGGTGCTGGGCTCACGCGTCCGCTCGACGGCGCAGCGGCCGCGGCGGTTGAAGCGATGAATGCCTCCGGCTGCCCGATCATTGCCGTCGATGTGCCGAGCGGGCTCGACGGCACCACGGGCACTGCCGCCGGCCCCGTCGTCCACGCGCGGCGTACGGTCACCTTCTTCCGCCGCAAGCCCGGGAACCTGCTGTTTCCCGGCCGCGAATATTGCGGCGTCGTGCGTGTGGCCGACATCGGCATCCCGGCCTCGGTGCTGAGCGAGATCGACCCGCGCACGTGGGCCAACGCTCCGGGACTGTGGCTGTCCTCCTTTCCACGCCCGCGCCCGGCGGGCCACAAGTACGATCGCGGGCACGCTCTCGTCGTGTCCGGGCCGCTTGCACACACGGGCGCAGCGCGCATGGGCGCGCGCGGAGCGCTGCGCGTCGGCGCCGGCCTCGTCACCGTGGCGAGCCCGCCCGACGCCCTCGCCGTCAATGCCGCGCACTTGACCGCCATCATGCTCCTGCCCTTTGAGGGTGCGAGCGGCCTGACGCAGATCCTATCGGACCGGCGCAAGAACGCCGTGCTGCTAGGTCCGGCGCTTGGCGTCGGAGCGCCAGCGCGCGAGCTGGTGGCCGCAGCGCTCGCATCCGGTGCGGGAGCGGTCCTCGATGCAGACGCGCTCACCTCGTTTGAGGGCAATGCGCCCATGCTTGCGAGACTGATCGCCGCGCAGACGCGTCCGGTCGTTCTCACGCCGCACGAGGGCGAGTTCCGCCGCCTCTTCTCTGCGCTGCATCAAGGCAGCAAGCTCGACCGCGCACGCGCCGCGGCGGCAGAGAGCGGGGCCATTGTCGTGCTCAAGGGCGCCGACACCGTCATTGCCGCCCCAGACGGCCGCGCCGCCATCAACGAGAACTCGCCGCCTTGGCTGGCGACGGCGGGCGCCGGCGATGTCCTCGGCGGTTTCATCGCCGGGCTGCTCGCACAAGGGATGCCGGCTTTCGAGGCCGCGTGCGCGGCCGTCTGGCTGCACGGGGAGGCCGCGGCCGAGGTGGGCCCGGGGCTGATCGCCGAGGACCTGCCCGAGGAGCTTCCGGCGGTGCTGGGGAAGCTGCAGTTGGGCCGGGAAAATGCGTAAGACGGCCCCAGGGCTGGGACCGATTGCGCGCCACAATCGACGCTTATTGCCCTATGCTGGATTCGGAGGGCGACCAAGGGTGACGGGCGAGAGACGATGATGCTGCGACGGCTCACACTTGTCGTGCTGCTGATGGCGGCCTGCGACGCGGCGTTGGCCGCCGAGGAGGACACCTCGCCCCCGGCGCAGGACGCGGCAGCCGCACTCGTGCGCGGCGATACCGGACAGGCTGTGGCGGGCTACACCGAGGCCCTGAAGGACACCACACTCGCCAACGACCGGCGCGCGACGATCCTCAACGACCGCGCCGTCGCCTATGCCCGCCTCGGCCAGCCCAAGCTCGCCATCGACGACTTCAATCGTGCGGCCCAGCTCTTCCCCGAGTACGCGGCGATCTACAACAACCGCGGCAGCCTCTTGCTGGCGCTCGGCTATCCCGACGAGGCGATCAAGGACTTCAACCGCGCGATCGTGCTGGCACCGGGCTATGCCGCGGCGCTGGGGAACCGCGCCGGGGCCTACTCGCAGATCGGGCATCCCGACCAGGCCATTGGCGACTACACCCGCGCCATCAAGCTGATGCCGCAGGCGGCGGCACCGCTCGCCGGGCGCGGGCGCGTCTATCTCGGGGTCGGGCGCCCGCACGCCGCCATCCGCGACTTCACGCGCGCGGTAACGGCTGATCCGCGCTTTGCCGCCGGCTACCGCTCCAGGGCAGAGGCCAAGCTCGGCATCGGCCGCAACCAGGATGCAATCGAGGACTTATCGCGCGCCATCGCTTTCGACGTCGGCAACGCGGAGCTCTACCTGCTGCGCGGGCAAGCCTACCTCGCCGACAACAACATCGAGGCCGCACTCAAAGACTTCTCGCACGTCGTCGAGCTCGATCCGAGATCGGCCCACGGCTATGCCGCGCGCGGGCTCGCCTACGGCATGTCGCAAGCCTACGAGCCGGCGTTCGCCGACCTCAACCACGCCATCGAGCTCGATCCGCGCTCGGCCTTGGCGTTCGCCTACCGCGCCGTCGTCTACAAGCAGAGCGGGCAGGCCGACATCGGGCTCAAGGACGCGGAGACGGCGCTGAAGCTCGAGCCCGACGGCGCGGAGGCGCTATGGGCGAACGGCGAGCTCGAGGAGGCGCAGGGCCACAACGAGCGGGCCGTCACCGACTACAAGCGGGCCCTCGCGCTGAGGCCCGGGCTCAAGCAAGCGGTGCTCGGCCTGCAGCGGCTCGGCGCCGACCTCGGTGACGAGGAGGATCGCGAGGTGCCCGGCCTCGGCATCGACAAGTGGAAGGTCGTGCAGCACGGATCGCAGTACTTCGCGGTGAGCGATCAGTACAAGAAGCTGCGCGTGCCCCTGGAGATGGCGGGCGAGGGTAAGCCGCAGCTGCTCGAGTGGGAGGTGAAGCCGCCGCCGCTCATCGGCATCGGCACGCTGCGCTTCAAGGGCGGCGTCACCGCAGGGGAGAAAGGCCCCGAGGAGGTCGAGCAGGTGGCAATCCTCGATCTCGACACCAACACCGTGATCGCAATCGAGCCTCATCGCCAGGGCGCCAAGGTCGCCAACTGGACCTGGCAAGACGATCGCGTGGTGGTGGCGAGCGTCGATGGCGCCACAGACGAGTTCGTGCTGCGCGCCGCGCGCCCCGTGGCGCAGAACCAGCGCTATACGACCGACGGCTCGGGCGCCTGGTCGCCGTGGGGTCAGCTCGACTCCTCGCAGTACGATCGCGGCGAGCACCGGCACCGGCCGCGCACGATCTTCCAACTGCTGTTCGGCAACTGAGCCTCCGGCTTTAGCGGTTTTGCAAGTTGCGGCTGCTCCCGCCGCGTGGGATGCTGAGGGGCATTTCGCGGGCTCGCGGGCTCAAATGCGCTCAAACGGAGCGCGGCCGTTAAGCTTTGGGCATCCGCGGGGCAGTAAGCTTGTGTCAAGGTGAGCGCCGGGCACGGGAGCGGGTGGGTCAAGCGATGCGTTGCGTTCGAGTTCCCGCCGCCGCGATTTCAGCGCTTCTTCTCGTCTCCTTAGCCGTTGCGGCTGAGCCCCCTTCGGCTCTCGCCGCCGCCGAGCCGAGCAGTATCGCGGTTGGGACACCGGCGCCGGTCACCGAGCAGCCGCAAACAACCGACGCGGCACTTCCGCCGGCTGCTGCCCCTGCCGCCGCCGCGCCCGAGGATGCGGCGTCGGCTCCGCCGCTCGATCCGCCCAAGCCCACGCTGTTCGCCGACATCGATCTGTCGACGCAGACCATGACCGTCTCCGACCGCGCGGGACAGCTCTACCGCTGGCCCATCTCGTCGGCGCGCGCCGGCTACACGACGCCCACTGGCACCTTCACGGTGAGCTGGACCTCGCGCATGCACTACTCGCGGCAGTACGACTGGGCGCCGATGCCGTATGCGGTGTTCTTCAAGGAGGGTGTCGCCGTGCACGCGACCAATGCCGTCGGCAACCTAGGCCGGCCCGCGTCCCACGGTTGCGTGCGGCTCGCGCTCCAGAACGCGCGCACCTTCTACGACCTCGTTGAGCGGCACGGGATGGCGCTCACGCAGATCACCGTGCACGGCAAGCCGCCGTATTCGCCCATGGTGGCGCAGCGCCGCAATGAACCGGTCTTCCAGCCGTTCGGCGGCTTTTTCGCCTATGAGCAACCTGCCGCGCAGCCGCGCGCAAGGCCGCGCGGACGTCAGATCTACGGCGGCAACTGGTAGGTTTTGACTAGAACGGGTTCCAGGTCGACCGCGGCGTGAAGCGGATGTAGCCGAGATTGGCGCCGAGGCGGAAGCCGAGACCCGAGCGGATCGGCGCCATGAGGACGGGGCCGCCCTTCAGGAAGGTGATGCCGACGCCGCCGACGAAGTAGGCCGAGCCATCGATGCCCGTGAACTCGCGGATCAGGTCGTTGGGATCGTGCAGATTGTAGATCAGGAACATAGTGCGCGAGCCCGACGCGCCGACGTCGGTGCCGATCGAGGGCCCGTGCCAATAGACCTTGGCCGTTCCGCCCGAGCGCAGGTAGAGCGTGCCGGTGCCGTAGCGCAGGCCGGCGAGGAACGCCCCGCCCCCTTCGGTGCCGAGCACGTAGCCGTCGGGGCGCCCCGATTTGCTGAAGGCATACTCGATGACGCTGCCGAGGCTCGTCGAGATGGTGCCGAAAAAGCCGCGCGTCACCTCGTGGATCTCATCGATGGTGTAGCCGCGCTCGGCACCCTCCGGGGGCGCCGGCTCGGGTACATAGGTCGGTGAGGGTGGCACCGGCAGCGCCGCCATGGGCGGTTCCGCCTCGGGCTTGGTCTTGGTGCTCCACGTGCCCGGCTTGGGCGTCGACTTAGGTGCCGGAGTGCCCGGCGCAGGGACGTTGGCGACCTGCGGCTCGGCGCTCTTGGGCGCAGCGTTGGCGGGTGCCGCAGCGGTCTTGTCCTTGATGGCGGCGTCGATCCTGGAGATCGTGTAGGCCGACTTGGCCTTCATGAGCGCGAGCAGGTCCTGCCCCGCGGCCTGCAGCTCGGCCAGCTTGGCGCAGTCAGGCGGGGCGTCGGTCGGCGGGCGTCCGAGGGTGTCGATCTTGGTGATAAGCTCCTCGGCGTTGGCATCGAACCTCTCGGCGCGCGCGTCGCGCACGCTGTCGAGGCCCTTCTCCTCGTAGTCGTCACCCCAGCCCTTGGCGTCCTTGAGCTCTTTGAGCTTGTCGCGCAGCTTGGGCAACGCCTCAGTGTTGAACGCTCTCAACTGCGATCCCGACTTGTCGACCGCCGCGGCGAAATCGTCAGCCGTGCAGGTCGCGGCCACAGCAGAAGCGGGCGCGCTGGCCGCGGCAAGGACCGCGAGCAGGGCGCCCGAAAGGCTTTGCAGGACTGTTCGACGCATAGGACGGCCTTTGCAACTCAAGTGCACCGGGCAGGCGCGTTATCACAACTCGCGAGCCCGGTAAAAAGGCCGCCTGCCCTCACTCCCCGGAGATCGTCTTGATCACGCTGGTCATCGGGCGGTCCGACAGCGCCGTCGGCATGCCCTTGATGTCCTTCTCGATCAGCGCGTCGAACTCCGGCAGCGTTTGCACCGGCGCCTTGGCCGTGAGCTGGACGACCTTGTAGCCCTTGGCCTTGAGCTCCTTCAGCAGGTCGGGCATCGCCGCCGCCGTGTGCGGCTGGATGTCGTGCATCAGGATGATGCCCTTACCCCGCTTCTCGAGCAGGGCCATCACGTGCTTCACCAGCGCCGGCGCCGCGGGACCCTTGAAATCGAAGCTGTCGATGTCGGTCGAGAATACGGCAATGTTGCGGTCGGCGAGGTACTTCAAGAGCTCAGGAGAGTCGCGCAGGAACGGGAAGCGGAAGAACGGCGCGGTCGGGCCGCCGACCGCGCGGTGAATGATGCTGATCGAGCGCTCGATCTCGTCCTTGGCCTCGTCGAACTTCATCTTCGAGAGGTCTTTGTGGTTGACGGTGTGGGCGCCGATGGTGTGGCCCGCCTTGGCGACGTCGCGCAGAATCTCGGGGTAGCCGCCCGCGACCTTGCCGACGGAGAAGAAAGTCGCCTTCGTGCACTGCGCCTCGAGCGCGGCGAGGATCGCGGTGGTACGTCCCGGCAGCGGCCCGTCGTCGAAGGTCAGCACCACCTCCTTGGGCTGCAGGAAGTCGTAGGCCTTGTAGTGCTGGAAGCCGAAGCCGGGTCCGCCGGTGGTGTCGATCTCGACGACGCGCGAAACGCCGAGCGGATCGGGATTGCCGGGGCATTCCTTCTGCTTGGTCGGCGGTGCCGCGGGGCCCATGGTCTGCTGCGCCTGCGCTTGCGGCGTCGGTTGCGCCTGCGCCTGTGGCGCAGGTTGAGGCGCCGCCTGATCCGCTGCTGAAGCCGCGGTGACGAAGAGCGTGCCGCCGAACAGCGCGGCGGTCATGAGAAGCGTTGCTTGTACTGCGCGCATGGAGGACCTCCCAGAGGCTGCCGAGGCGAGCTTATTGCTTGATTCTTCGACATTGTGCCGAGATTTGCGCCCCGCGCCAACCCATATCGGATGTCCTTGGCTTACTTTTGCTGCAGGTGTGGCACGTGCGGGTTGTGTCTCAATCGGCATGTGCCCGCCCCCGTCTGGCCTCGGCCCTGGTGCGGAAGCGCCCGCTGTCGACGACGACGCGAGTGTGGCGCCCCTTGCCGATGACGCCGGCGTCATCGCGCGCCTCGACCGCGAATGTGACGGTGCGCCCGCTCACCGCGGAGACCTCCGCCGTCGCCGTCACCCGCAGGCCGACGGGCGTCGGCGCGATATGCTCCACGTCGATGCGCACGCCGAGGCTTTCTTGTCCGGCCGGCAACGCCGTCTCGATGCAGGCAACGGCGGCTCTCTCCATCAGCGCGACCAGCGTGGGCGTGGCGAACACCGGCGCGCGGCCGCTGCCGATGCGGGCGGCCGTGTGCTCGTCGCCGACGAGTAGGCTGGCGCTGCCGCGGCGCCCTGGCAGTTGCGATAGGTCGAGCTCGGGGCTGTCCGGCATGGTCATTCGAGTGCGGAGATGCGGGGCACAAGGCGCGCGAACAAGCGGCCCAAGACTTGTGCAGGAATGGGAGATAACGAGAGACGGGCCGCTCAGAGCGGTCTGTCGGCGATCTTCTCGAGGCCGTCAAGGTCCTTGAGGCGCATTCCCTTGGCGCAGGGCTCGATGAGGCCGCGCACCTCCATCTCGGAGAGCTGGGCGGCGAGCTCGCCAACGCTCATGTTGAGGTAGCCCGCGACCACGCCGCACTTGAGCGAGTCCGTGATCAGCGTCGGCTCGCGCCCCTCGTAGGCGTTGTAGCGCGACAGCGTGATGAACAACGCCGCCACGCGCTCGAGCGGGCTCGGATGCCCGTTGCGGAGCAGCGACTCCCTGAGGAAGGTGACCTCGCGTTCGATGGCGGCCGTCAAGCGGGCGCGCGAGCGGGCGCTGCGCTCGGCCGACGGGTCGAGCGCGGTCCGCGACAAGCAGGTCAGCGAGGTCTCGATCGCCGCCTGGGCGCCGGATACGTGGCTGTCGAGGTAGCC
>DATIZL010000155.1:0-14440 GCA_035517115.1 Hyphomicrobium sp.
GATCCAATCGCACGGCGAGAAGACGTGCGGCGCGTGCCCGGCCGGGCAGTCGCTGTCGGCGTCGGGGCGTTGCGTCGGCCTGCCGATCACCGCGCAGGCGAAGCCGACCAACGCGCCGCAGGTGGCGACCGCGCAGAAGGAGGTGCTGCCCTGGAAGGCCACCTCGCCGGACGTGGCCGGCGGACAGCCGCTGTTCAAGCCGATGCCGACCACGGTGGTTTCCACCGAGCCGCTGCCGGGCCGCATGGCGATCGGCGGCCCCATACCGGCCACGGTTGACCCGCCGCCCGCAGTGAGCACGGTGCCCGGAGTCGTGACCGCGCCGAACGGCATGGCGACGGCGAATGCGACCACCGCGCTCGATCCCAACGCGGCCGCGGCCAAGCCGCCGGTGACGGCACCGGCCCCACACAGCGAGCGCCGCTCTGCCAGCAACGGCAGCGGCTACCATAGCCACCGCGAGGGCCCCGGAACACCGCGCTACAATCTGATGCTGAGCCTCGGCGGCGTTTACTGATCGGCTACGAACTCCTGACCGCGCTCCTTTCGGGGCGTTTACGTTCGCTCCGTCTCCTGCATCAACCAGCCGAGATAGTCGGCCGAGCCGCCCTCGATCGGCACGACGAGGAGGGCCGGGTTGGTGTAGCTGTGGCGCTCTCGCGTAGCGGCGATGGCGGCCTCCGCCAGGCTCGCCCGCGTCTTGATAATCATGACCGCTTCGCTGTCTTGCGCGATCTTGCCCTCCCAGCGATAGATCGACCGCATGCCGGGGATGATGTTGACGCAGGCGGCTAAGTGCGCCGCGACGAGCTCATGGCCGGCTTCTGCGGCGGCCTCGGCGGTCGGGAAGGTCGAATAGATGAGAACGGGCTTGTCGTTTTCCTGCACTTAAGCGAGCCTCCACGCTTTCGCGCCTACCCTGCCACCATGCCAAAGCCGAAGCGAAAATTCGAGAAGATTGCCTTCGTGGCGAGCGACATGCCGGAAGCGGTCGAGGCCCACAAGAGCCTCGTTGCGCGCTACGGCGAGGTGGACCCGGCGGAAGCGGACGCGATCGTGGCGCTCGGCGGCGACGGCCACATGCTGCAGACGCTGCACCGTTTCATGAACGACGGCATTCCCATCTACGGGATGAATCGCGGCTCCGTCGGCTTTCTCATGAACGACTATAGCGAAGATGATTTGCGCGCGCGCCTCGCCGCTGCCGAGGTCAGCCGCATTCATCCCCTGTCGATGATCGCCTACGACCGCGAAGGCAAGGCGCACAAGGCGCTCGCCATCAACGAGGTATCGCTGTTCCGCGAGCGGCATCAGGCGGCGAAGCTCAAGATCCTCGTCGACGACAAGGTGCGCATGGAGGAGCTCGTCTGCGACGGCGTGCTGGTCTCCACGCCGGCCGGATCGACGGCGTACAATTTGTCCGCGCACGGGCCCATCCTGCCCATCAATGCGCCGCTGCTCGCGCTCACTCCCATCAGCCCCTTCCGGCCGCGGCGCTGGCGCGGAGCGCTGTTGCCCAACAAGGTGCACATCTCCATCCACGTGCTCGAGCCGGACAAGCGCCCCGTGAGCGCGGTCGCCGATCACCACGAGACGCGCGGCGTGTTGCGCGTCGAGGTCGAGAAGGCGCGCAACGTCGAGC
This sequence comes from Hyphomicrobium sp., assembly GCA_035517115.1. GTDB lineage: Bacteria > Pseudomonadota > Alphaproteobacteria > Rhizobiales > Hyphomicrobiaceae > Hyphomicrobium_A. Next base: position 1,643 of record DATIZL010000155.1, read on the forward strand.
TCTACCTGATGTTCGACGCCGACCACAGCTGGGACGAGCGCGTGCTGGCCGAGCAGTTCCGCTATTGAGGAAGCGGCATGCCGCCGCCGGCGTCGACCTCGGCGTGCCATGCGAATGCGTTCGCCGCGGCGGGGGCCGGCCTTGGCGCCACCATGTCGCCAAGGGTCGGCTTCAAGTCGAGCGCGGCGTCCCGCTCACGAGCGTGTGCACGCAGAGCGGCCGGCGCCGCGGCCCCACGTGCGAACCTGCGCATCGGCTCCGTTAGCCGGTTGTAGAGCTGCGCGAGCGTCGGCGGAGGAGTGCCCTCTTCCGGCTCGGGCGCCGGCGGCACGAGATCGGGGGCAAGCTCAGCCGCGGAATCGTTCGGGTGAGCCTCCGCCTGACGGATAAAGGCGATCGCCGCGTCAGGGCCGAACACGTGCGCAATGTAGAGATCGCCCGCGCTCACCGGACGATTGAGAGCGCCACGCAGGCGCGCCGCATTGTCGGCGGCAAAGGCCCCAGCTGCGCGTTCCGCAACTGCCGCGTTCGCGCGCGCGGCGAGAATCGGACGGCGGTCGGCCACAGCCGGCACGTAGTAGCGGCCGCCGCTCGTCTTGAAGATTCGTCCCGAGTAGGCAGCGAGCGCGTCACCCGCGGGTAAGTCCTCGCGCAGGGTTCGCAGCCAGCTGCTCTCGCTGAAGCGATAGGGGCCCTCGAGAGGCTCAGGATTGAGGACGAGTTGCGCAGTCGCGAGCGCGCCCGTCTCCGCGGGGGGTGGCGCGGGTCGTGCACCATCGCCGGGCCCGGAGGCGGCAAGGGTCAGCACGAGCGCGAGTTGCGCAGGAACCTCGAAAAGGGAACTCAAGAGCTTCACTCCGCAACGGCAACGAAACGGACGAACGCTTGAGCCCACGAACAAAGAGCCCCACACCACGCTAGCGGCGAAGGGTGAACGCATCGTTAACCGGTGTCGCGATTTGGAGCGGCCTAGCCCTGCCAGCGGGTGACGATGTCGGCGAGCGCCGGGCGGTCGCGCTCCTGCGGCGGCTCCGCCGGCGTCCCCATGTAGACAAAACCGGCGATCCGCTCGTTGTCGGCGAGATGCAGGGCCGCACGCACCCGCGGACTATAGGCGATCCACTCCGTGATCCAGGACGTGCCGTAGCCCAGAGCGTTGGCGGCAAGGCAAAGACTGAATGAGGCGGCGCCGGCGGAGAGGACCTGCTCCCATTCGGGTGCGCTGCGGTGCGGCGTCACCCGCGAGACTACGGCGACAACGAGCGGGGCGCGCATCAACCGTCCACGCTCCATGGCGAGGCGAATCTCCGAGGGACGCTCCGGCTCCTCGGTGATGCAAGCCTCCGCGATGACCTCACCCAGACGGGCGCGGGCGTCGCCCTCGAGCACGATGAAGCGCCACGGCGCGAGCTTCTTGTGGTCGGGAACGCGCGAGGCGATGCGCAGCATGGTCTCGAGCTCCTCGGGCGTCGGACCCGGGGCCAGCAGGCGGTCGGGTTTCACGGAGCGGCGCGAGGAGAGTAGGGCAATAACGGGATTTTCCATGCAGACCTCGTAGCGGCAGCCCACCCCTCCTGCCAATCCAAATTCGTCGCAGGGCCCGCCGTCTTTCCGCACGCTTCCTGTGTTGGGGTGCCGTTGCCACGCCGAATGGGCTATCTTCCCGCCGAATCTCGAAGGCCCAACCGCAAGGGGTCGAAGGCCGCATGCCGCTGCGTCCCACAACAATCCTTCTCGCCTTCTTCGCGCTCCCCGCGCTCGGAATGGCCGGTCCCGCTCGCGCCGCCGACCAGGCCCCGACCGTGATGTTCCTGCTCGACGGCTCGGGCTCCATGTGGGGGCCGCTCGGCAACGACAAGCGCCCGAAGTTTGAAATCAGCCGCGAGACGCTCACGCAAGCGCTCTCGCGCATCCGGCCGGATGCGCGCCTTGGCCTCTCCTCCTTCGGGCACCGCCGCCGCGGCTACTGCGGCGACGTCGAGGTCATTGCGCCGCCCGACGCCAACAACGTCGATAAGATCACCGCGCCGCTCTCCAAGCTCAATGCCACGGGCATGGGCCCGGTCGCGCTCGGCCTGCGCGAGACGGCCAAGGCAATCGGCACCGCCGCTCCGGCGACGATCGTGATGATCCACGACGATGTCGACAACTGCAGCCCCGATACCTGCGCCGCGGCGGCGGAGATCGCCAAGGCCAATCCAAATCTCGCCATCTACTCCATTGGACTCGGGCTTGGTCCGCAGAAGCTCCAACAGATGAGTTGCGTCGCCAATGTCACCCACGGGCGCGCCTACGACGCACAGGACACCGCCGGCCTCAACTCCGCGCTCGGTGAGATCCTGAAGCTCGCCAACCTCGAGCCGGGCGCGTCGCCGGCACCGGTCCAAGAGCAGACGAGCAAGAAGGAGCAGGCCGCGCCCCCGCCCCAAGCACCTCCTGGCCTTTATCTCACGGCCGGGCTTGGCCCCGACAGCGCCACGCTCGAAAGCCCGGTGCGCTGGCGCATCACCAAGGCAGGGCCCGACGGCGAGGTGATCCGCGATACGCGCGCTGCCGCCCTCGTCGAGAGGGTGCCGCCCGGCACCTACGAGGTCGAGGCGCGGCTGGGTTTGGCGAGCGCCCACCAATCGGTCGACGTGAAGGCGGACGCCCCGACATCGGTGCGGCTCGATCTCAACGCCGGTGTGCTCAAGATGCTCGCGCGCGCCGCCAAGACGGCGCCGCCGCTGCCGGCCGCGGTGTTCACCGTCACTGCGCTCAACGGCGCCGACGCGAAAAAGAGTTCAGCTCCCCTCTGGATCGGCCGCGAGGCGCAGCCCGAGATCGTGCTGCCGGCCGGGGAATATAAAGTCAGCGCGGAGGACGGCCTCGCGCGTCAGGAGCAGACCGTGAAGATCGCGGCTGCGACCGGCACCACCTTCGACGCCATGCTGGCGACGGGGCGGCTCGAGCTGACCGCGGCACGCGGCAACGGCAGCGACGCGGCCGACATTGCCGCTCCCGGAGTGACGTTCATCGTCTACGAGGACGATCCCGACGCGCCGCAGGGACGGCGCGAGGTGGCGCGCTCGGCCGCACCCACACCCGTCTTCACTCTCCCCTCCGGCACCTACTACGTGACGGCGCGCGCCCCCGGTGCCGAGACCAAGGAGCAGATCGCGATCGGTGCCGGCGACGTGGTCAAGAAGACGCTGCCGCTCAACCTCGCGCACGTGAAGCTTTCGGCCAAGGCCGACGGCGCAACCTCGCTCGATGTCCTGCCGCTCACCTACACCGTGGTCCGTCTCGACGGCGAGCCGCGCGAGGTCCTGCGCACACGGGCGAAGGAGCCCGACCTCGATCTTGCCGCGGGGCGCTATCGCATCGAGGCAGGGCTCGGCTCGACGAACGTCCGTGCCGCCGCCGAGGTGACGCTCACGGCAGGGCAGGCGCAGAAGGTGGCCCTAAAGCTCGACGCCGGACGCGTCACGCTGCGGCTCGCCGACGCGCAAGGCGCCGGCGCGGGCGACGTGTTCTGGGAGGTACGCGACGAGAAGCGGCAGCCCGTCCTGCGCTCGAGCGATCCGCAGCCGACCGCGCTGCTCGCGCCGGGGCGTTATGTCGTGACCTCGGAGACGCGCGACAAGCAGGTGCGCGGAGCCTTCGAATTGAAGGCCGGGGAGACGCGCACCCTCGACATCGGCGGTTAATGGCGCCGAGATCGCGGCCATCAGCCATATTTCGAACATTCTCGTACCGCGTGCTCAATGAAGCGTATCACCGGCGGCAGAGCTTGCGATAAGGCCGTGATGGCGAGACTCTCACATCGTTTGCGGCGCGCTCTCGCAGGGGGCGCCTTCATGGCGCTGCTGCTGGCGCATGGGATCGCGCAGGCCCAGGACCCTGCGCAAGCGCAAGACCCGTGGCAGAATGGCGTCACGCTGCGCGGCGGCTTGCCGCCGTCGAGCGAGGAAGCCGGGCCCGGCGACGTGCCCGCCACCGTGACGGTGCCGTCGAACACCACCGTCGTTCCACGCACCAGCGAGGCCGGCCCGGAGTCCAACACGCCGGCGCAAGTCAACCTCGTCGCGCTGCTGACCGTCGACGGCCAGCGCATTGATCAAGGGCTCGCTTGGCGCATCTACCAGGAGGCTCCCGGCAAGAAAGGTCAGCCGAAGCTCCTCATGACCAAGACCGATGCGAGCCCGACGCTGAGCCTGAAACCCGGCGAATACATCGTCAACGCCGCGTTCGGGCGTGCCGACCTCACGCGCAAGATCACGGTCGCGCCGGGCGCCACCATGAGCGAGAGGTTCGTGCTCAACGCGGGCGGCCTGCGGGTGAAGGTGCTGGTCGGCAGCGCCGCACCGGCACCCAACACGGTGAGCTACGACATCTACTCGGGCGAGCGCGACCAATCCGACAACCGCACCAAAGTCGTCGGCAACTTGAAGCCCGACGTCGTCGTGCGACTCAACGCCGGCATCTATCGCATCGTTTCGACCTACGGCGACGCCAATGCGGAGGTGGAGGCCGACGTGACGGTCGAGGCCGGCAAGCTGACGGAGGCAACCGTCACACACGCTGCCGCCCGCGCCACCTTCAAGCTCGTTGCCCGCGAGGGCGGCGAGGCGCTGCCCGATACGCAGTGGACCGTGCAGACGGCGGACGGCGAGGTGGTCAAGCGCAGCGTCGGGGCATTGCCGACGCACATCCTCGCGCCGGGCACCTACTCCGTCATTGCCAAATCGGGGGGGCGCGCCTTTAAGCGCGACTTCACGGTGGCCGATGGCGAGACGACGCAGGTCGAGGTGGTGATGCGCTGAAGCGCCGGCCTCGCATATCCGGCCTCAGAAGTCGGTCAGCACCCAATCAGTAGGACAGCCATTGCGCAGCATGCGCTGCTCGGCCGCCTCGTGGTCGTCGGCCTGCTTCAACTCGTGAAACAGCGCCCGCGCGATCTGCCAGTGCTCGCACGCGGTGGTCGGGTCGCCGCCGGCATGCGCGAGATCGCCGAGCGCAAGCCTGGCTTTGGCGTGGGTGGCCTTGTGGCGCGCCGGCGCGGCACCGCGCAGACACTTGCGCAACAGCTCCTCCGCCTCCGCGGCTGCGCCCGCGTCCAGACGGCACTCTGCAAGCGCGAGGTAAAGGCCGGGCAGCCGGTCGCTCTGCCCCGCAGCCTCCGCCTCGGTGATGGCGGCGAGCAGCACCGCAGGGTCCGCCTTAATCTTCTGAGCGACGGGTGCCGGCACCTCCGCGACCGGCGCGCCAACCCGCTTACGCGCCCTCCCCAGTCGTGCGCTTGCGAGCAACAGAATGAGCAAAGCGAGCGGTGCGAGGCCAGCGAGCGCCGCGGCGAGGCCCCCATGCTGCGCGAGTAGCTCCTTCATCGCGGCATCCTGCGTAGGCTCTTAGCCGGAGAGTACACGCAGCCTCACCGGAACGGCATCGCGTACATCAGTCCGGTTTTGCTCCAAAGGTTGTTGAGGCCGCGTGCGAGCTTCAAGCTGGACTTCGCCCCCAACGTGCGGTCGAAGATCTCGCCGTAGTTCCCGACATTCTTCACGATCTGATAGGCCCAGTCGCGCGGCAACCCGAGCGCTTGGCCGAGGTTTGCCTCGAGCCCCAAGAAGCGTCGCACCTCGGGCTCGTTGGAGGCGCGCATGCTGTCCACGTTGGCGCTGGTGATGCCGAGCTCCTCGGCCTCGATCAGCGCCATCAGGGTCCAGCGCACGACGGCGAACCACTGCGCATCGTCCTGGCGCACGGCCGGTCCGGCGGGCTCCTTCGTAATGATCTCAGGCAGGATCATATGATCGGCCGGCTGCTTCATCTTGGTGCGCGCGACCGCGAGCAGAGATACATCGCCGGAGAGCACGGTGCAGTCACCCGCCGCGTAGGCGTTGACGACGTCATCCCAATGCGCCTGCGTCACAATCTGGTAGCGCATACGCTGCGCGTTGAAGAAATCGGCGACGCCCTGCTCGCCCATGGGGCCGGGCAGTGTGCAGATCGAGGCGCCGGAAAGCTCGAGCGCGCTCGCCACCGCGTTGCCGCGGCGCGTCAGAAAGCCTTGGCCGTCGTAGAACAGCACCCCGGCGAAGCGCGCCCCCAGCTCCGTGTCGCGGCTGAGCGTGAACGTGCCGCCGCGCGCCAGCACGTCGACGTCACCTGATTGCAGAGCCTTGAAGCGGTCGTTGGGGGCGAGCGGCCAGAATTTCACAGCCTCCCTGGTGCCGAACACGGCGGCGGCAAGCGCAGTGCAGAACTCGACGTCGAGCCCCGATCGCACCCTTGCTTCGTTGATCTCGGAAAAGCCCGGCTCCGGCTCGCTGATCCCGCACAGCAGGTTCCCGCGCGCCCGGATCGTCTCCAGGGTGTTTGCGGGGGTGGCCGCACCGGCCGGCGCCAGCGCCAGGAGAAGCGCCATCGCACCAAGAGCCGCGGATAGAAGGCAGCGGGATTGGTAGAGCTTTGTCATCACGTTGCATTCAGTCTGGAACCGCGGCGGGCGGGGCGCAAGGGAGCCCGCCTGCCAGCTCATGGGGAGGGTAAAGGCTCAAGGGAGCGCCAGAGGAGGCGCACCATTCCCGCGTAAACGCCGTGCGGTCAAGACCTTGACCCGGGGGCAAAGTTGCGCCACACGGGCGGCTGCCGCGGCGATCAGGATGCGCCCGATGTCACCCTCAGACAAGAAGCCGTCGCGCCGGCGCAAACCGGCAACTGCGGTCGTTCATTCGGGCCGCGATCCGCAGGCCTGCCACGGCTTCGTGAACCCGCCCGTCTATCGCGGCTCCACGGTCCTCTTTCCGACGATGGAGAAGCTGCTAAAGCGCGATCAGGCATATACGTATGGACGCGCCAGCACGCCAACCGTGCGCGCGCTCGAGGACGCCATCGCCGAGGTCGCCGGTGGCGCGGCGACCGCGCTTACCGCGTCGGGCTACCAGGCGGTGAGCACGGCGATCTTCGCGTTCGTGCAAGCGGGCGACCACATCCTCGTCTCCGACAGCGTCTATCAGCCCACGCGCAAGTTCTGCGACATGCTGCTCGCCAAGCTTGGCGTGGAGACGACCTACTACGATCCGCTCGTGGGCGCTGGCATCGACAAGCTCGTGCGCAAGAACACGCGGCTCATCTTCACCGAGAGCCCGGGCTCGCAAACCTTCGAGGTGCAGGACATCCCCGCCATCGCCGAGGTGGCGCGGAAGCGCGAGCTCTGGCTCTTGCTCGACAACACGTGGGCGACGCCGCTCTACTTCCGTCCCTTCGAGCACGGGGTCGATGTCGCCATCGACGCGGCGACGAAGTACATCGTCGGGCACGCGGACGCCATGCTCGGCGCGATCACGTCGAACGCGCGGGCCGCCAAGCAGGTGGCGCGCGCCAAGGAGCTGTTGGGCGTCTGCCCCGGCTCGGAGGAGACCTATCTCGGCCTGCGCGGCCTGCGCACGCTGGCGACGCGGCTCGCGCAGCACCAGCGCTCCGGCCTCGACATCGCCCGCTGGCTCGAGGGGCGCCCGGAGGTCGCGCGCGTGCTGCATCCCGGCCTGCCGAGCCATCCGCAGCATGCGATCTGGAAGCGAGATTTCCTAGGTGCAAGCGGCTTGTTCTCGATCATCTTAAAGCCCGTCAGCCAGCAGGCGCTCGCGGCCATGCTCGATGGCCTGCAACTGTTCGGGATGGGCTTCTCGTGGGGCGGCTACGAAAGTCTCGTCATCCCCTTCGATCCGAGTGGCTATCGAAGCGCGACGCGCTGGCAGGCCGAAGGCCCCGCTCTGCGTTTTCACATCGGGCTCGAGGACGTGGACGACTTGAAGGCCGACCTCGAGGCGGGATTCCGGCGGCTCGCTGCAGCGCACTAAGAGACGGAACATAGTTAAGTGTCAGCGGTCCGCGCTCGCTTGAGCGAACGCCCTACGGGCGCAGGGCGGAAGTTGGAATGCGCCTCCTTCTCACCCGGCGCGCCGCGAGGCCCGAAAAATCGAGGACGGTCCTCGCCTTATCAGCCAAGCGAATATCAAAATCACATCTTCGTAGTTCGCCCCCAGCAGAGGGCTCTTTAGGTTCCCAACGCTAACCATAAGGGAGCCGTCAATGCCTGCCGATCGACTGCCGACGAGGGCCCCGGTTGCGGCTGGCATCCGACCGTGTAGCTTCGACCCTGATCGCTTGACGCAAGCAGCGTGGTCCATCCGAGGCGGTGATGAGGCACGCCATGCAGCGGACAAAAGTGCGCCGAGTGCTACCGGGTTTCGGCCTCTCGCTGGGCTTCACCCTCGCCTACCTGTCGCTCATCGTCCTCATTCCGCTTTCGGCGGTGTTCTTCAAGGCGTCCTCGCTGGGACCGGAGGGCTTCTGGGCCGCTGCCACCTCCCCGCGCGTCCTCGCCTCCTACCGGCTGAGCTTCGGCGCCTCCCTGCTGGCCGCCGCCGTCAATGTCGTCTTCGGGCTCATGCTGGCCTGGTCGCTCGTACGCTACAGCTTTCCGGGGCGGCGCATCGTGGACGCGTTGATCGACCTTCCCTTCGCGCTGCCAACCGCGGTGGCCGGCATCGCGCTCACCGCGCTCTACGCTAAGAACGGCTGGCTCGGCGAATACTTGCAGCTGGTCGGGATCAACGTCGCCTTCACGCCGCTCGGGGTGCTGGTCGCGCTCATCTTCGAGGGCGTGCCGTTCGTCGTGCGCACGGTGCAGCCGGTGCTTGAGGACCTCGACCTCGAGTTCGAGGAGGCGGCCGCGAGCCTCGGCGCGACGCGCGTGCAGACGTTCCTGCGCGTGATGCTGCCCATGCTGGCCCCGGCGCTGCTTACCGGCTTTGCGCTTGCATTTGCGCGCGCGGTGGGCGAGTACGGCTCGGTGATCTTCATCGCCGGCAACATCCCCATGGTGTCGGAGATCACGCCCCTCATTATCATCACCAAGCTCGAGCAGTACGACTACGCGGGCGCAACCGCGGTCGCCGCGGTCATGCTCATCATCTCGTTCATCCTGTTGCTCATCATCAACGGCTTGCAGGCCTGGAGCGCGCGCTCCAACGAGAGGGTGCGCTGATGGCCGCCGTCGCTCCAACCCTTTTGCCTGCTCGCGTGCGCGCCACGCGCTTCGAGCAGAGCCCCGCCGCGCGCGAACCGTTCCTCGTCAAGTGGATCGTCCTCGCCATCTCCCTCACGTTCTTCGTGACCTTTCTCGTGCTCCCGCTGCTCGCGGTGTTCACCGAGGCCTTGCGCAAGGGATGGGCCGCCTACGTGACGGCGATTACGCAGCCAGACGCGCTCTCCGCCGTGCGCCTCACGCTCCTTGCCGCTGGCATTGCCGTGCCGCTCAACGTCCTCTTCGGTATTGCCGCCGCCTGGGCCGCGGCTAAGCACGACTTCCGCGGCAAGCAGCTGCTGATCACGTTGATCGATCTGCCATTCTCCGTGTCGCCCGTTATCGCGGGCCTCATCTACGTGCTCGTGTTCGGCGCGCAAGGATGGTTCGGCCCCTGGCTCTATGAGCACGACATCAAGATCATCTTCGCGGTTCCCGGCATCGTGCTCGCCACCATCTTCGTGACGGTGCCTTTCGTCGCGCGCGAGCTCATCCCGCTCATGGAGTCCCAAGGGCGCGAGGAGGAGGAGGCGGCGCTGGTGCTGGGGGCCACGGGCTGGCAGACGTTCACGCGGGTTACGCTCCCCAACATCAAATGGGGCTTGCTCTACGGCGTGATCCTCTGCAACGCCCGCGCCATGGGCGAGTTCGGCGCCGTTTCGGTCGTCTCCGGGCATATTCGCGGGCAGACCAATACCATGCCGCTGCACGTGGAGATCCTTTACAACGAGTATAACTTCGCCGCCGCCTTCGCGGTTGCCTCGCTTCTCGCCCTCCTCGCCTTGGTGACGCTCGTCATCAAGACTATGATCGAATGGCGAGCGGCAAGCGGCGTCGTCGAGATCGAAGAGGCCGCATGAGCATCGAGGTTCGAGACATCCGCAAGTCGTTCGGCCGCTTCGTCGCGCTCGACGGGGTGAGCATCACCATCCCAACCGGCCAGCTCGTGGCGCTGCTCGGACCATCGGGCTGCGGAAAGACGACGCTCTTGCGCATCATCGCCGGGCTCGACTTTGCCGACGAGGGCAAGATCATCGTCGACGGCGAGGACGCTTCGGGCACGCACGTACGCCAGCGCAAGGTCGGCTTCGTGTTCCAGCACTATGCGCTGTTCCGCCATCTTACGGTGTTCGAGAACGTCGCCTTCGGCTTGCGCGTCAAGGGCGCCCGCGATCGGCCGCCCGAGGCCGAGATCCGACGCCGGGTGGGGCAGCTCCTGGAGCTCGTGCAGCTCGACTGGCTCGCCAACCGCTACCCCTCGCAGCTCTCCGGCGGCCAGCGCCAGCGTATCGCGCTCGCGCGTGCTCTCGCGGTCGAGCCGCGCGTGCTGCTGCTCGACGAGCCGTTCGGCGCCCTCGATGCCAAGGTGCGCAAGGAGCTGCGCCGCTGGCTGAGGCGCCTGCACGAGGAGTTGCACATCACGTCGCTGTTCGTCACCCACGACCAGGACGAGGCGCTGGAGCTCGCCGACCAGCTCGTTCTCATGAACAAGGGCAAGGTCGAGCAATCGGGCAGCGTGCGCGACGTCTATGCGAGCCCGGCCACGCCCTTCGTCTATTCGTTCCTCGGTGCCGTCAACGAGTTCAGCGGCCGCGTCGAGGGCTCGCACCTTCGCATCGGCAACGACGTGCTCCCCAATTCCAGCGGCAGCTTGAGCGACGGTAAGGAGGTCGTTGCGTTCGCGCGGCCGCACGAGATAGAGATCATCCCCGAGCCGTCGGGCGCGCGCATGGGGATCGCGGCCAAGGTCCAGCGCATCATGCGGCTCGGCGCGGTCGCCCGCGTGGAGCTTGCAGCTCTCAACGGCGCCAGCGCCTCCCACGCTCCCCGCTATTTTGAAGTCGAGATGACACCGCAGCGACTGTCAGAGCTCAACCTCGCAACCGGGCAGCCCGTGCGCCTCGTGAGCGAGCGCCTGCGCGTATTCGAACGCGGAGCGCGCTCGTGAACTTCCAGCAGCTTCGCATCATTCGCGAAACCGTCCGCCGCAACTTCAACCTGACCGAGGTCGCCAACGCGCTCTACACGTCGCAGTCGGGCGTGAGCAAGCACATCAAGGACCTCGAGGACGAGCTGGGGGTGGAGCTTTTCGTCCGTCGCGGCAAACGGCTCTTAGGCATGACCGAGCCCGGCCAGGAGCTCGTCGCCATCGTCGAGCGCATGCTGCTCGACGCCAAGAACATCAAGCGCCTCGCCGAGCAGTTCGCCAAGAGCGATCAGGGCGAGCTGATCGTCGCGACGACGCATACGCAAGCGCGCTACGCGCTTCCCACCGTCATCGCCCAGTTCAAGAAGGCCTTCCCCAAGGTTCGCCTGGTGCTGCACCAGTCGAGCCCGAAGGAGATCGCGAGCATGCTGCTCGACGGCCAGGCGGACATCGGCGTGGCCACCGAGGCGCTGATCGACACGCCCGATATCGTCGCCTTCCCCTACTACTCCTGGCACCACGCCGTGGTCGTACCGGCCGGGCACGCGCTGGAGCGCGCCCCCAAGCTCACGCTCGAGACGCTCGCCGAGTATCCGCTCATCACCTACAATGAGGGCTTCACCGGCCGCGGCAAGATCGACGCGGCCTTCGCTTCCGCCGGGCTCGCCCCCGACATCGTCATGTCGGCGCTCGATGCCGACGTGATCAAGTCCTACGTGGAGCTCGGGCTCGGCGTCGGCATCATTGCCTCCATGGCGTTCGAGCCCGCGCGCGATACGAACTTGCGGCTGCTGGATGCCACGGGCCTCTTTCCTCTCAACACCTCGCGCATCGCCGTGCGCCAGGGCCGCTATCTGCGCGGCTACGCCTACCGTTTCATCGAGTTGTGCTCGCCCGACCTCAAGGAGTCCTTCATCCGCTCGAGCGTCACGCCCAAGAGCGAGCCGGAAGTCACTTAAGTGCCGGCGTCGACTTCTAGGCCCAGAGAACCACTGTGCCCGCCCGGCACCAAGGGCATCTTCCCGCGTTGCACGAAGGCTCAAGGTTTGTCGAAAGCGATGGAGCACCCATGCGGCTTATCCTTCTGATCCCCGGGCTCATTCTCGTCCTCGTCGGCGCCGTTTGGATCGGCCAAGGGACGGGCTACTTCCCGTATCCCGCCTCGAGCTTCATGATCGACGACAACAAATGGGCCTACGCGGGCGCCGCGACGTTGGCGCTTGGGCTGTTGCTCATCGCGCTCGGGCGCCGGCCTCGATAGCTGCAGATTTCACGCCATCACGATGGCGTGGGCGCCGATGCCGCCTGCGAGCAGCAGCAGCACCGCGGCGCTTGCCCGATAGCCGAGCCTGGAGTCCACATAGCCCTGCAAGCCCGGCCGGAGGGAGGCTCCCGCCGCTATCCAACATCCGCCGACGATGAAGATGTGCAGCGCCAGAGCCAGAAGCCAGGATTCGAGCCTGCGACCCCTCGCTCAAAACGGCAGATCTCTATCCACCTGAGCCGGGGGGATCGCTGCGACCAATCAAAAATTCATCATCCGCCCTACATCGCAGCATCACGCACCGGGCGGGGCGGCGCCGTGTCGACATCGAGCTTCCTGCGAAGTCGTTCCGCCGCCAAAATCATGGCTCGCTCCGCAAGGGCCGTGATCGTCAAGAGCGGGCTGACGCCGACCGCCGAGGGGACCGCCGCCCCGTCGCATACGTAGAGCCCCTCGTGAACGCCCCTCGGCCCCTTTGCGGGATCGAACACGCGCCCGTCCGGGGCCACGACACCTTCCTCCACCGTTTCGCCC
>DATIZL010000156.1:0-22290 GCA_035517115.1 Hyphomicrobium sp.
GGGCCTGCGCGGCGGACCTGCCGGCGACCTCTACATCTTCCTCTCGATCAAGCCGCACGAGTTCTTCCAGCGCGACGGCGCCGATCTGTTCTGCAAGGTCCCGATCTCGATGACGACGGCGGCGCTCGGCGGCCAGATCGAGGTGCCCACCGTCGACGGCGCGGTGACGCGGGTCAAGGTTCCCGAAGGCTCCGAAAGCGGCAAGCAATTCCGCTTGAAGGGCAAGGGCATGCCGGTGCTGCGCTCCAAAGTCTCGGGCGACATGTACATCCAGGTCGAGGTGGAGACGCCGAAGAACTTGACCAAGCGTCAGCGCGAGCTCCTGGAGGAGTTCGAGCGCGAGAGCCACAAGGAGACGAGCCCGGAGAGCGCCGGCTTCTTCGCGCGCGTCAAGGATTTCTTCGAGGGCAAGGGCTCGTGACGCTACCTGCCGGCCCGGCGCGCTGGAAAACTCACGTTCCGGAACGCGCCGCATGACCGCCCCTGCCAGGCTCCTCTTTTTCGCGGGCTCCTCGCGCACGGCCTCCTACAACAAGAAGCTCGCTCGCCTCGGCGCCATGATCGCGGACGCCAACGGCATCCCTTCGACCTTTGCCGACCTCGGCGACTACCCCATGCCGCTCTACAACGGCGATCTCGAAGCAGCCGAGGGACCGCCGGATAACGCGCGCAAGCTCAAGGCCGTGATGCAGGCCCACAGCGGCATCTTCATCGCCAGCCCGGAGTACAATGCCTCCATCACTCCGCTCCTGAAGAACGCACTCGATTGGGTAAGCCACACGCGCGAGGAAGGGGAATCCCCCCTGCAGGTGTTTAAGACCCGCGTGTTCGCCTTGGGCTCAGCCTCACCGGGGGGCATGGGCGGCCTGCGCAGTTTGACGACCGCGCGCCAGGTGCTGGAGCTCGGCCTTGGCGCCCTGGTATTGCCGGACCAGTTCGCGGTGGCGCGAGCGAACGAGGCCTTCGACGAGCACGGCCACCTGAAGAACAAAGACTCGCAGGAAGCCTTCAAGCAGCTCATTCAGAAGCTTGCGCGCGCAGCCCATGTGCTGCATGGCTAAGGGCCCCTGTAACCCGGCCCCGCCCCATGAGCTCCATCACCGCCAAGGACCGCCTGATCGTCGCGCTCGACATGCCGACGGTCGAGGAGGCGCAGCGTCTCGTCGCCAAGCTCGGGCCGGAGGTGACCTTCTACAAGATTGGCCTTGAGCTCCTCTTCTCCGGCGGCCTCGAACTCGCCCGCGCGTTAAAGACCGAAGGCAAACGCGTGTTCCTGGACATCAAGCTCCTAGACATCGGCAACACGGTCGAGCGCGCCGTCGCGAACGCAACCGAGCTCGGGGTCGATTTCCTCACCGTGCACGGCCACGACCTGAAGACGTTACATGCTGCGGTCGCCGGCCGCGACCGCAGCCACTTGAAGCTGCTCGCCGTCACCGTGTTGACGAACCTCACGGCAGACGACCTCAAACAGCAGGGCTCGCCGCTGACGCCGCCGGACCTCGTTTTGCGGCGGGCGCAACTGGCCCGCGAGGCCGGCGTCGACGGCGTCATCGCCTCGGGTCAGGAGGCAGCCCGAATCCGCGAGGCCATCGGACCCGGATTCCTCATCGTGACGCCGGGCATCCGCCTCACCGGCAGCGCCACCGACGACCAGGAGCGCATCACCACACCCGATCACGCGATCGCGGCGGGTGCCGACTATATCGTCGTAGGGCGCCCCATCACGCAGGCCGATGACCCCGTAGCGGTCGCGCAGACCTTCATCCACCACATCCGCGAGGCATGCGGAAAGAAACACTGACGGGAGGACAAGGGAGTCGATGGCAAAGGGATACGTAATCGTGCGGGTCGAGGTGACGGACCAGGGAAAATGGGCCGAGTATCTCGCCAGGGCGAAAATCGCGCTCGACAAATATGGGGGCAAGCCGATCGTGCGCGGCGGCCGTGTCGAGATCATCGAGGGCAGCGGGCGTCCGCGCAATACCGTGCTTGAATTCCCGAGCTTCGAGGCAGCCCGCGGCTACGCGACCTCGCCCGAGTACGCGGAGGCCAAAAAGCTGCGCCAGGGAGCCGGCACGCTCGACATGGTGGTTGTCGAGGGCGTCTAGGGAGCAAGGGCCGCAAAGCGCTTGCCGCGCTCGGCCCCTCCCGGCGCGGTGAGAGAGGGAGTAGAAGGCGCCATGGCGCATATTCCCAAACCCAGCAGCCGTCGGGCGTGGCGCGCGACGGTTCTGACCCTCTTCCCCGAGCTGTTTCCTGGCCCCTTGGGTGTCTCGCTTTCCGGGCAGGCGCTCGAGGCCGGCATCTGGTCGCTCGCGACGGTTGCCATCCGCGAATTCGGTCTCGGCAAGCACCGAACGGTCGATGACGCGCCGGCCGGCGGAGGCGCCGGCATGGTCATGCGCGCCGACGTGTTGGCGGCCGCCGTCGATCACGCCCGCACCACTGACCCCAATGCGCCACTCATCTACCTTTCCCCGCGCGGGCAGCCCTTCGATCAAACACTCGCGCGCGAGCTTGCGGGAGGCTCCGGCGTGATGCTGCTCGCCGGCCGCTTCGAAGGCGTCGATGAGCGCGTCATAGCCGCGCGCGGCATGCGCGAGGTCTCGATCGGGGACTACGTGCTCTCCGGAGGCGAGCTAGCCGCCATGGTGGTGCTCGACGCCTGCGTCCGCCTCTTACCGGGCGTGGTCGGAGCGGCGCAGTCGCTCAGCGAGGAGAGCTTCGAAGAGGGCCTTCTGGAATATCCGCAATATACCAAGCCGCGCGAGTGGGAGGGACGGGCGATCCCGGAAGTCCTCCTGTCGGGGGACCACAAGCGCATCGAGGACTGGCGCCGCCAGGAGGCGGAACGCCTGACGGTCGAGCGGCGGCCGGATCTGTTGCGCGGGAAGCAGGGCCCGAGGGCCACACGGACCAAGGACTGAAGCTCAAGAAGGCAGACACAGGGGCCCCGCAAACTCCTGTATCGACAATAGGGCCCAATTCGGCTATGAGCGGGGCCAAATTCCCCAAGGCTTGCCGTAGCGGGATGCCGGCCTGTCGTGCCGAGCCGCTCGGTCGTTTCTATTTAAGGTGGCCCATGAACATCATCCAGGAGCTCGAGCGCGAGCAAATGAACGCCGTGACGGCAAAGCGCGGCGTGCCCGAGTTCGGCCCCGGCGACACCGTCAAGGTGATGGTGAAGGTGATCGAGGGCGACAGCGTGCGCACCCAGGCCTATGAGGGCGTCGTCATTGGCCGCTCCGGCTCCGGCATCAACGAGAACTTCACGGTGCGCAAGATCTCCTACGGCGAGGGGGTGGAGCGCGTATTCCCCGTCTACTCGCCCTACATCGCTGAGATCGAGGTTCTGCGCCGCGGCAAGGTGCGCCGCGCGAAGCTTTATTACCTGCGCGGCCGCCGCGGTAAGTCGGCCCGCATCGCCGAGCGCTCCGATGCGCGTGCGCGCCGCCTCAACGCCCAGTGGAAGGGCTTCAAGAAGCCCAAGGGCGAGCCCGACGACCTCACGCAGATCAAGGGCATCGACGCCGATCTTGTCGGCCGGCTGCGGCAGCTCAACTGCATCAAGCTCGAGCAGATCGCCAACCTCTCCGACGACGACATTGCCAACCTCGATGAGGCCCTCCAGCTCGACGGCCGCATCGAGAAGGACGACTGGATCGGACAGGCGCAGCGCCTCGTTGCCGAGGCCGCAGCCGCCGAGGTGCCCGCCGAGGAAGAGAAGAAGGCCTAACGGCGGCTTCGTTTACCTCGTCACATTGAAACAGAGGTCCTGCCGGCAGCCTGGAAGCTGGTGCTGCGCATTGCGCCGCGGGCAAATATCACTACATTTCTGAGGCTGCCCACAGCGGGCGCACGCTCAGGGACCATTTCATGGCGAACGTTGAAGTTACGCGCGCGCCCGATCGCGACGGCAAGATCAAGCTGCACGGACCGGAGGCCTTCGAGGGCATGCGCAAGGCCGGCCAGCTTGCGGCCGAGGCGCTGGACATGCTGGCGCCGCATGTCAAGCCGGGCGTCGCTACCGAAGCGCTCGACGCGCTCGTGCTCGAGTTCGCGCTCGATCATGGCGCCTACCCGGCGCCGCTCAACTACCGCGGTTTCCCCAAATCCATCTGCACCTCGATCAACCACGTGGTGTGCCATGGCATTCCGGGGCCGAAACCCCTCCGCGAGGGCGACATCGTCAACATCGACGTGACGCTCATCCTCGACGGCTGGCACGGCGATACGAGCCGTATGTACCCGGTCGGGCGCATCTCGCGGCGCGCCGAGCGGCTGATCCACGTGACGTATGAGGCATTGAAGCGCGGCATTGCCGCCGTGAAGCCTGGCGCCACCACGGGGCATATCGGAGCCGCCATTCAATCCTACGCGGAGGCCGAGCGCTGCAGCGTCGTGCGCGATTTCTGCGGGCACGGTCTCGGCCGCGTCTTCCACGACCGGCCCAACATTCTGCACTACGGCGAGCCGGGAGAGGGCGTGACCTTGGAGCCCGGCATGCTGTTCACCATCGAGCCGATGATCAATCTCGGGCGCCCACACGTCAAAGTGCTGCCCGATGGCTGGACCGCAGTGACCCGCGACCGCGAGCTCTCCGCGCAGTTCGAGCACACGGTGGGCGTGACCGAGGAAGGTTGCGAGGTCTTCACCTACTCGCCCAAGGGCATCGACTGCCCGGTCTTCGAGCTCTCCTGAGCGCAATCCCATGCCGACCCGCGAAAAAGACGGAGACGGGGGCAGCGGGGATCAGCAGCGATCGTTTCTGGAGGCGCCGGCGCCGCATTATACGGGGCACCGCGCACGTCTGCGCGAGCGCTTTCTAAAGGGCGGCGCGGACGCGATGCCCGACTATGAGCTGTTGGAGCTCGTCTTGTTCCGGGCGCTGCCCCGGCGCGACACCAAGGAGCTGGCAAAGCAGCTGATCGCGCGTTTCGGCTCTTTCGCCGAGGTGGTCAATGCACCCGACCAACGCTTGAAGGAGATCAACGGGGTCGGAGAGTCGGTCATCACCGAGCTGAGGCTCATTCGCGCGGCTTCCCTGCGGCTCATGCGCTCCAACGTGCTGCGACGACCGGCGCTCTCCTCCTGGAAGCAGGTGCTGGACTACCTGCGCGCGGCCCAGAGCTTCGAGCATCGCGAGCTGTTTCGTGTGCTGTTCCTCGACAAGAAGAACCAGCTCATCGCTGACGAGGTGCAACAGCAGGGAACCGTCGATCACACGCCCGTCTATGCGCGCGAGGTGGTTAAGCGCGCTCTCGAGCTGTCGGCAACCGCGATTGTGCTGGTGCACAATCACCCCTCCGGCGACCCCACCCCATCGCGAGTGGATATCGATATGACGAAACAAATCGTCGCAGCGGCGGGATCGCTAGGGATAGCGGTGCACGACCACATTATTGTCGGCCGCGACGGCCATGCGAGTCTCAAGGCTTTGCGTCTTATTTGAAGCGCCTTTTGTCCCTAGGTGCGGCCGGAGAATACACGGGGGATCGCTTAACTATCCCTCGGCGGACAATGAACTTGCGGCCATAACCGCAATTTTACGATTAAAATGTGAGTAGGAAGCGAGCGTAAAGAGGGTTCATGTGCGGCATTGCCGGAATTATTGACCTGACCGGGCGGCGCCAGCCCGACCCCATCGTCCTGCAGAACATGGCCAGGTCGCTATGGCACCGCGGGCCCGATGACGACGGCATTCTGATCCGCCAGGGCCTCGGTTTCGCCTCGCGCCGCCTTTCGATCGTAGGCTTGGGCGATGGGCGTCAGCCGATCTTCAACGAGGACGGCTCGGTCGCCGTGGTCTACAACGGCGAGCTCTTCGACTATCCCGAGCGCAAGACGGAGCTGCAGGCGAAGGGCCACGTCTTCCGCACGCACACCGACACCGAGCTCATCGTGCACCTCTATGAGGAGCACGGAGAAGGCGTGTTCACCGAGCTCAAAGGCCAGTTCGCGCTCGCGCTGATCGACTTCTCGAAGCGCACGATCTTCCTCGCCCGCGACCGCGTCGGCATCTGTCCGCTGCACTGGTCGCAGCAGGGCGATTGGCTCTACTTCGGCTCCGAGATCAAGGCGCTTCTCGCCTCCGGCGGCGTGCCGGCAGTGGCCGACCCGCGCGGGCTCGACCACATCTTCACCTTCTTCGCCATGGGCACGCGGCGCACGATGTTCGAGGGCGTGCAGTCGGTCCTGCCCGGCCACTACCTCAAGATCGCCTTCCGCCGCGACGGCAAGCGCACCGCGGTGAGCGAGCACCGCTATTGGGATTTCGACTTCCCCGACGCAGGCGATGAGGACGATCCCTCCGACGAAACCAAGCTGATCGACGAGTTCGAGGCGGTCTTCCGCCGTGCGGTCGAGATCCGTCTGCGCGCCGACGTGCCGGTCGTCGGCTACCTCTCCGGCGGCGTCGATTCGGCCTACGTGCTCGCGACCGCCTCGCGTCTGCGCAACCGCGCCATTCCAAGCTTCACCATCCAGGTTCCGGGCAAGAGCTTCGACGAGACGCAGCAGGCGCTGGTGACCGCGCGCCATGTCGGCAGCCGGCCCACGATCCTCACCAGCGACAGCAAGGTCATCAACGACACCTACGCCAAGCTCATCGCCTCGGCCGACTGCCCCGTTCCCGATACCTCCTGCGCCGCGCTCTGGTGCCTGTCGCAGGAAGTGCACCACCAGGGATACAAGGTTGCCCTCACCGGCGAGGGCTCGGATGAAGCCTTCGCCGGCTACGTTTGGTTCAAGTTGCGCGCCATGAGTTACTGGCAAAACAAGCTCTTTCCCGGCCAGAGCGATCGGTGGGATCGCTTCACGCGCCGCTTCTTGCCGCCGTTCAAGAGCTTCAAGGAGCTGAAACACATCGACGACACGGTCGGCGGCGCGCACGCGCAAGCTGCGCTTTATCAGCTCGTCTCGAACGCGCGCGATCGCTATTTCAGCGGCGACTTGAAGGCGCGCATCGGTGACCACACGCCCTATGACGACGTGCCGCTCGATCTTGAACGCATGCGGCGCTGGTCACCGCTCAACCAGTCGCTCTACTACGGCTACAAGATCCACCTCGCGGGCCAGCTCCTCAACTACAAGGGCGACCGCGTGGCCATGGCCAACAGTGTGGAGACCCGCTACCCCTACCTCGACGAGGACGTGATCGCCTTCGTGTCGCGGCTCGCCCCGCGCTGGAAGCTGCGCGGCCTGCGCGACAAGTATCTGTTGCGCCACGCGGCGGCCCGCGTGCTGCCGCAGGAGGCCGCGTTCCGGCGCAAGGCCATGTTCCGCGCGCCCCTCGCCGAGACGTTCCTCGCCAAGGCGCCGCCGTTCGTGCGGCAGTTGATGAGCCCGGAGGCGCTGAAAAAGACCGGCTACTTCGATCCCGAGACGGTCGGGCGCGACTATACGCTCATCGCCTCGGGCCAAGCGAGCAAGGTCGGCGTCTTCAAGCGGCTCGGCTTGAGCGGCGTCGTGGCAACGCAGCTCTGGCACCACCTCTACATCAGCGGCGGCCTATGCGAGCTGCCGGAGCAGTCGCCGCGGCCCCAGGTCGAGCGGCCGTCGCTGCCGCCGGCGGCGGCCTGAAATAGCTCACCGCTTCGTTCCCTTGCGGCCGCGCACGCCGAGAGTCCGCAGGCGCAGCGCGTTGAGCTTGATGAAGCCCGCGGCATCCTTTTGGTCGTAGGCGCCCTTGTCGTCCTCGAAGGTGACGAGCGTCGAGGAGTAAAGCGATTTCGGGCTCTCGCGGCCGATGACGATCACGTTGCCCTTGTAGAGCTTGAGGCGCACCTCGCCCTCGACGTGCTCCTGGCTCTTGTCGATTGCCGCCTGCAGCATCTCGCGCTCGGGCGAGAACCAAAAGCCGTAGTAGATGAGCTCCGCGTAGCGCGGCATCAGCTCGTCTTTGAGGTGCGCGGCCCCCCGATCGAGCGTGATCGATTCGATTGCCCGGTGGGCGTGCCACAGGATAGTGCCGCCCGGCGTCTCGTAGATGCCGCGCGACTTCATGCCGACAAAGCGATTCTCCACGAGATCGACGCGCCCGATGCCGTTGTCGCGGCCGAGCTCGTTGAGCCGGGTCAAGAGCTCGGCGGGGCTCAAGCGCTCGCCGTCGATGGAGACGGCGTCGCCCTGCTCGAAGCCGATCTTGATTGTGGTGGCCTTGTCCGGGGCCTCCTCGGGCGAGATTGTGCGCTGGTAGACGTAAGGCGGCGGCTCTACAGCGGGATCCTCCAGCACCTTGCCCTCGGAGGAGGAGTGCAGGAGGTTGGCGTCGACCGAGAACGGCGCCTCGCCGCGCTTGTCCTTGGCGATGGGGATCCGGTTCTTCTCGGCGAACGCGATGAGGTCCTCGCGGCTCTTGAACTCCCAATCGCGCCAGGGGGCGATGATCTTGATGCCGGGCTCGAGCGCGTAGTAGCTGAGCTCGAAACGCACCTGGTCGTTGCCCTTGCCCGTGGCGCCGTGACAGACGGCGTCGGCGCCGGTCGCGCGTGCGATGTCGATCTGGTGCTTGGCGATCAACGGCCGCGCGATCGAGGTGCCGAGCAGGTAGATGCCCTCATAGAGCGCGTTGGCGCGAAACATCGGGAACACGTAGTCGCGCACAAACTCCTCGCGCACGTCCTCGATGTAGATGTTGGCCGGCTTGATGCCGAGCATCAGCGCCTTCTGCCGTGCGGGCTCGAGCTCTCCGCCCTGGCCGAGATCGGCGGTGAACGTCACCACCTCGGCGCCGTAGGTCTCCTGCAGCCACTTGAGGATGATCGAGGTGTCGAGGCCGCCCGAATAGGCGAGGACCACCTTTTTGATGGACTTAGGTCTTGCTGACATGGAGGCTTTCTGGCTTTCAGGATGGCCGGGGTCGCATTTGGCAGCGCACTATAGGGATCGGCGCCCCTCCCGCAATCGCGCTAGCAGAGGCTGAGCAACCCGCTCACGTGGCCGCCCTGCTGCGGGGCTGGCCGTGCCCCGTCCTTGATCGGTGTTGGAGGCTGGTTAGCGAGCGCCCCGCGGGCGTTGTGCCGGCCTGCCGGGAAGCCCGGTCGATGAGGCGCGCCCGGCCTAAATCAAGCTGTCCTTTACAGAAGCGTATACAAACAGCCTCTAGCCAGCCTCATTTAAAAGCTCTACTAATGTTCAGGTTCTGTTCTGCGGGGCACAACTTCGAAGGGAAACGACCATGCGTGGCGAGAATTTCGGGCGCGTTGCGGCGCCTCTGGCTGCGATTTCCGCGGCCCTGTTCGTGTTTGGAGTAGGCTTGAGCGTCGCTCAGGCTGAGGACACTAAGCCGGCCGATACGACACCACCGGCGGCGACAGCGCCACCAGCCGCGACGACGCCTGCCAAGCCGGCAGCGACAACGACACCGGCAACACCCAAGACGACGGACACGAAGACGGCGGCCACGCCTTCGCCGTGCAAAGGTCTCGACGAGACGGCCTGCAAGGCCAACACCGCGTGCACCTGGTACAAGGAAGCAAAGCTGAAAGACGGCAAGACGCGCAAGGCGCATTGCCAGAAGAAGCCGACCCCGAAGCCGAAGAAGACCGACACCAAGACCCAATAGGGTGGGGGGTTAGCGCCCGTTCGCCAAGAGCGCGCCGAGGCTCAACGGCGTGAGCACCGCGAGCATCAGCAGGTGCGCCGCTGGCCATCCCTGCTGTGCGCTCGCGTGGCCGCCGTCCGTGCGATAGCTCGAGAAGGCCTGCCGCACGCTAACCGTCGCCACGTCGACCGCCTCCATGGCGGCGACGTTGGCTTCGGCGGCAGGCCATGCGACTGAGCGCGGGATGCCCGAAGCCATGAACATATAAGCCATGGGCCAGGCCGCCGGAGCTGCGGCAAGCGGGAACATATTGAGCCACGCCGTGAAGGGATTGGCCGCCGCGCTGGAGCTGCCGAACGTAAAGGGCGACGGGGCCGAGTTCTGCGGCACGGCCCACGCAAAGGGATTCCAAGCTGCCGCCACGGGCTGCGCAACCGGCGCAGGTACAGGCCAGCTCCATGGCAGCGTTGGTTGTGTCTCGCGGCGATCGGCGGGCCGAAGCGCGTTGGCCCAGAAGCTCAGCACCTGATCGGCAAATGCCGCGTAGGCGGCAGTCGCGGCGGTGGCGTAGCCAAAGGCGGCATCCGTGCAGTGGCGCGTGAAGCGCTCCTGGAGGTGTTTCTCATCCATGCCGTCGCCTTCATGCTCCTCAGGTCTAAACCGAAGGAAGCGGGCTTCTTCACTGGTGGCGGACGAAATGCCGCACGAAGCAAGTCTAAGCGCTCAGGTGCGCTGCAACAACCCGAATTAGCCGAGAAATCCGTAAATGCGAGCGCAAATCGCGGGCGCTACTGCGTCGCCGCGATCTTTTCCTCGCCCGTCGGATCGGGTGCTAGCCGGCGGCTGCGGGCAATGCGCTCATCTCCGCGCCGCCCCCCGGCGCGCCGACCGGCGGCAAGCCAATAGGCGAGGCCGCCCAAGAACCCCACGGCGAGGTAGGCCCGAATGGCGTAGGCGTTGACGATGGACGGCTGGCCGCCGACCTCGTTCAAGTACTCCGCGCCGAAACCGGCAAATGCGATCAGGATGCCGGCGATCGCGTAGTAGACCCAGGAGCGGATGCAGCGCCACTCCGCGACAAGGATGGCGATGAGTGCAAACGGAAACGAAAAGATCGCCGAATGCGTAGCGGCCAGCAGCGATAGCGTCCCGGCGCTGCTTAGCCGGTCGGGGCGGAGCTCGGCAGGTAGCGTAACGATATCGAGAGGCGTGATGACAAAGGCCACGGTCGCCGCGCCCGCGACGAGGCAGGCCACGGTGAAGCCCACTAAGATCCGAACGAGGCCGCCGATCATGCCTGCACCCTCTACAGAAACACAAGCGTTGCGGCCCCAAGACTACAGTAAGGCGCGCGTCTCTCAACGAGAAAGCTCAAGCCTGCCTAACGACACCGCTCAGGCGTTGCGCCCGGCAATCAGCCAATAGACGAGACCGCCGGCAAAGCCCGCGGTGGCGAACACCTGCCACACCGTGTGCTCCTGCATCGCGAAGGCCCCCGATTGTTGCACACGGGCCAGCAGCGGCACGGCTGCGAGGGCGGCGCCGCCGCCCGCCACGTAGTAGATGACCGAACGTATGCGCACGATCTCACCCACGAAGATCACGAGCAATGCAGGGATGATCGACACGCTGGCGACAAGCGCCAGTCCCTGGTCCAGCATCGAGAGCGAAGCGGTGACGGTATCGCCATCGGGCCCTAAGCGATGCAGTTCTCCGGTTACGCGTTCAAGCCCGAGCGTGAAGAGCACAAAGCCCGCGGCCATCGTCGCAAGAAAAAACGCGAAGGCAACGACGATGATGCGGCCGATCGTCCTCCAGAACACGGCGCCCGCTAGCCTCCGTTGGCGCCGGAGGGCGCCTCGTTGCGGCCCCCGCGCTCGGACGCTTTGAGCTTGACGCTCGCGGAGCGGAGCTGGCCGCAGGCGGCGCTGATATCGCGGCCGCGCGGCGTGCGCACGGGGCTCGCGTAGCCCGCTTTGTTGACGATCTCTGCGAAGCGCTCGATTTGTTCCCAGTCGGAGCACTCATAAGGCGCTCCCGGCCACGGGTTGAAAGGTATGAGGTTGATCTTCGCCGGGATGCCGGCGAGCAGACGTACGAGCGCCCGCGCATCGCTCAAGCTGTCGTTGATCCCCTTCAGCATCACATACTCGAAGGTGATGCGCCGCGCATTCGACAGTCCGGGATAGTCGCGGCACGCTTGCATCAGCTCCGCGATCGGGTACTTGCGGTTGATGGGCACAAGCTCGTCACGCAACTCATCGCGGGTGGCATGCAGCGAAATCGCCAGCATGGTGCCCGCCTCCGCGCCCCAGCGCACGATCTCCGGCACGACGCCGGAGGTCGACAGGGTGATGCGGCGCTTCGAGACCGATAGCCCCTCGCCGTCGGCGGCGACCTCCATGGCCTCCTTGACGTTGTCGAAGTTGTAGAGCGGCTCGCCCATGCCCATGAGCACGATGTTGGTGATTTTACGCTCGCCTTCGGGAAGCAGACCATCGTTTGGGCCGGCCGCACCGCTCCAATCGCCGATGCGGTCGCGCGCCAATAGGATCTGCCCCACGATCTCCTGCGCGGTTAGATTGCGCACGAGCCGCTGGGTCCCGGTATGGCAGAAGCTGCAGGTGAGCGTGCAGCCGACCTGGCTCGAGATGCACAAGGTGCCGCGGTCGGCTTCGGGGATGTAGACCGTCTCGATCTCGGGCGCCTGGGCGTCCCTCTCCTGCTTTTCAAGCCGGAGAAGCCATTTACGGGTGCCGTCGATGGAGACCTGCTCGGTGACGATCTGCGGCCGCGCCAGCGAGTAGTGCTGGCTGAGCATCGCGCGCAGCTCTTTCGACACATCCGACATGGCGTCGAAATCGGTGACGCCGCGCACGTAGATCCAGCTCCAGAGTTGGTTGACGCGCATGCGCAGCTGTTTTTCCGGCACGCCGGCGCGCGCCAGCGCAGAGCGCAACCCATCGCGGCTCAAGCCGGCGAGCGAGGGCTTCGGCGAAGCGGCGGAGGAGCCCTGCGCGAGGGGCGGGCTCGGATCGGCGAGAAGAACCATTGCAGAAATCGCTGCGAGGCTGAGCGGTCGATTGTTCGCGGTTTATCTAACGTGTCTTCCCGCGGCCTTAAAGACGGCAAAACCCCGCTCGCCGGCTTTCCCGGCGGCGGGGCTCTCGAAATGACGTGTCTTCTGGTCATGCCGGGCGCGTTAGCGCCCCGTTTCACGCCGGTCCCTTTCAGGCGGCCGGCACCCAACGTCCTGCTACATAGCCGAAGGCAACCGCGTCGGGGTGCAGCCGCGCGGACTGCCGCAGTTCATCGGCTGCTTTCACGTCATCTTCCTTGATCTCGACCGCCGTGCGGGCGGCCTTGACGGACGCGTGATAGCCGCTGAGCAGGATGACCCGTTTGCCTCGTACTTCGATCTTCGGGCACGCCATGCGTCACCTCCTCGCAGGAGGGCGGCAGCGCGGGAGAATGAGCTCGGGGGGTCCAGCTCGCCTGCCGTGCAGGCAGACACCCGCTTGAAACTGCCAACCACCTACAACAATGACTATACGTGACATATGCGACACGCGAAATAACATTCCGTTACGATTAGGTAAGGACAATGTTGACAAAATTGATTGCACTGCAGCATGCGCGGGACCAGCTGGCAGGGCCTTAGGGTGCAATCGGCGCGCTCACGTCCCTGAGCACCGTGCGGAAGCCAACGTGACCCGTGCTCAAATCCACTTCCTGCGGCTGCCGCGAGGTCGGGCGGTAGCGCGCGCAATAGTTATGCGCGCAGAGATATGAGCCGCCTTTGATGACCTTGCTCGGCGACTGGCCGGCGATGAGCCCCACCTGCAGGAGATCGGGTCCCATCGGATTGATCTGTGGCTCTTTCGAATGCCCGGCCCGATACCAGTCGCTGGTCCACTCCCACACGTTGCCGATCATGTCGTAGAGGCCGTAGCCGTTCGCCGGAAAACAGCCGACAGGCGCGGTGCCGACGTAGCCGTCCTCGGCGCTGTTGTAGACGGGGAAGACGCCTTGCCAGGTGTTGGCGATGGGCTTGCCGTCGGGCGTGTACGCGCTCATCCAATCCTGCTCGTCCATCTTGCCGCCACGCGCGGCGAACTCCCATTGCGCCTCCGTCGGCAGCTCGCGGCCCAGCCAGTGGGCGTAGGCGAGTGCGTCCTCATAGGCGACGTGCACGACGGGATGGTTCTCGCGGCCGGCGATGGTCGAGCCCGGGCCCTCGGGCTCGCGCCAGTTGGCGCCTTTAACGTACTGCCACCACTGCGCGTTGCTGCCGCTCCGGTCCGCCTTCATGGGCTGCACGAACAATGCGGAGCCCGGGGCCAGCAGCTCCTCCCTGGCGCCGGGGTGGGTCTTGGGATCAAGTCCGCGCTCGGCGAGCGTGACGTAGTGGGTCGCCGCGACGAAGCGCGAAAATTGCGCGTTCGTCACCTCGTGGCGATCAATCCAGAACGGGTCCACGCGGACGATATGCGTAAAGCGCTCCTCCGGCTGCTGGCGGTCGGAGCCCATGACGAAAGTGCCGCCCGGAATGAATGCCATTCCGGCCTTCGCGCCCTCACCCTCGGGCAGCCCCGAATAGGCCGCGCACAGTTGCGGCGGGGCGCCGGCGGCGCCCTCCTCCCCGGCTAGGCTAGGAGCGGCTCCAGCCAATGCGAGGAGACTGCTGAGAAGCGAGGCGAGACGAGGCCGCATGGTGCCACCTTCCAAGCGTTAAGGCGTGGGCCGGCCGAGGCCGTTCTCCTCCGTCGCCTTCTTGCGCATCTCCTGTATCTTGGGCAGTAGGTCGTAGACGGGCGGATTGTTCGACATGAATCCGATCTTGAACTGCGGCGGATACTTGATGAGCTCCTTCAGATAGAAGGCGGAGGCCGCCATGAGCGGCACGGCGACGGGGATGTGGCGGATGCCGACGCTCACGTCCTCCTGCGGGTTGGTATAGAGATTGAAGACGATGCCGCCGCCCGAATCCGTGAAAATCGGACCCGAGAAGCCGCCCCAATCGCCCTTTTGCACGACGCCGTTCTCGATCTCCCCCGTCACCACGCCCTTGAACTCGTCGATGCGCAGCGCCGAGTAGTACTGGTTGAGCGTGTAGATCCGGCTGCGGCGCGCGGAGAGACCGTTGTCAGCGACCAGGAACGAGGCCTGATCGACGCCATCGATGTAGGTCGTCTTGGGGAACAGACCGGCAAGCTGAGCGCCCGAAACACCGGCGAGCGACAAAGCGGTCGGCAGGATGTCGGCGTCGTCGAACAGCCCATCCGATTTGCGCGGCTTGATCATGCCCTTCCAGTAGACGAACGTGGGCACGCGCACGCCGCCTTCCCAGCTCGAGCCCTTGCAGCCGCGGAACGGCGTACGCCCGTGCGGAGGGATTTCGCACTCGGGACCGTTGTCGGAGGACAGGATGATCAGCGTGTTCTCGAGCTCGCCGATCGCTTGCAACTTAGCGACGAGCTGGCCCAGCGTGTAGTCCATCTGCACCATGCAGTCGCCGTAAACGGTGCGCGACATGGACTTGCCGGCCCATTCGTCCGAGGGATAGTTGTCGAAGTGGCAGCCGCGCGTCGCGTGGTAGAGGAAGAACGGCTGCTTTGAGCCCTTCATCTTGTCGAGGAAGGCGAGGCTCGTCTCCAGCCAGTGCTTGTCGAGCTCCTTGATGTAGTTGAGCTCGATCAGCTTGCCGTTCTCGCAGTTCTCCTTGTCGGCCGGCGTGCAGTGCACCTCGTAGTGACTAAAGTCGTCGTTCTCCACCATCTTGAAGCGCTCGGGCGACAGCGCGACCTCCGGATTGAAGTAGACGTCGCGCCACTCGGTGTACATGTCGGAGACGCCGAGGAAGCCCACGTAGTCGTCATAGCCGACGTTCTGAGGCAGCGAACCCTGGTTCTCGCCCATGTGCCATTTGCCGACGCCTTGTGTGATGTAGCCGCGTTGCTTCAAGAGCAGCGGCATTGTGGTGGCGCCGTCGAGGCCGCCGGCCTCCCCGTACATGGGCGGGCGCAGGATGCCGTGGTGCAGCGGGTTCTGACCGGTGTGGATTGTGGCACGCGTGGGCGAGCATGACGGCGTCGAGTAGGCCGAGGTCAGGATCAGGCCTTCATTCGCCAACCGGTCCATCACGGGCGTGTCGTTGCCGACGGCGGCACCGCCGCCGTTGAAGCCGGGGTCCATCCAGCCGACGTCGTCCATGAGGAAGATGAGGATGTTGGGCTTTTTGCCGGTCTTGGCCTCGAGCGCGGCGAGCTTGTCACGCGCCGCCTTGTCCTGCTCGGGATGCGCAATGACCGGATACATGTTGTCCGCGGGCTTCACGTCCTCCAGGTGAAGGTACTGCTCGGGATGGCTGAACCCCGGTGCCGTCGTGGGCCCCGTCGTCGCGCCGCGGATGTTCTCTTGAGCAAGGGCCGAGGTCGCGACGAGTGTCAGCGCCGCGCTCAAGAGCGCGCGAGCGAGCGTGGAGGACATGAGGTCAAGCTCCGTAGTTCGGCTACAGAAACGATGAGCGGTGTCTCGTGCGGCGCGGCCGAAGTGCGGCGCGGAGCCCGGTCGGAATGTTTCGGGAGCCTAGAGAGGAAAAATTAACCGTGTGTATCCGGAGCCCGAGCAACTGCAAGAAATGTTGCGTCGGCCTAGAGGATGAACTTCGAAAGGTCGGCGTTCTTGGCAAGATCACCGATGCGCGCATTCACGTAGGCGGCGTCGATGACGATGCTTTGGCCGCTGCGGTCGGAAGCATCGAAGGAAATCTCATCGAGAACGCGCTCCATCACCGTCTGCAGCCGGCGCGCGCCTATGTTCTCAACCGTGGAGTTCACCTGCACGGCTGCGTCCGCGATCGCATCGATTGCGCTCGGCTCGAAGTTGATGGTGAACTTCTCCGTCCCCATCAGCGCCACATATTGTTTGATGAGGCTCGCTTCGGGCTCGGTGAGGATGCGACGAAAATCCTCGCGCGTTAACGGCTTCAGCTCCACGCGGATCGGCAGGCGCCCCTGCAGCTCGGGCAGGAGATCCGACGGCTTCGCCACGTGAAACGCTCCGGACGCGATGAAGAGCACGTGGTCGGTCTTCACCGGCCCGTATTTCGTCGAGATCGTGGTGCCCTCGATGAGAGGCAGGAGGTCGCGCTGCACGCCCTCGCGCGAAACGTCGGCGCCGATGCGAGTGCCGTCGGCGCGCGAGCAGATCTTGTCGATCTCGTCGAGGAAAACGATTCCGTTGTTCTCGACCGCGTTGATGGCCTCGCCCGTCAGCTGATCGGTGTCGATGAGCTTGTCGCTCTCCTCGGCGATCAAGATGTCGTAGCTGTCGGCAACCGTGACCCGTCGCGGCTTTGTACGCTGGCCGAAGGCCTTGCCCAGCATGTCGCCGATGTTGATGGCGCCGATGGAGGCGCCGGGCGCGCCGGGAATGTCGAACATAGGCAGGCCGACACCGGATTCGGCCACCTGAATCTCGATTTCCTTGTCGTTGAGCTCGCCCGCGCGCAGGCGCTTGCGGAAGGTCTCTCGCGTCGTGGCGGACGAGCCGGCGCCGACGAGCGCATCGAGCACGCGCTCCTCCGCGTTCTTCTCGGCCTTCGCCCGCACGTCCTTGCGCTTTGTTTCCTTGACCAGGGAGAGCGCCACTTCGACGAGATCGCGGATGATGGAATCGACGTCACGGCCCACGTAGCCGACCTCGGTGAACTTCGTCGCCTCGACCTTGATGAAGGGTGCGCCTGCGAGCTTGGCCAAGCGCCGCGAGATCTCGGTCTTGCCGACGCCGGTCGGCCCGATCATGAGGATATTCTTCGGCAGCACCTCCTCCTTGAGGTCGCCGACGAGCTGCTGGCGGCGCCAGCGGTTGCGCAGGGCGATGGCAACCGCGCGCTTGGCGTCCGTCTGGCCGACGATGTAGCGGTCGAGCTCGGAGACGATCTCGCGCGGAGAGAAGTGGGTCATCTAGCGGTGATCCTAGTGGGACACGAATTTGAGGCCGGCGATGCAGGCAATGAGGCCGCCGATAAGCGCGGCCTGCACGAGCGTCGCCTGCTCGTTGAAGGCGACCATGCCGAGCACCGCCGTGCCGGCCGCACCGATGCCGGTCCATACGGCATAAGCGGTGCCGAGCGGGATGCCTTCGAGCGAGCGGTTGAGAAAATAGAAGCTCGCGAGGCCGAGCGCGAAGAACGAAACCGTCGGCGCGATGCGGGAGAGACCCTCGGTGTAGCGAAACACTGTGGTCGCAGCGACTTCGAGTGATCCCGCAATGATGAGATAGAACCACGCCATTGGGCGTCTCCTTCAAGGGCACGCGGCCTAGCGGCTGGAGGGGAGGCTTTCGATCACCAGATTGGTATTGGTGTAGACGCAGATGTCGGCCGCGATCGCCATTGCCTTGCGTGCGATCGCCTCGGCATCGAGCGGCTCATCGAGGAGAGCGCGGGCGGCGGCAAGGGCAAAGTTCCCGCCCGAGCCGATGCCCATGACGTGGCGCTCCGGCTCCAGCACATCGCCCGTGCCGGTCAAGACGAGCGTCGTATCGCGGTCGGCGACGAGCATCATAGCCTCGAGGCGCCTGAGGTAGCGGTCGGTGCGCCAATCCTTGGCGAGCTCGACACACGCGCGCGTGAGCTGTCCCGGGTACTGTTCGAGTTTAGTCTCCAGCCGCTCAAACAACGTGAAGGCGTCCGCCGTAGCCCCGGCAAAGCCGCCGATGACGTCGCCCTTGCCGAGCGTGCGCACCTTGCGGGCGTTCGCCTTGATGATGGTGGTGCCGAGCGTCACCTGCCCGTCGCCGGCAATGACCACACGGCCATCTTTACGAATGGTGAGTATGGTGGTCGCGTGCCAGGATTGGGGCTCAGCCGGTTGCGAGGTGTGACTTTGCATTGCAGTTGCACCCCAGTTGACTGGATACGGGAAGCGGTGCGTGGCTTGGCGGGCCTTTAACCGCAGGGCTCAAGCTGATAAACGCTCGGTTCCGGCGACGCAAGCTACGGCCAAGAGGGCTACTTTGAAGCGGCAAGCCACCATCTCGCGCAAGACCAAGGAGACCGACATTACGGCGACCGTCGATCTCGACGGCTCCGGCCAGTTCGACGTTACGACCGGCATCGGCTTCCTCGACCACATGTTGGAACAGCTCGCCCGCCATTCAATGATCGACATCGCTTTGAAGGCCAAGGGCGACCTGCACATCGATTTCCACCACACGGCGGAGGACTCCGGCATCGTGCTCGGCCAGGCGGTCGCAAAGGCGCTCGGCGACAAGAAAGGTATCGCGCGTTATGCCGACGTCCATCTGCCCATGGATGACACCCTGACGCGGGTTGCCGTCGATGTCTCGGGACGGCCGTACCTCGTATGGAAGGTCACCTTCTCCAAGCCCAAAGTCGGCGAGATGGACACCGAGCTCTTCCGCGAGTGGTTCCAGGCTTTCGCCCAGAACGCCGGCATCACGCTGCACGTCGAGAACCTCTACGGCGAGAACAACCACCACATCGCCGAGACTTGCTATAAGGGGCTCGCGCGCGCCCTGCGGCGCGCGGTCGAGACCGACCCGCGGCAGGCGGGCCGAGTGCCCTCGACCAAAGGCACGCTCGCGGGCTGAGCCCGCCCCAACATGCGAGGCTTCGCGTGGCCGAATACGTCGTCTACGAACCGCGCTATACGGCCGACGATCCCATCGAGCGCGCCGAGCACCTCGTCTTTGTCAAAGACGGCTTCCACTGGTGGGCCGCTATCTTTCCGGCGTTGTGGCTGATGGTCAAAGGCCTGTGGGTCGAGCTTGCCATATGTCTCGTCGTCATCGCGGCGCTGACGAGCGGGCTCGAAGCGCTCGGCGTGACCAACTCCGTCAGCGGCACGCTGCTGTTCATCGCTCAGGTGGTCTTCGGATTCGAAGCCGGCACCATCGAAAGCGCTGCGCTCGAACGACGCGGCTGGCGCTGCGTGGGCTGGATCGAGGGCCGCAATCTCGCCGAAAGCGAGCGCCGCTTCTTCACGGAATGGCTGCCCGCGCAGCGCGACGGACAACCCCGCGCAGCCGACCCCTATGCGGGGCCGATGCCGAAGGGGCCGATCGCCACCTTCGCCGAAACGGCCATGCGAACCGCCCGCGACGCCGCCTCCCGCTGGCGCCAGCGCGCGAGCGACGAGGGCGCAGCTTAAGACCATGCAGCGCGTCGCTATCATCGACTACGGCTCCGGCAACCTCCACTCCGCGGCCAAGGCCTTTGAGCGCGCGGCGCGCGAGGGCGGTGCGGATGCCGAGATCGCGGTCACCGCCGATCCGAAACTCGTCGCCGCGGCCGACCGCATCGTGCTCCCAGGCGTCGGCGCCTTTGCCGACTGCAAGCGCGGGCTCGAGGCGGTGCCCGGCATGCGCGCCACGCTCGAGCGGGCCGTGCGTGAGCAGGGGCGCCCGTTCCTCGGCATCTGCGTCGGCATGCAGCTCATGGCGACGCGCGGGCTCGAGTTCGAGGTGACGGACGGCTTGAACTGGATCCCCGGCGAGGTGCGGGCGATCGAGCCCAACGACCCGAACCTCAAGATCCCGCACATGGGCTGGAATACGCTCTCGGTCGTCACCCCGCACGCACTGCTTGATGGAATCAAGACCGGCCCGCAGGGCCTGCACGCCTATTTCGTGCACTCCTTCCAGCTCGTGCCGGAGAGCCGTGCGGCGATCGTCGCCGAGACCGATTACGGCGGTCCGGTCACTGCCATGGTGGCCAAAGACAACATGGCGGGTACCCAGTTCCACCCCGAGAAGAGCCAGACGCTCGGGCTGAAGCTCATCGCCAACTTCTTGAACTGGCGCCCTTAGCTCAAAATGCAGCGGGGCCGGATCCGAGGATCCGGCCCCGCGCCGGGGGGGTCGCGCTAGACCGAAGCGCTTAGCAGGCCGCGGCCAGCGGCAGCTCGGGCTGCTCTGTGGGGGCAAAGGGCGGCACCACGGGGAAGGCGATGACGTTGGTGTCGGCGCCGATCTCGACGCCTGCCTGACGCTGGCGGAACCAGCGCAGGGCCGCGTTGGTCAGCACGGCGTCGTCCTTTACCGCCTGGATCAGGAGGCCGTCATCGGGGTCGAGCAAGGTCGACAGATGCAGCTCGATGAGGGCCTCGCTGGCGTCCGTCCGGATGTACCAGGTCTGCTCCAAGGGGCGAGCCCAGGACTGGCCCAGCGCCATGATCGCTTGCGCAAGGATGTGCTTGTTGCGGTGAGGTTTGGCGAGGTCGTAGGAGATGATGAGCGTGCGCATGGCGATGTCTCTCTCTGGCTAGCGGCTTATGGGGGAGAGACGCTCAGACTTGCCCCCGATTGCGCTCCATTTGCGGCGTTGGAACGTAATGAGAACATGCCACGAATCATGGGGATTGTCCAGCGTTTGTTCTTCTCTCGTTCTTGACCATTCTCGCCATTAAGGCAAAAATCGGGCGCCCCGGACGGCTAGTCGAAGAGGGTCAGCTGGTCAGGGTGAGCCCCGCGCCCGATGCGCCTATGCGGGCCGAAATCGACCCGGCCGATGAGGAATGGATAGCGCGCCGAGAACAGCTCTTCGGCCTTGGCGCGGACGCTCGGAAAGCGCGCCTCCTCCCAGATCTCATAAAGCCGCCGCGGGTCACAGCCATAGCGGGAAACGAGGTCGCGGCGGCGGATCCTGAGCCAGCGCGCGATCCAGATATCGATGGCGTCGGTCTCAGTCAAAGGACGGCGCTCCGGAGGCACCGCGGCCGGCGTCTGTAACGCAAAGGACTGCACGAGAGACATGGGGAGCATATGGGAACTGTTTTCGAGCTTTGCCGCTCCCCTTGACTTCGAGAGGCGGGACTTCTCTATCGGCGGCAAAGTGAGCGATCTGATGACCAACACTGGGATGCGAGACGCCCCTTGATTCTGTTCCCCGCCATCGACCTCAAGGATGGCCAGTGCGTGCGCCTGCAGCACGGCGAGATGAGCCGTGCCACTGTCTTCAATGACGATCCGGCGGCGCAGGCGCGTGCCTTCCAAGACCAGGGTTTCAAGTACTTGCACATCGTCGACTTGAACGGGGCTTTCGCGGGCAAGCCCGTCAACGGCGACGCGGTCGACGCGATCCTGGAAGCGATCACCATTCCAGCTCAGCTCGGCGGCGGCGTCCGCGATATGGCGACGATCGAGTCCTGGCTCGACCAGGGCATCGCGCGCGTGATCCTCGGCACGGTCGCCGTGCGCGATCCCGCGCTCGTGCGCCGCGCCTGCAGTGAATTCCCGGACCGTATCGCCGTCGGCATCGACGCCAAAGGCGGCAAGGTGGCGGTCGAGGGCTGGGCGGAAACCTCTGAGCTCACCGCAGTCGATCTGGCGCGCCGCTTCGAGGATGCCGGCGTCGCCGCGATCATCTACACCGACATTGAGCGCGACGGGGTCTTGAAAGGGCTGAACCTCGAGGCCACCGCAGCGCTGGCGCGCGCGACCTCCATTCCCGTCATCGCCTCGGGCGGACTCGCCTCCATCGACGACGTGAAGGCGCTGCTGAAGCCGCAGTATGCTATGCTCGAAGGCGCTATCACCGGCCGCGCGCTCTACGACGGCCGGCTCGACGCGCGCGCGGCGCTGGCCTTGATTGCCGCAGCCTGAGGACGACGCTTTGCTCAAGATCCGCATCATTCCCTGCCTCGACGTGAAGGACGGCCGCGTCGTCAAGGGCGTCAACTTCGTCGACCTCGTCGATGCGGGCGATCCCGTCGAGG
>DATIZL010000157.1:0-2242 GCA_035517115.1 Hyphomicrobium sp.
GGAGTTGAGCGTGTCGATCGCCGTATGCACGCGGCGGATTACGTCCATCGTGCGCTCGAGCTTTTGCATCAGCACGATGCCGAAGATGACGTCCGTCTTGTCGTCACGCCCGGCGATGCCGAGCCGCGGGGTATAGCCGATCTGCACCTTCGCGACATCCGAGACGAGGACAGGTACGCCGTTGTGTTGCGTGAGCACCGTCCTCTCGATGTCGTCGACCGAGCCTATGACGCCGATGCCGCGCACGTTGACCGACTGCTCGCCCAAGGCGATCGTGCGGCCGCCGACGTTCGAATTGCTCACCGACAGCGCGTTGATGATCTGCGGCAGCGTCAGACCGTAGGACATCATTTTGTTGAGATCGATCTCGACCTGATATTCCTTGGTCTTGCCGCCGAGCGAGGAGATGTCGGCGATGCCGGGCACGATGCGCAGGCGCCGCTCGACGATCCAGTCCTCGATGGTCTTGAGCTGCAGCAGGTCCATGTCGGGCGGCCCGACGAGCTGGAAGCGCATGATCTCGCTGATGCCGCCCGCAGGCGAGATCACGGGCTGCACACCCTGCGGAAGATTTGCGTCCTTCAGCCGGTTGATAGTCTGCTGGCGCGCAAAATTGTAGTCGACGCCGTACTCGAACTGCAGCCGCAGAAAGCCGAGCGCATAGACCGTGTTCGAGCGTACGTATTTGAGCCCCGGCGTGCTCGAGAGCGCGATCTCGATGGGGATGGTGACGTAGCGCTCGACCTCCTCCGGCGATTGCCCAGGATATTGCGCGATGATCTCGATGATGGGCGGCGCGGGGTCCGGATAGGCTTCGATGTTGAGTGTGGTCGCCGCGGCGATGCCGAGACCGATGAACGCCGCGAACGACACAAGCACCAGGAGGCGCCGCGACAGGCAGAAGGCAATGAGACCCCGCAGCATCGGACTTTAGGTCCCCGGAGCGCAGGTCATTGGCGCCACTCGTTGTCGACGAAGATGGCGCCGCGCGCGACGACCTTCTCGCCCTCGTGGATCCCTCTCGTGATGGCCACCATCCCGTTCTGCTGCGTCGACGCCTGCACGACGCGGCGGCGGAACACCTTGGGCGCGGTCTCCACCCACACGGTCGCGACGTCGCCGTCCCAGATGATGGACTCGACCGGCACGGCGGGTGCTCGGTCGCCCTCGGACGTCGTGATCTTGAAGCTCGCGAACATCTCCGCCTTGAGCTCCCGATTGGGATTGGGCAGCTCCGAGCGAACGACGACGCGGCGGGTCGCAGCATCGGAGGCCGCACCGATGGCTGTGATCTTGGCCTTGAACGCGCGGTCGGGAATGGCCGTGACCTTCACTTCGATCTCCTGCCCGACGCGAATAAGGGGAATGTCGTTCTCCGGAACATTGGCTTTGAGCCACATGGTCGACAGATCGGAGATGGCGAACAGCGCCTCGCCGGAGTCGCTGCGGACGTATTGGCCGGGACCGATCTTGCGCGAGATCACCGTCCCGTCGATCGGCGCCTTGATCGTCACGAGGGAATCGATCATGCGGTCGCGCTCAACCCTCAGCAGGTCCTCCTCGCTGCGCCCCATGAGGACGCGCAGCCGGTTGCGGGCCCCCGCCACCACGCTTTCGGTCGTCCTCACGTCGGATTCGGCGGCCGTGAAGTCGTTACGCGCCTGCTCCACCTCGCGTTGCGATGTCGCGTGGTCTGCGAAGAGACCGGTTTGCCTGTCGAGAGCCCGCTGGGCGAGAGACAGCTGCGCCTTGCTCTTCGCCGCCGCCTGCACGGCCGTGATGAAGTCGGTGTGCGCCTGCAGAACCTCCGGGCTGTCGATCTCAAACAGTGGGTCGCCGCGCTTCACCTCGTCGCCCGGCTTCGCAATCAGCCTCGTTACGCGCCCGGAGAACGGTGTCAGCACTACCGTGCTCGCGTCCTCGTTGAAGGCGATTTGGCCAATGGCGAGCTTTTGCACGTCGAACGCGCACGAGGCGACATCGACGATGCTGACCTGGTGCATTTGGTCGGCGGTGATCGAGACCGTGTCGGGGTCCTTCTTGCTGTCGGGGCTGGGCTCCGCCGGCGCCAGAGGCGCAAGCACCAAAGTGGACGCCTACGAGGGCAAGCACCAGCAACCACAAGCCGGCCGCACGGAAGCGGCGCCGCGCACGCTCAACGCCTATCTTGCCGTTCACATCGATCATTTGATCTGCAGCCTGTTCAAATCGGCGGCAAGCACGGTGTGCGCCTCCCATTCGT
>DATIZL010000158.1:0-15653 GCA_035517115.1 Hyphomicrobium sp.
CCCGACTTGGCGAAGCGCTCGAGCACGCGCGGGTCCGTGTTCCCGGGGCCGGGGCCGGCAGCGAGCGTGTTGGGGATTTCTAGGGTCGGATAGATTTTCATTGTTGGGCGCTCCCAGATTGCTGCGGCCGGCGCGAGGAACAAGGTTCACCCGAGCCCGCCCGAAACGATACCGCGCGAACCCTAGGGCAGACCCGGCGCCGGCAGCAAGACGCATTCCTATCAAGGTTGCAGGCGCCGCTGCCGCACTCGCCGTTTTTTGACAAGCGATTGCAACGCACAAAACATAAGATGCGGGTCAACGGTGCGCCTCCCGTCCGCGCGCGGGGAGGATCCGCGCCCGGGTCGCGTCAGCTGGACGATGGGGCATGCCGATGCCGGTCCCCGCTAGCCTCATAGGCATTGGTCGCTGCTACGTGGCGCACACGGGCGAGGTGCTGAAGGTGCTCGAGATCGAGGGCCAGAAGCTCACCTACGTCGCCCGCGGCAAGCTCGCCTTCCCCGCCTGGGACCAGGAGATGCGCCGCGTCACCACCAAGGAGACCTTCGCCCGCGACGTCGAGCGCGAGGTGCCCTGCGACTGGCACGCGCCTTGAGCGGCTCCCCTCCGGCTATCATCGTTAAGCCGCCCGCCGCCTATTGAATTGCCGCGGGCCCCACCGCATCTCTCAAGCTAATAGCGCCGTGCTGCACGCTAAGAGGGCAGGCGCTTGGCCTCTCGTTTGGCGCTGTAGCGCGCTCGGACACGCGTTCCGGAGGTATGGCCATGATGAACCATCAGACAGCCCACTACACAGACTTCCCCCGCCCCGGCGTGGAGTTGCGCTGGCCCGCCTCGGCCATCTGGCGGCCCGGCGAGCCGGCCGTCAAAACGATCGGGATGGCGAGCCTGCGCCGCGCGGTCGCCAAGGGCATCGAGGATTTCAACGCGGTGCCGACGTTTGCGGTCTTCCTCGGCATCATCTACGTCGTGCTCGGGCTCATCCTCTACAGGCTCTCGTTCGGCTACGAGGTGCTGCCGCTCGTCTACCCGATGCTGGCGGGGTTCGCCCTGCTCGGCCCCTTTGCGGCGATTGCCCTCTACGAGTTGAGCCGGCGCCGCGAGCAGGGGCTCGATGTTTCGGTCGAGCACCTGTTTGAGGTTTTCCGCTCGCCCTCGATCGGCGCCATCGTCAGGCTCGGCCTGGTGCTGACGGGCCTCTTCTTGGCCTGGCTCGCTCTGGCCCAGCTCATGTACACGCAGATCATGGGCGGCGCCGTGCCGGCCTCGCTCGAAGAGTTCGTCCGCCAGGTCCTGGCCACGCCCGCCGGCCACCAGCTCATCCTCGTCGGCAACGCGGTCGGCTTCCTCTTCGCCGCCCTGGTGCTGGTGATCAGCGTGGTCTCGTTCCCGATGCTGGTCGACCGCGACGTCAGCGCCGCGACCGCCGTTCGCACCTCGGTGCGCGCCGTGATCGCGAGCCCGCTCGCCATGGCGGCGTGGGGCCTCTTCGTCGCGGCGGCGCTCGTCGTCGGCGCCTTACCGCTTTTCTTCGGCCTCGCGGTCGTGTTTCCGGTGCTCGGGCACGCGACCTGGCACCTCTATCGCCGGACGGTCAGCGTCGACCAGGTCATTTGACCGCCGTTGGGCGCGAAGCGGGCCACCCGTCTCCGCCTTGCGCGGCGCGCGGCATCGGGGTGAGCGCGGCAGCGCGCGGCTGATCGGTCTCGACCCGGTTGCGACCTCCGCGTTTCGCCGCGTAGAGGGCGCGATCGGCTGAGACCATCAACGAGGCGAGATCCCCCTCGGCCGCGTTCGACGACGCCACTCCGATGCTCACGGTCGCGGTGAGCGCCTCTGCCGCCACCGGAAGCGGGGTCGCCTCGAACGCGGAGCGCACGCGCTCGGCAACGGCGGACGCGTCCTGCGAGGTCGTCTCGGCCAAGAGGCAACCGAACTCCTCTCCCCCCATGCGCGCGAAGAAGTCGGCGGGCCTCAGCTGCGCCATCGCCACGCGGCAGAACTCGATGAGCACGTGATCGCCGGCCGAATGCCCGAAGCGATCGTTGATGCTCTTGAAGCGATCGAGATCAAAGAGAATAAGGGCCACCGGGCTCCGCTCCACCCGGGCCCGGCGCAGCAGCCGCTCGCCATGGTGCACGAAGGCGCGGCGGTTGGGGACGCCCGTGAGCGGATCCACCATGGCGTCGTGGCGATACCAGCGCGCGATGCGCTCGCTCGCCATGCTACCGAACAGGTAGGCGCCGCACATGCTGAGCACGAGCGACTCGAAGAGAACGAAATTGAGCAGCGGTTTGTTGAGCGGTTCGCCGCCGGCGAGCGTGGCGACCAGCGGTATGCGCATGGGAATGGCGCCGACGTGCACGAGCAGAATGACCATGATGAGCCAGCGCGAGATCAGCATCTCGCGGCGGCCGCGCCAAAGCTCGTGCACCGTCAGCAGCGTGTAGGTGACGCCGACCGCCGCCATAAGCTCGGCGCGGGCAAGGTAGTCGCCGTAGAACCGCGGGAACGCGCAGGCAACAAGCCAAACGAGCGTGCCGATCATCGCGGCGCCAAAGAGCGGCCGCTGGCCCTCGAAGTTGCGCATGCCGGCCCACAGCATTCCGTATCCGGCAGCGAGAAGCGCGTTCGCGATGAGGATGGACCAGAGGTCGGGAATTTGCCCGCGCGCGGCGATGAGAGCGGTGGCGACGGCGGCGAGGACGAAGGAGAGCGCCCACAGCGCCAGCGCGGGAATGCTGCGATTTTGCAGCCACGACAACAGCAGCAGTCCGCCGGCCACGGCCAACGTGAATCCGGTTATGACGAGCGAGGTCGGAAGGTCGAGCGACATTGGGGAACGGGCGGTCCGGCGTCCTGGGCTGCCCAGCGAGCATAGGCAGGGGGTGCGGCTATTCCCTTCGCAAACTCGATAAAATGCGAGCCAAGAGCGCGCGCTTCGGAGCAATCTTCCCCCTTCGGCCTGTGAGCTGCGGGATACAGCACTGAGCAAACCTGTGCCCCCGAGGCCGCCCCTTCCTTGACGGCGCCGCGATTGGCGCATGGAATGCCGGCAAGAGACGGAGGCGCCACCGATGCCCAACGTGCTGATGGTGTTCCCCAGGTTCAACCAGCACTCGTTCTGGAACCTGCAGGCCGTCTGCGACACCTATGGCTCGCGCGCCCAGTCGCCTCCGCTCGGGCTGATGACGGTCGCCGCGCTGCTGCCCGCAGACTGGAACGTGCGCCTCGTCGACCGCAACGCGGACGTGCTCGAGGATCACGACCTCGAATGGGCCGACATGGTGATGACGGGCGGCATGCTGCCCCAGCGCGTCGACACCCTGAAGCTCATCCAGATTGCCCAGCAGCATAAGAAGCCGGTGGTGGTCGGCGGCCCCGACCCCACCTCGGTCCCCGAGGTCTACAGGAGCGCCGATTTCCGCGTGCTGGGCGAGGCCGAGGGCGTCATTGGCACCTTCGTCGCGGCGTGGAACGCGGGCAAGCGCTCGGGCACCTACGAGGAAGAGAAGTTCCAGGTCGACGTGACCACGGCGCCGGTACCGCGCTTCGATCTGATCGAGTTCAAGCGCTACTCCTACATGGGCGTGCAGTTCAGCCGCGGCTGCCCGTTCAACTGCGAGTTCTGCGACATCATCGAGCTCTACGGACGCGCGCCGCGCTCCAAGACGAATGCGCAGATGCTCGCCGAGCTCGAGGCGCTCTACCTCGCCGGCTACCGCGGCCACATCAATTTCGTCGACGACAACCTCATCGGCAACAAGAAGGCGTTGAAGCGCTTCCTGCCGGCGCTCACGGCCTGGCAGCAGGCGCGCGGCTACCCCTTCGAGTTCTCGACCGAAGCCTCCATGAACCTCGCGGACGATGGACAGCTCTTGGCGATGCTGCGCGAGGCCAACTTCTTCGGCGTGTTCATCGGTATCGAAAGCCCCGACACCGATACGCTGATCGCGATGCAGAAGAAGCAGAACACGCGCCGCGACCTCGTCGAGGGCATCCACAAGCTCTATAGCGCCGGCATCGTGGTGATCGCGGGCTTCATCGTCGGCTTCGACAACGAGCGCAATAGTGTCGCCCAAGGCATGATCGACTGCATCGAGGCCATGAGCATCCCCGTGTGCATGGTCGGGCTATTGACCGCGCTGCCCAACACGCAATTGACGCGCCGTCTCGAGCGTGAGAAGCGGCTGCTGCCGCTCGTGGTCGAGCAGGGCGACCACTGCACCGAGGGGCTCAACTTCGTCACGACGCGCCCGCGCCGCGACATCCTCGCCGACTACCGCGATGTGCTCGCCGGCGTGTATGCGCCGGACGCCTTCTTCGGGCGCTTACGCACGGTCTGCCGGGCATTGAAGCCCCCGTGCCACCCCAAGACGTTCGAGCCGCGCGTGCACTGGCACAACCTGAAATTCTTCGGCCGCGTGCTGTGGTGGATGAGCGTGCGCGAGCCGCGCTACGCGCGCCACTTCTGGGCGACGTTCGCGTCCACTGCCTGGCACAACCCGTGGACGCTCAAGTACATGATCTTCCACATCGCCTTCTATCTGCACTTGGGGCCGTTCGCGGAGTTCGTGATCAAGCGGCTGGAGGAGGAGATGGGCGAGCTCGACCGGCAGCCGCCCGCGCGCCTCGCCGCGCAGCCCGGCGCGCCCGAGCTCGCGGTCGCGACTTAGGCCGGATTGGCGGGCCCTGCCTCACCTCA
Source organism: Hyphomicrobium sp. (assembly GCA_035517115.1). Lineage (GTDB taxonomy): Bacteria > Pseudomonadota > Alphaproteobacteria > Rhizobiales > Hyphomicrobiaceae > Hyphomicrobium_A. The sequence goes on from DATIZL010000158.1 coordinate 4,706, forward strand.
ACCGGGCCATACCGGATATTATAACAATTACCCTTCGCCGTGGCCCTTGCGCCACCTCAACGACCGCATACCTGCGCTAGCGTGCTAACGACTGCGCGCGGAGACGGGATGCGCTTCTTCAGACGAGAGCAAAGATTTGCCTGGCTGGCGCTCTTCGCGCTGGCCGCGCAGCTCGTGCTCTCGTTTGGGCACATCCACGTTCACGCGCAGCAAGCAGCGCACGCCGCGGCGCCCGCCTCGTGCATTGCCGGCGCGCACGCGCAGTGCCCCTCTCACGATGACGATGAGACCCGCTGCTCAACCTGCTGGACCATCGCCATTGCCGGGTCGTTGGTCATTCCCGCGCCGGCGCCCCTCGTCATTCCGGCGGCAGCGGCCGAGACCGTCGAGCCCCAGCCGTCGATCGGCACCCATGCGGACAGCGAAACGGTCCACTTCCTAGCGCGCGCCCCGCCCCGCGCAGGGTCCCTCGCGTAGCACGCAAGCCTTCTTGCCATTCCAAGACGACATCGAGGCTCGGCGTGCCGCTGATGCACCCCGCGCTCCGCCGCGTCTCCACCTCACTGCACGAGTATCCGCATGCGCTCGCTCGCACCTTTGGTGCTGCCTCTCATCGTGTTCTTGCAAACGATGCCTGTTTGCGCACAAGAGGCCGCCGCCCCCTCGAATGGTCCACCGCCGCCCCAGGCTCCGCAGCAGAGCGAAGCGGGAAAGCCCGAGCAGCTCCCGCCCGTGACGGTGATCGAAGAGCAGGAAAAGAAGGCCCCGGCTGAGAAGGCGCCCAAAGCCAAGGGTTCTGCACCGCCGATAACCGCCGCGGCCGCGAATACATCGACCGCATCTAGTGCCGCCGCGGGATCGCCGCAGCTTGGCCCGCTGGGCGCCGAGACCCAAGCGCTGGACAGCGCGCGCGACAATCTTCTCACCCAAATCGGCACCAACTCCTTCTCCTTAAATCGCGAGGCGTTGGAGGCGATGCCCGAAGGCACCAATGCGCCATTGGGCAAAGTGCTCCTGCAAGCCCCGGGCGTGACCCAAGACTCGGTGGCGAGCGGCCAGATCCACGTTCGCAACGAGCACGCCAACGTGCAGTACAGGATCAACGGCATCATTCTGCCCGACGGAGTCTCGGGCTTCAGCCAGGTGCTCGACACGGCCTTCGTCGGCAACCTGTCGCTGATTACCGGGGCGCTGCCCGCCGAGTACGGCCTGCGCACGTCAGGCCTCATCGACATTCAAACGCGCAGCGGCGCGTTCGATGGCGGCGGCTCGGTCGGCATCTATGGGGGCCAGCGCGAGACCGTCACGCCGAGCTTCGAGTACGGCGGCACCGAAGGCCAAACCCAGTATTTCGTCACGGGCCGCTACTTCGGCAGCGACGAGGGCATCGAGAACCCGACGTCGAGCATGGTGCCGATCCACGACAACACGGAGCAGGGCGCGTTCTTCAGCTACGTGTCGACGCTGCTCGACAGCGATACGCGGCTGAGCTGGATCTCGGGCAGCACCATCAACTGGTTTCAAATTCCCAATTCCCCGGATCAGGACCCCGTCTATCAGCCGTTCGGCATTGCGACCTTCAACTCCGCGCTGCTCAACGAGAGGCAGTTCGAGCAGAATTGCTACGACGTAATCGCGCTGCAGAAGAAGTCGGACACCGTCGACTGGCAGCTCGCCTACTACGCCCGCTACAGCGACCTGCACTTCACGCCGGATGTCGTCGGCGACCTCGTGTTCAACGGGGTCGCCTCCGACGTGCAGCGGCAGAGCTTCGCCAACGGCCTGCAAGGGGACGGCTCCTATCGCCTCGACGACCGGCACACGCTGCGCGCCGGTTTCGTGATCAACGCCGAGCAGACGGAGGTCGGCAACGCCTCGCTGGTGCTGCCAACAGCGACAGGCGCGCCTCCATGTAACGCCGCATCGCTCGATAACCCATGCAATGTGGCGGAGAACGTCACCAAGCTGGGCTGGCTGCTCGGCGCCTACCTGCAGGATGAATGGAAGATCACCGACAAGCTCACTTTCAACGTCGGTTTGCGCTTCGATCAGATGTACCAATTCGTCGATGCCAATCAGTGGAGCCCGCGGGCGAGCCTCGTCTACAAGCCCTTTGCGGGAACGACGCTGCATGCGGGCTACGCCCGTTATTTCACGCCGCCCTCACAGGTGCTCGCCGCGCCGACGAACGTTGCGGCCGTCGACAACACGACGCAGGCGTCGCAAACCTGCGGCGGCCAATCGCCGGTCGTCGAGCCGCCGTGCGGGCTGGTGCTGCCGGAGCACTCGCACTATTTCGACGTCGGGCTCGAGCAGCGCATCTTCCCCGGGCTCAAGGTCGGCGTCGACGGCTACTACAAGATCGCGCGCGATCTTCTCGACGATGGCCAGTTCGGCGCGGCGCTCGTGCTCGACGGCTTCAATTATGCCAAGGCCTACAACGAGGGCATCGAGCTCAAGGCCGACTACAACGCCGGCAACCTCAGGGCCTACGGCAATCTCGCCATCGCCCAGCAGAAGGGCACCAACATCGTCTCCAACCAATTCCTGTTCTCGGCCGACGAGATCGGCTACATCGCCAGCCACTATATCTTCACCGACCATTCGCAGACGATGACCGCCTCGGCCGGCCTCTCCTACACGTGGAATAAGCACACGCGCTTTACCGCCGACATGATCTACGGCAGCGGTCTGCGCAGCGGCGATTTCAATCTCGATCACGTGCCCGGCTACGCGCAGGTCAACGTCGGCGTCTCGCACGAGTTCAACTCGGGGCTCGAAAAGCCCGCCACCATCCGCTTCGACGTCATCAACCTGTTCGACAAGGTCTACGAGATCCGCGATGGCTCCGGCATCGGCGTCTTTGCTCCGCAATTTGGCCCGCGCCGCGAGTTCTTGGCCGGCCTATCGCAGAAATTCTGAGTGCGCCCTCGCCGCCCGTGACCCCGGGACGCTGTCCAGCGTCGCGGGCGCATTGGCACAACTTCAGGTTCCTCCGGCCGGTGAAGATTTCCGGAACCTTTCGGCGACCTTACGGTTGCTGATGCCGCAGACGGCGGCAGCACGCGGCCAACGTTTGCACCCCGATAGCCGAAGAACTGCATCTAGGAGTTTCAATCGTAATGAGCATGCGAACCCTACTCGCCGCGGTGGCGGCAACCGTGACGCTCGGCGTTGCCGCCGCCCAAGCCGAGCCCGGCTACGCGACGGCCAACGTCAACATGCGCACCGGGCCGGACATCGAGTTTCCGAGCGTCGGGGTGATCCCCGAGGGCGAACCCATCTACGTCGAAGGCTGCCTAGGAGACGAGTCCTGGTGCGACGTCCGCTGGGCGGACAACCGTGGTTGGGTCTTTAGCGAGTACATCGGCTTCGACCGCCACGGCGAGACGGTGTTCCTGCCCGACCTTGGGATGGCCGCGTTCGGCATCCCGGTAGTGACCTTCGTCGCCGCCGACTACTGGCACCGCTGGTACGTCGGGCGTCCGTGGTACGCCGAGCACGCGCGGTGGGAGGCCTTCAAGTGGCACCCGCGCGAGGGTTGGCATGCGCCTCCGCCGGGGCCGCGCAAGGCGGGATGGTGGCGCGCGGGCTACGTGGCGCCGCACGGAATGCACGCCCCGCCGGAGCATGGCTGGCACCGGCCGGAGCACCGCGACGACCATCGTGATCATCGCGACCACGATCGCGACGACCGGCGCTGAGAGGGTCTGGGCTCGACATAGGCGCCCGCGGCTAGCCGCGGGCGCCTTGCCGTTGAGCGAGCACGTCAGAAACCGGGCTCCCTCCAACAAAGCCGAGGGAGCCCGCCTACTCAAAGCCTCAGAGAGCTTACTTGCTCATGTCGGCCAGGATCTGATCCCACACGCCGTGCGGCGAGAAAGTGTCGCCGGCCATGCAGGAATCGTAGGCGCCGAGCGACTTCTTCACGTACTCCGCCAGCTCGTTGCCGCTCATCTTGCTGATGTGGGTCGACATCTTGCTGAGGAAGTCCTTGTAACCGGCGTTGCAGTCCTCCTTCGCGAACGCAGGCGTCACGCCGGCGAGCAGCAGCGCGCCGACGACGGACAGGGCGATTCTTTTCATGGGTCACTCCCTTGTAGCGTTGAGCCTCCCTCCGGCAATCGGGCGGGAAGGCTATGCGTGCTTGGATGCCGCTGCGGCGCGCGGGGTTACAGCGCTCCGCTGCGCCCGGAAAAAGCGGGCGAATTGCACGACAAATGCCCCGCGCGGGGCGTGCCAGGCGGCGCGATAGCTCCGCTCTATCGATACCGGAGCGAGCCGGCATTTCCGCCAGACGCGCTCGCTCGGCAAGGTCGCGGCGCAACTCCAAAGATCTGGAGCTCGAGGCGCTGGAGACGACCTTGCCCCGTAAGGCCAAAACCAATCACGACGACCTCCTCGGCCTCGTTCGCGCCGGGGACAAGCTCGCCGTCGAGCGCTTTATCCGCCTCCATGCTCCCTGGATGCTCGCGGTGGCACGGCGCCTTCTAAAGGACGAGGGCCTCGCCGAGGACTGCGTGCAGGAGAGCCTCCTCAGCGCGCTGCGCAGCCTCGACAGGTTCGAGCAGCGGAGCGAGGTCAAGACCTGGCTGCACCGGATCGTGGTAAACTCCTGCCTGATGAAGATACGCAGCGCTGTGCGGGCGCAGGAGCAGCCGATCGATCAATTGCTGCCGCAGTTCGACGCCAATGGCGGCCGCATCGAGGCGCCATGGTCCGAACCTGTAGCTCCCGACGAGGCTCTGGAGCAGCACCAGATGTGCGCAATTGTCCGCGCGAAGATTGCGGAGCTTCCGGACAGCTACCGTATCGTTTTGCTGCTTCGTGACATCGAAGAGTTGAGCACGGAAGAGGTGGCCGGGTTGCTGGGGTTGTCCGGCGCAGCGGTCAAGGTGAGGCTGCACCGAGCGAGGTCAGCATTGAAGAAGCTGATAGAACCCATCCTCCGGCGGGGGGGCGCAGATGGCTAGGATTTGGGCCAAGATCTTGCGCTCCATGCAACGGTCCCTGAGGAGGCCGGCTCCGCCAGCGCTGACCTGCCGGCAGTTCGAGGATTTCATCGTGAGCTACCTCGACGGCTCCTTGGACAAAGACGCCCGTCGCGCGTTCGAAGGCCACATCGAGGCCTGCGAGGCATGCCGCAAGTATCTCGCCGAATATCGACGAACCATCGTGCTCGGCAGGCGCGTTTTCGATGAACTCGACGAAATCCCAGCGACCGTTCCCGAAGACCTCGTGCTGGCCGTGCTCAAGGTCCGCTACGCGGATTAGATCCCCCCCGCGAGTGGGGCGGGCTCCGACGCGATTGCACACCCCGGAGCCCTAACCGCCGACATGGGAGACTCCACCGTGCCGGCGGCTGGCCCAATGAATACCGTTCGCGGCGATAGCCTTGCTCTATCGATATCGGAGCCTGCCGGCATATCTGCGCACTTGACTGGCCCTGCGGCTGCCAACGCAGAGTGATGAGGTTTATCCCCTCATCGACCTCAGTTTAAAATCCACCACGACGGGGTGATGGTCGCTCGCGCGGTTGCTGGCCGCCGTGTGCACGACCTCGCCCGCGGTGACCTCGATAGCCTCGTTGCAGAGAACGTGATCGACGCGCATGGCCGAGCTCTTGTCCGCGTTGATGAGATCGGTCGGCATCGAGTAGCGGCGCCCGGCGTGCGGAAGGGCGTCCCGGAAGCCGAGCCTTCCCAGCGCAGCGAACACCTGTCTGCCGCTTTCGATGAATTGATCGACGGCGGCCTCGGGGTCGGCCGAGAAGCTGCGGAACGCTTCGATCAAGCGCAGGCGGTCGATGTCGTCCTCGGGGCTGATGCAGTTGAGATCGCCGCAGACGATGACGCCGCCAGCCAGCCCCTCGACCAGCCGAGCGAAATCGAGCGCCTTGTTTTCGGGGTAGCGCGCAGGATGGGGATGGTAGGAGGCGACGGTGAGAAGGCCAGCGGGAGTCCCGATTGTCGCAACGAGGCCGCCGCGATTGTAGATCCGCATCTCCTGCGACTTTAGGATTGGATAGCGGCTCAAGATGGCGTTGCCCCACTCGTCGTCGTAGAGCGCGAGCGAGCCAAAGGAAAAGTCGAACAGAGCTGCATAATCCACCGTTCTGCCGGCATACTGACGGCAGAATAATGCCTCGTTGAGGACCAGGATGTCTGGAGCAAGCTCTGCGACAACAGCGCGGGCCGCGTCGGCGCGATCGCGGTCCAACTGGCGCCGCTCCGCGGCGCCCGCGGTGATCGGACGAAGACCTTCCAAAATATTGAACGACACTAGACGCATGTTCTGTGCGTCACCTCATCAGCGGTAGGACACGATGTCGACGCTCGCACCCTCGCAAGAGCACCGCGCTTTCAACGGCATCTTCTACCGCACGGAAGGCGAAGGCGAGCCGCTGCTTCTGTTGCACGGTCTTCTGGTGTCGGGCGCCATGTTCGATCCACTCGTGCCACTCCTGCGCGACCGCTTCCGCATGCTCATTCCCGACCTGCGCGGCCACGGGAGAAGCGGCGATCTCGGCGCGCCTTACGACGTAGCGATGCTCGCCGCCGATTTGGACGCCGTGCTGACGGAGGCGGGCTTTAGGCGCTGCGCCGTCCTGGGCTACTCGCATGGCGGAACGGTCGCGCAACAGTTGGCGCACACGCGGCCGGCCGCGGTCAGCAGGCTCGTCCTGGTCTGCACCTACGCCTGCAACGCCTCGACGCTGAAGGAGCGGATCGAGGCCGAGGTTCTCAGGGCCCTCCTCCTCCTCTTGAGCCCAGGTACGATCGCAAAGCTGATCCTGCGCCCGTCCAAGCCGCGGCCAACCGGCGCGATCGGTCTCACCAGGGAGCAAGCCTTGTGGCTGCAGTCCATCCTCGCCGCCAACCGCGCGCCGGCCATGCGCGAGGCGGCGAGAGGGCTCGCCACCTTCGACAGCCGGCCCTGGCTCCATGAGATCGGTGTGCCGACGCTGGTGGTCGGAGGAACGCACGATTTCGCAGTGCCGCGCCATCACTTCGATACGCTCCTCAACGGTATACCCGGCGCTGCCGGGCACCTCGTCGATCGCGCCGGGCACACGTTGCTATGGACCCACACGCGCGAGCTTGCCGATATCGTCCGTGCGCAATGACAGCTCGTTTTCAGCTCAGCGCCGGGACCGGCAGCGCCGCGAGCAGCCGCCGCGCGGTGTCGAGCGTCGCCGCATCGAGCCGGCCGTCGACGCGGGCGGGGCGGAAGTGCAGCTGGAAGGCGCGCAGAACGGTGGCGGTCCACTGGTCGAGGCGGCCGTTGACCTCGATGTTGTAGCCGTAGCGGCGCAACAGCTCCTGCGCCTCGGCGATGTCGGCGCCCTCCTCGTTGATGGCGTAGCTGCGGCCGCCGCTCTCAGGCGGCGCCGGCTCGACCCAGTGGCCGACGCCGGCCTCGGCGAGCCAGGCCCAGTCGAACTTCTCGCCGGGATCGATCTTGCGCCCGGGTGCGACGTCCGAATGCGCCAGGATGCCCTCGGGCGCAATGGCGCGGCGCTCGGCGATGTCGCGGCACAGCGCGGCGACGGCTTGCATCTGCTCCAAGGGAAAGTCCGGGTAGCCGTGCTCGTGCCCCGGGTTGTGGATCTCGATGCCGATGGAGGCGGAATTGATGTCGGTCTCGCCCGCCCAATAGGAGACGCCCGCGTGCCAGGCACGCGCGGCCTCCGGCACCATCTGCGTGATCTCGCCGGTGTCGTCGACGACGTAGTGGCAGGAGACCTTGCTCTTCGGATGTGCGAGCCACTCGATCGCCCTCGCCGCCGACGGCATGCCGGTGTAGTGCAAGAGGATGAGGTGCGGCCGGCAGCCCTTCCTGCGCTCGCCGGAGCTCGGCGAGGGGTGCAGCGCGTCGACGAGCTTGCTGTCGGCTTTCATGGTCATCACGCACTCTTCTCCTTAGAGCGGCGGCTCCCTTCGCGCTCCTTCTCGATGGCATCGCGGGCGGCGTTGATGGCGGCGAGCCTGCGGTTGGCGGCGACGCAGAACTCGTGCGGGACGCCGCTGGCGCAGACGCGGTCGGGGTGGTGCTCGCGCACGAGCTGGCGGTAGCGCGCGCTCACCTCCTCGTCCGAGGCGTTGGGCGCCACGCCGAGGATCGCGTAGGGGCTCTGACGATCGTGCACGTAGGCGGCGCGGATCGACAGGTACTCGCTGCGGCTAAGGCCGAAGATGGCGGCGACGTTTTCCAGGAAGCGGTCCTCGGCCGGATGCAGGATGCCGTCGGCGGCTGCGATGTGGAACAGGCAGGCGAGCACCGAGGAGAGGAACATGGGCTCGTCCTTGAGCATCCTGGCGATGCGGCCGGCATGGATCTCGTACCCGGCAACGTCGCGGGCCGCGAGGTTGTAGAGCCGGCGCACGTTCTTGGCCTCGTGCGGCGGGATCTCGAACAGGCGCTCGAACGCCTCCGCCTCCACGGGCAGCGCCACGCCGTCCGCTTTCGCCATCTTGGCGGCGAGCGTGGTGACGGCAATGGTGAAGGCGACGGTGCGGTGCGCGGGCGTGCGCTCGCGCGGGCGAGCAAAGCCGAGCCTTGCCAGCAGCGCGGCAACGCCGCCGCGCAGGCTCCCGCCGGTGCCCGATGCGATCGTCTGCGAAAGGCTCTTAAGCGACATGCCCAACCCATATCGGCATTCGAGGGCAACTTGAAGGTAGCCCTTCGGCTGCTTCAGGAGTCTTGCGGGAGCTTTCGCGGAATCTCGGGACAATTGCCGGAAAGTTTACGCGCTTTGCGCCGCTTCCGCGTCGATGGGCCGCTGGTTGACGCGCCATCGCGGGACCGGTAGCTCAGCTCAAGCGGCTTGGATTCCCCCGCATGCGGCGCGCGAGCGAGAAGTGGCACTTTTGGATCGATCGCGGCGGGACGTTCACCGACGTCGTCGCGCGCTCGCCCGAGGGGCGCATACTGACGAAGAAGCTGCTGTCCGAGAACCCCGGCGCCTACGACGACGCCGCGCTGGAGGCGATCCGCCGCTTCCTCGGCGTAGGTAGCGGCGCACCCATCCCCGCCGAGCGCATTGCCGCCGTCAAGATGGGGACGACGGTCGCCACCAACGCGCTGCTCGAACGCAAGGGCGATGCGACGCTGCTCGTCATCACGCGCGGCCTCAAAGACCAGATCGAGATCGGCACGCAGGCGCGTCCCGACATCTTCGCCAAGCGCATCGTCAAGCCGGAGATGCTTTACGCCCGCGCCGTCGAGGCGGACGAGCGCGTGCGCGCGGACGGGACCGTGGAGACGCCGCTCGACTTGACCAAGTTGGAGTCGGATTTGCGCCGGGCGCGTGCGGAAGGCATCGACGCGGTGGCGATCGTGCTCATGCACGCCTACGCGTTCCCCGAGCACGAGCGGCAGGCGGCGGAGCTCGCGCGCAAGCTGGACTTTGCGCAGGTGTCGGCCAGCCACGAGGTCTCCGCGCTGATCAAGCTGGTGCCGCGCGGCGACACGACGGTGGCCGACGCCTACCTGTCGCCCATCCTGCGCCGCTACGTGGAGCGGGTCTCGGGTGCGCTTGCCCTCAATCCCCCTCCCCCTGGTGGGGAGGGGTTAGGGGTGGGGGGAAGCCCATCGTCAGACGTTCTGGAATCCCGCCCTCCCCGACCCTCCCCCACGAGGGGGGAGGGTGGGACGCCCACCATCCTCTTCATGGCGTCGTCGGGGGGCTTGAAGTCGGCGCATACGTTCCGCGGCCGCGACGCCATCTTGTCCGGCCCCGCGGGAGGCGTCGTCGGCATGGCGGAGACGGCGCGGTGCGCGGGCTTTCCCCGCGTCATCGGCTTCGACATGGGCGGCACCTCGACGGACGTCGCCCACTTTGCCGGCAGCTACGAGCGCGCGTTCGAGACGCAGATCGCGGGCGTGCGCCTCGCGGTGCCGATGCTGCGCGTGCATACGGTGGCGGCCGGCGGCGGCTCCATCATCACCTACGACGGCACGCGCTTCCGCGTGGGGCCGGAGAGCGCCGGCGCCAACCCGGGGCCCAAATGCTACCGCCGCGGCGGCCCGCTCACGGTGACCGACGCCAACGTCATGCTGGGCAAGCTCGACCCCCGCTACTTCCCGGCGATCTTCGGCCCCAACAGCGATGAGCCGCTCGACGCCGACGCGGTGCATAGGGCCTTCGCCGAGCTGGCGGCGCGCGTCGGCGATAGTCGCCCGCCGGAGGAGGTCGCCGACGGCGCCATCCGCATCGCGGTCGAGAATATGGCGAACGCCATCAAGAAGATCTCGGTCGAGCGCGGCTACGACGTGACCCGCTATGCGTTGAACTGCTTCGGCTCGGCCGGCGGCCAGCACGCGTGCCTCATCGCGGACGCGCTCGGCATGGAGACGATCCTCATTCATCCGCTCTCGGGCCTGTTGTCCGCCTACGGCATGGGGCTCGCGCCCATGCGGGCAAGCCGCGAGCGCTCGCTCGAGGTGCCACTAAACGAGGCCGCCATGCACACGATCGAGAGCCTCGCCTACGAGCTCGGCAGTGCGGCAACCGAGGAGCTCTTGGACGAGGGCGTCGAGCACGACGACATCGCCATCGAGAGCTTCGTGCACCTGCGCTATGCCGGCACCGATACGGCGCTGCCGGTGGCGTTGTCGGAGCCCCAAATCATGCGGCGCGACTTCGAGGCCGTGCACCGGCAGCGCTTCGGGTTTGTGTCGCCCGAGAAGGCGATCTTCGCCGCTGCCATCGAGGTCGAGGCGCTCGGGGGCGGCGATGCCGCGGGTCGCGGTGATTCCCCTCCCCCTGGCGGGGAGGGGTTGGGGGTGGGGGGAATCCAATCGTCGGATGTTCTGCGATCCCCCCCACCCCGACCCTCCCCCACAAGGGGGGAGGGGGAGAGGACGCGGTTCTATTCGCGGGGCGCCTGGCACGAGGCACCCATCGTCAAGCGCGAGGACATGCGCGTTGGCTTCACGCTCGCCG
>DATIZL010000159.1:0-18896 GCA_035517115.1 Hyphomicrobium sp.
CGCCGGCAGCACGGTGAACACCGTCCCGATGGAGGCGTTCGCGTCGGCGTTGGAGGAGCCGTCGAGGGGGTCGATGGCAACGAGCAGGGGCGCCTTCGCATTGAGCAGGAGCGGGCCCTCCATCTCCTCGGAGGCGACCGAGGCCGCCGGCGCTGAGCGCAGCGCCGCCACGATGCGGTCGTTGGCTAGAACGTCGATCTCCTTCTGCTCGTCGACCTCGCCGCGCTTCCCCGTCGCGCGGCCAAGCTGCCCGGCCAGCGCCCCACGGCTCAGGACGTCGGCAATCGCCAGGCATGCCTCTGCCAGCGCGCCGACGACGGCCGCCACCGCCAGCCGAGCCGACCTCCCGCCGGCCCAGCCGGCGAAATAGCCGGCAAGCGACTGCTGCTGGTCCATCCCTTGAGCGCCTCCCATGGCTCTCTTATCGGCCGCGCGGCTCCGCGGCTCTGTTCCTGCTTTTGTATGCCAAATGTTGGCCCCAGCGCGAGAGTGGGCGCGCTTTTTTGCTGACGGGGAGCGGATTTGAGTTGTGCTGCACAACTCAAAAAGCTCTCGGGCGTCCTCTACCAGGCCGGTTCTTAACCTTGCCGAACGCGAGAACGGCAACCCCAGTCTTAAGGCGCCTCGGCCCGGCCGACGCCGAGGTAACGGAAACCGGCTTCTCTCGCGAGAGCCGCCGGGAAGACGTTGCGCAGGTCGACGAGCACGTCCCCGCGCATCGTCTTTCTCGCCTGCTTCAAGTCGAGCGCGCGGAACTCGTTCCATTCCGTCACGACGACGAGGATGTCGGCACCATTTGCGGCCTCGAGCGCGCTCTCGCACCAGACGACGCCCGGCAGCAACGCCTCGCCGTGCTTCTTCCCCTGTGGATCGAAGGCGCGCATAGTCGCCCCGCGCTCCTGCAGCATGGGCACGATGAGCAGGCTCGGGGCATCGCGCATGTCGTCGGTGTTCGGCTTGAAGGTGACGCCGAGGATGGCGACCGTCTTGTCGCGGACGGAGCCGCCGGCGGCGTGCTCGATGCGGCTCGCCATGGCGATCTTGCGCTCGTCGTTGACGCGCTGCACCTGCTCAATGATGGACACCGGCGACTTGGCCTCGCGTGCCGTGCGGATGAGCGCGGACACGTCCTTGGGGAAGCAGGAGCCGCCGTAGCCGGGCCCCGGGTGCAGGAACTTGTCGCCGATGCGGCGGTCCTTGCCGATGGCGGAGGCGACCTCCTGCACGTCGGCGCCGAGGCCCTCGCACAGATCGGCGACCTCGTTGATGAAGCTGATCTTCAAGGCGAGGAAGGCATTGGCCGCATATTTCGCGAGCTCGGCCGACTCGCGGCCGACGAACATCACTGGCGCGTTGCGCAGCGCCAGCGGCTTGTAAAGACGCCCCATCAGCTCGCGCGCATGCTCGTCATCGCAGCCGACGAGCACGCGGTCGGGATGCATGAAGTCCTGGATCGCCGAGCCCTCGCGCAGGAACTCCGGGTTGGAGCAGACGGCGAAGTCGCCATCGGGCCATAGCTTGCGCAAGCGGCGCTCGATCTCGCGGCTCGTTCCTACCGGCACCGTCGACTTCGTCACGATGACGGTGAAGTGGTCGAGGTGCGGAGCAAGCTCCTCGACCGCGCCGTAGACGTAGGAGAGGTCGGCGTGGCCGTCGCCGCGGCGCATGGGCGTGCCGACCGCGAGAAACACGATGTCGGCGCCTTTGACCGCACGCGCGAGATCGTCGGTGAACACGAGCCGCTTCGCCTTCATGTTGCGGGCGAGCAGATCGTCGAGGCCCGGCTCGTAGATGGGCGACTTGCCGGCCTTGAGCTCGGCGAGACGGGCAGCGTCCTTGTCGACGCACGTCACCGTCCAGCCGAATTCGGAGAAGCAGGCCGCGGAGACGAGCCCGACGTAGCCGGCGCCGATCATGCAGATGTTCAAGGCCTTCTCCCCGTGCGGCAGGCTCGCGAGACGCGACCAACTGTGGCAGCACGCCTACCGCAGGCGATCGGCGGCTGGCAATTGCGGCTTAATCGCACCGCTAAGGCGCCGGCGCGACCCTTCACACGTCGAACTCGTCAATCTTGGTGAACGCGGCCCGCAGCGCCTCGGACCACGAGTTCGACAGCTTCTTGAAATACTCGTTATCCTTATCGATGCGCTTCTCGCGCCGCAGGTCGAGGCTATCGCGCTCGTAGACGAGAATGTCGATCGGCATGCCGACCGAGAGGTTCGACCGCAACGTGGAATCGAACGACAACAGAATGAGCTTTGCTGCCTCTCCCAGCCGCATCGTCGGCTGCGCCACGCGGTCGAGGATCGGCTTGCCGTATTTGTGCTCGCCGATCTGGAAATAGGGCGTGTCGTCGGTCGCCTCGATGAAGTTGCCTTCGGGATAGATCTGGAACAGGCGCGGGTGCTCGGTCTTGATCTGGCCGCCGAGGATAAACGAGCCGGCAAACGAGGTCTTGGCGAGATCGAGCGCCGGGCCGTCGAACGCACGCACCGCACGCACCGCGTCGCCCACGAGCCGCGCGGCGCGGTACATGGACTGCACGTTGAGCAGATTAGGCTTCTCGGGATCGGGATCGATGAGCTGCTCGTTCAAGAGGCTCACCACGGATTGCGTCAACGAGAGGTTCCCGGCTGCGAGGAGCACGATCACGCGGTCGCCGCGCTCGCACCAGTAGTGGATCTTGCGGAACTGGGCGATGTTGTCGACGCCGGCATTCGTGCGCGTGTCGGCGGCGAACACGAGGCCGCGGTTTAGTCGCAACGCGACGCAATAGGTCATCGCCTGCCCCTTGATGGCTTCCGGCCGCCGGTCGGCGGCTACTGCTGGGCGCTTTGCTGCTGGACTTCGACGACGACGTCAAGCACCTCTTCGACGCCGCCGCGGCGGGTGCCGCGAATGGGCGCCGCCGAGCTCGAGTCAAGCCCGCAGGCGAGGCGGATGTAGCGATCGGTGGGGCAGAGGCCGTTGGCGGCGTCGAACCCGAGCCAGCCCAGTCCTTCGACCCACGCTTCCGCCCAGGCGTGGTGCGCCTCTGCCGGCTCGGCACGCCCGGTGACGAAATAGCCGTTAACGTAACGCGCGGGGATGCCCATTGCCCGCGCCGCCGAGATGAAGATGTGGGCGTGGTCCTGGCATACCCCGCGGCCCTCGCGCAGGGCTTCGGCGGCGGAGGTGTGGGCGTGGGTGACGCCCACGATGTACTCGACGCTTTCATGCACAGCCGTCATCAGCCGGTGCATGCGTTCGAGCGTGTCCCTCCCCCCGATGCCGGCGGCGAGCGCACGAATGCCCTCGTCGGGCGCCGTCTTCGGCGTCTCGCGCTTGAACACGCGCACGGGAGTTGTCTCGAGCAATCCGCGGACCGAGCCGGCGCGGTCCTGGGTCTCGACGATCCCGCGTGCGGTTATGGTGACGGCGCTGTGCGGCTCGGCAATCGCAACGAGGTCCGCCATGTTACCGAAGCAGTCGCGGAACAGTACCGCGCCCTCGATGTGGGGCATCTCTATGCCCCAGCTTGCGACCTTCTGCCCGTCGAAGGATGGCGGCGTCAGCCGCAGGCTTTGAATGCTGTAGAGGGCCGGGGCCGCCAGCGTGTACCGCGTCACATGGGAGATCGAGACGAGCACGGGCGCCTCACCTTCTCAGGCGTTGAAATGGTAGGCCTCGGCGATCTCACTTCCGAGCCGGTTGTTGCTAGAAATGAAGTCCTCGAGGAACTCGTGCAGCCCGGACTGGAAGATCCGGTCGATGTCGCCGTTGGCGAGCGTACCCTGCGTCGCGTGCGCGGTCGCGTGGCAGAGGAACTTCTCGCCGTAGAGATGCGCGAGCTGATCGAGCGCCACTGCAATCTCCTCATAGCACGAGCGCAACGACCGCGGCATCGCTTGGTTCAAGATCAGGTATTCGGCGATGCGCCAGGGCTTGTAGTTCTCCTTATAGACCCAGCGGTAGCTGCGGTGCGCGGAGACCGAGCGCAATATGGCGCCCCATTGCACGTTGTCGACGCCGCCGCCGACCATCGCGAGCTCGGGCAACAGCACGTAGTACTTCACGTCGAGGATGCGCGCCGTGTTGTCGGCGCGCTCGAGGAACGTGCCGAGCTGGCTGAAGAAGAAGGTGTCGTTGCGCAGGATGGTGTTTAAAAGCGCGCCGCGGTAGAGCGCCGAGCGCGAGCGCACCCAGTCGAGGATGCGCGGAAGCTCGCTCGCGGTGACCTCGGCGGGTTTGATGTTGCCGAACTCGATCCAGGCGCTGTTGAGGCTCTCCCACATGTCGCGGGTGAGCGAGGTGCGCTGCGCGCGGCCGTTGCGGCGGGCCGCCGAAAGGCACGACTTCACGCTGGAGTCGTTGTTGCAGTCAAACAGGAGGTAGTTGATGACGTCACGCGTGTTGAGGGTGTCGTTCTTGGCGAAGTAGCCCTGCGCACAACCGGCGCTGGCAAGCGTGGAGCGCCACTCCTCGTCGTGATACCCGGCACCATCGCGCGGTAAGAGCGCGATGCGGTAGCCGACCTCGATGAGCCGCGCCATGTTCTCGGCCCGCTCCACGTAGCGCGCAAGCCAATAGAGGTCGTTGGCCGTCCGTCCCAGCATGCAGTGTCCCGGCGCTCGCCGTTCCTTGGCGTTCTTCCCTAACGTTCAGTCCTGCAGGACCCAGGTGTCCTTGGTGCCCCCGCCCTGGCTCGAGTTGACGACGAGCGAGCCCGCCTTCAACGCAACCCGCGTGAGGCCGCCCGGAGCGAGCCGCACGCGGTCGCCATAAAGCACGAACGGGCGCAGATCGAGATGGCGTGGCGCGACGCCCGCCTCGACGAGCGTCGGACAGGTCGACAGCGCGAGCGTCGGCTGGGCAATGTAATTGTCAGGGTGCGCCTCGAGCTTCAAACGGAAGGACGCGATCTCCTCCTTGGAGGCCGTGGGCCCGATGAGCATTCCGTAGCCGCCCGAGCCGTGCACCTCCTTGACGACGAGGGTCGACAAGTTTTCGAGCACGTGGGCGAGCTCCTTTTTGTTGCGGCAGTTGTAGGTCGGCACGTTCTGCAGGATCGGCGCCTGGCCGGTGTAGAATTTGATGATCTCGGGGATGTAGCTGTAGATCGCCTTGTCGTCGGCGATGCCGGCACCCGGCGCGTTGACGATGGTCACGCGTCCCGCGCGATAGAGATCGAACAGCCCCGGCACGCCGAGCACCGAATCGGAGCGGAACACGAGCGGGTCGAGGAAGTCGTCGTCGATGCGCCGGTAGAGCACGTCGACCTGACGCAGCCCCTGCGTTGTCTTCATCTTCAAAGCGCCATCGACGATCGTGAGATCGTGGCCCTCGACGAGCTCTACGCCCATCTGGTCGGCGAGGAACGAATGCTCGAAATAGGCGCTGTTGTACTGCCCCGGGGTCAACAGCGCGATGGTCGGATCGTGATCGAGGTTCTTGGGCGCGACGCTTTCCAGCGTCTTCAACAGATACTCGGGATAGTTCTCGACCGGTGCGACGCGGTTCTTGGCGAACAGGTCCGGGAACATGTGCATCATCGTTTCCCGGTTCTCGAGCATGTAGGAGACGCCCGAGGGGGTGCGTGTGTTGTCCTCCAGCACGAAGAAATCGTTCTCGCTCGTGCGCACAATGTCGATGCCGATGATGTGGCTGTAGATGCCGAGCGGCGGCTCGGCGCCGATCATCTCCGGCACGAAGGCGCTGTTAGAGATGACGAGCTCCTCGGGCAGCCGTCCCGCCTTGATGATCTCCTGGCGGTGATAGATGTCGTACATGAAGGCGTTGAGTGCGCGCACGCGCTGCTCGATGCCGCCGGTCAAGCGCCGCCATTCCTGCGCCGAGAGGATGCGCGGGATGATGTCGAAGGGGATGAGGCGCTCGGATGCGTCCTGGCTGCCGTAGACGGCGAAGGTGATGCCTGTGCGGCGGAAGAGAGTCTCAGCCTCCGAAAGCTTCCGCTTGAGGTCGTCGAGCTTCTGCGTACCGAGCCATTCGGCGACGGCCTGATAGGGCATGCGCACGCCATCGCCGGAGCCGTTCATTTCATCAAATGCCGCGTGCAATCATGCCTCGCATTAGACCCGCAGTTCGCGCCCGCTTCTCACGCAATTTCACCGCAAGTGCCGGGCCAATGCGCACCGGCTGGCGCATTGCAACAAATAACACCAATTCGAGCCAAATGGCCTGCCTTAAGCACAGGCAGTTGCCCGATGAAACGGCAGCACTCGGCGGCCCCGGCTAGGCTCAGAAGAGGCCTTCCACCTGCCCTTGCGCATTGATGCGGATCGCCTCCGCCGCCGGCACGCGTGGCAGACCCGGCATGGTCATGATCTCGCCCGTGATGGCGACCACGAACTCCGCGCCCGCGGAGAGGCGAAGCTCGCGCACCGGCACCGTGTGGCCGGTGGGCGCGCCGCGCTTGTTGGGGTCGGTCGAGAACGAGTACTGGGTCTTGGCCATGCAAACCGGTAGCTTGCCGAAGCCGCCCGCCTCGAGATCCTTGAACGCGGTCTCGACGGAGGCATCGCAGGCGATATCGGATGCCCGGTAGATCTCGGTGGCGATGGTGCGCACCTTCTCGCGCAACGGCATGTCGTCCGGGTAGAGCGTTTTGAACGCGGCCTTACCGTTGTCGGCGAGGTCCACGATGTGGCGGGCAAGCGCCTCCGCGCCGGCGCTGCCGTCGGCCCAGTGCGTGCACACGAACGCCTTGGCGCCCATGCTCTCGGCCGCCTTCATCACCTCTTGCATTTCCGCCTCGGTGTCGGTGACGAAGCGATTGACCGCGACCGTGGCGGGAACGCCGAATTTGGCGATGTTCTCGAGGTGCCGCTTCAGGTTCTCGCAGCCCTTGTTCACCGCCATCACGTTCTCGTTCTTCAGGTTCTCCTTGGAGACGCCGCCGTGCATCTTCAAGGCGCGCACGGTTGCCACCACGACGACGGCGTTCGGCGATAGTGCGGCCTTGCGGCACTTGATGTCGAAGAACTTCTCGGCGCCGAGGTCGGCCCCGAAGCCCGCCTCCGTCACCACGTAGTCGGCGAGCTTCAAGGCCGTCTTGGTCGCCAGCACCGAGTTGCAGCCGTGCGCGATATTGGCGAACGGACCGCCGTGGATGAACACCGGGTTGTTCTCGAGCGTCTGCACGAGATTCGGCATCAACGCGTCTTTGAGGAGCACGGTCATAGCGCCGTCGGCCTTGAGCTCGCGCGCACGTACGGGCGTCTTGTCGCGCGTATAGCCGATGATGATATTGCCGAGGCGCCGCTCGAGGTCGCGCAAGTCTAAGGCCAGACACAGGATGGCCATGACCTCGGAGGCGACCGTGATGTCGAAACCGTCCTGGCGCGGGAAGCCGTTGGAGACGCCACCCAGCGAGTTGATGATCTCGCGCAGCGCGCGGTCGTTCATGTCGAGCACGCGCCGCCACGCCACGCGGCGCGTGTCGAGTCCCAGCGAGTTGCCCCAGTAGATGTGATTGTCCAGCATGGCGGACAGCAGGTTGTGCGCCGACGTGATGGCGTGGAAGTCGCCGGTGAAGTGCAGGTTGATGTCCTCCATCGGCACGACCTGGGCATAGCCGCCGCCGGCCGCACCGCCCTTCACGCCGAAGCAGGGTCCGAGCGAGGGCTCGCGCAGGCACATCATCGCCTTCTTGCCGATGCGGTTGAGAGCGTCGCCGAGACCGACCGTCGTCGTCGTCTTGCCCTCGCCTGCCGGCGTAGGCGTAAGAGCGGTGACAAGGATGAGCTTGCCGTCACGCCTGTCCTTTAAGGAATTGATGTAGTCGAAGGTGATCTTGGCCTTGGTGGTGCCGTAGGGAACGAGCGCATCGGCAGGAATGCCGACATTGGCGGCCACCTCCGCGACCGGCTTCATCTTCGCCGCGCGCGCAATTTCGATATCGGACTTGACGGTCACGGGTCTCGTTCCTCCCAAAGCGCTTTTGTTTCTTGGGCGGCGCCGGCTGGAGGCATCCCTCGCCCGCGCCGATTGAAAGTGCCGATGCCGATATTGACGGTTCAAATGGCGCCCGCCAAGCCTCGACTTGGCGGCAGACGCGATGCCGCACTGCACCCTAAAGGGACGTCAGCCGGGGCTCGCACGCGCCCGCTGTATGAGTGCGCCAACGGCAACGACGAGCAGGGCGCCGAGCGCCGCGCTGCAGCGTTCGAACGCATGCAGGCTCACGCCGAGTCCTTGAGTGATCTCGGCAACTGCCGGCTGCAACAGCTGCTCACCGACGATTAGCTCGGCGGCGATCCAGCCCAATAGCGCGGCGCCGCCCCAGACCAGGACAGGGAACTTGTGCAGCATGGCCATGATCAGCGTCGACCCCCCGACGACGAGCGGAATGCTAACTAGGAGGCCGATGACGATGAGCGTCCAATCGCCGCCCGAGGCTCCCGCGATCGCGAGCACATTGTCGAGGCTCATGATGGCGTCGGCTATGGCGATGGTCTTGACCGCGTCCCAGAGGGTGGCGCCGCTATCCACGTCCTCCCCCGTCTGCTCCTCAGCCAGCAGAAGCTTGATGGCGATCCAAAACAGGATGAGGCCGCCGGCCAGGGCCAGCAGCGGTACGCCGAGCAACGAGCTCACGGCTATGGTGAAGACGATGCGCATCACAACCGCGGCGGCGGTGCCGAGCACGACGCCGGCGAGGCGCTGACGGGGCGGCAGCGTGCGGCACGCAAGCGCGATGACAACCGCATTGTCGCCAGCGAGCACGATGTCGACGCCGATGATGCGGAGGACCGAGAGCCCGAACACGCCGAACCCGAGCGTGTCCGCTATTTGGTCGAGACCCCAAAGGGTTTCCGCGTCTGCGATCATGCTCTCGAACGTCCCACCCGTCGCCTGAGCACCTAGAGGGACGACGCCAACTCGAAGGACGCAGGGCTTTAGCCGCAAATGTCATTTACGGGAGCCCCGGGGGCAAGGCAACATCGCGCTCGCAATGCCCCTTAACGGCGCAGGGACCGGACCAACGGTCGCAAGGCCGTTTGACGATCGAGCTGGCGTGCCTCGCCTCTGGCATGTCACGGCCTCGTGCGATACTGGAAGGGTGCAGCCTCTCGCGAGACGACATGGGCCACGACCACAGCCACACTCACGGCACCGGCAATTTGAACGCGCGCCGCTTGTTCTGGGCCGGCCTGCTCACGGCCGGGACGATGCTCGCCGAGGCGATCGGCGGCATCTACGCGGGCTCGTTGGCGCTGCTCGCCGATGCGGGCCACATGCTCACCGACTCTGCGGCCCTCGCGCTGGCATGGCTTGCCGTGCGCATGGCGGCGCGGCCGGCGGATTGGAAGCGCACCTACGGGTTTCAGCGCTTCGAGGTGCTGGCGGCGTTCGCCAACGGCCTTGCACTCTTCTTCATTTCCGCTGCCATCGCCTGGGAGGCGGTGAGCCGCATCTTCATGCCGGTCGAGGTACTGGGCGGCACTATGCTCGCCATCGCGACGCTCGGACTTCTGGTGAACTTAGGCACCCTCCTCATCCTGCGCACCGGCGGCGGCGCCAATCTCAACGTCCGCGCGGCGCTGTTGCACGTGATGAGCGATCTGCTCGGCTCCGTTGCCGCCATCCTCGCCGCCCTCGTCATCCTGTGGACCGGCTGGACCGCGATCGATCCCTTGCTCTCGATCCTCATAACGCTGCTCATCTTGCGCAGCGCTTGGCTGATCACCAAGGATGCCGGCCATATCCTGCTCGAAGGCGCGCCGAGCGGGCTCGACGTGCGCGAGGTGCAGAAGGACCTCGAGGCCTCGATTCCCGAAGTCCAGTCGATCCACGACATTCACGCCTGGTGCCTCAACGAGGAGCGCCCGCTGATGACGCTGCACGCGCGCATCTCGCAGGCCTCCCCGCCCGAGGAGATCGCCGCCGCCATCAAAGCGCGGCTCAAGCTCGTCTATGGCATCACGCATGCCACCATTGAGGTCGAGCACCGCTCTTGCTCCAATGCCGTGCCCGCGCCCGCCCGCGGCGAAGTGTTAAAAAAGAGCGTTTAAGGGCGCCGGCTGAAGCGGCAACTCGCGTTTAATCACCTAAAGTTCAGCGTTCAGCGCTACGAATTAATCATGGCAGACCCGTCCCCGTTGACCCAAGCCGATGGCGCGCGCCCGAAGGTGGTGATCGCGGACAAGAACCCTGTCGTGCGCGCGGGCTTGAAGGACTTCATCACCGGCGATGGCCGCTTCGAGGTCGTGGGAACACTGCCGACGGGGGCCGCATTCCTCCTCTTCCTCGAGGAGAACCCAGCCGACATCGCCATCATCGGCTGGTCGCTGCCGGACATGACGGGCGCGGAGGTGTTGAGCACGCTGAAGCGCCGCCACGGCACGACGCGCGTCATCGTCTATACCGGCGAGCCGGGCAAGGACGTGCTGCGCCAGGCGGTGCGTCTCGGCGCGTGGGGGTTCATCTCCAAGAGCGATGAGCCCGGCGTCCTCGTCGAGGCGATCGCCTCGGTCGCGCGCGGGCGCATGTCGCTGCCCTACATCGATCTGCAAACGCTGACGAGCGACCCGCTGGGCGAGCTCACGGCGCGAGAGCGCGAGTTGCTGGTGGCGCTCGCCAACGGCTGGACCAATCTGCAGATCGCCTCGCGCACGGGCATCTCGCGCAACACGGTCAAGTATCACCTCAAGAATCTCTACGACAAACTCGGCGTCAGCAATCGCGCGATGGCGGTGGCCCTCTACATGTCGGCCACCATGGACGCGCGTTGATCCTGCCGCGCTTTCTCGATTGCGCTGCAGCATGGTGTGTTGGCGCAAGGGCCCGGAGCCGCTAAAGTCTCGGCGGTTGGCGGCACATCAAGGTCATCGCTTCGAAATCGCGACTCGCCTGCCGGGTGGGAACGCCTACCCGGGGGTGTAGCGGGCCCGCTACCCTACGGCGTCCTGTAGCTGCCCGATGGGGTGTTGCACGGACCCGGGCAGATATAGATGCTGCTCTCCGAAACGGCTGTCATCCAACCGGTGAATGAGACCGCTGCTTTCGGCGGGCTTGGCGCGGGAAAATTGCAGCCGCTCGCGGACGGTACAAACAAAAGACCAGACGGCTATCGGAGGAAACGCAACAATGCTCGTTACGACGCATCTCTTCATTCCCGGACCGACCAACATTCCCGAGGCCGTCCGCTCGGCGATGGACATTCGCATGGAAGACATGCGCTCGCCCGAGTTCCCGAAGTTCACGCTCCCGCTGTTCGAGGACGTCAAGAGGGCGTTCAAGCTCACCAACGGCCGCGTCTTTCTCTATCCCTCGTCCGGCACCGGCGCCTGGGAAGCCGCCATCTCCAACACGCTCAATCGCGGCGACAAGGTTCTGATGAGCCGCTTCGGCCAGTTCTCGCTCCTGTGGGTCGATATGGCCCAGCGGCTCGGCCTCGACGTGACCGTGTTCGACGAGGAGTGGGGCACCGGCGTCCCGGTCGAGAAGTACGCCGAGGCGCTCGCCGCCGATAAGAACCACCAGATCAAGGCCGTCTTCGCCACCCACAACGAGACCGCGACCGGCGTGACCAGCAACGTCGCCGCGTTGCGCAAGGCGCTGAACGACGCCAAGCACCCCGCGCTTCTGTTCGTCGACGGCGTAAGCTCCGTCGGCTGCATCGACTTCCGCATGGACCAGTGGGGCGTCGACTGCTGCGTCTCTGGCTCGCAGAAGGGCTTCATGCTGCCGACGGGGCTCGGCATCCTCGCGGTCAGCAACAAGGCGCTCGAGGCGCACAAGTCCTCGAAGATGCAGCGCTGCTACTTCTCGTTCGAGGACATGATCAAGGCGAACGACCAGGGCTACTTCCCCTATACGCCGGCCACGCAGCTGCTGCGTGGCCTGCGCGCCTCCCTCGACCTCTTGTTGGGTGAAGGCCTCGACAACGTGTTTGCCCGCCACCACCGGCTGGCCGAGGGCGTGCGCAAAGCGGTGGGCGCCTGGGGTCTCAAGCTCTGCGCCAAGGAGCCCAAGTGGCATTCCGACACCGTGTCCGCGATCCTCGTCCCGGAAGGCGTCGACAGTGCGCAGGTCGTAAAGACGGCCTTCTACCGCTACAATCTCTCGCTCGGCGTGGGCCTCAACAAGGTTGCGGGAAAGGTGTTCCGCATCGGTCACCTCGGCGCGCTGGATGAGATCATGATCGGCGGCGTTCTGTTCGGGGCCGAGATGGCTCTGCGCGATTGCGGCGTCAACGTCGTCCCTGGCTCGGGCAGCGGCGCGGCGGCGGAGTACTTCCGCTCCACCACCAAAGCCTCCGCAACGAGCCGGCCGGAGCCGAAGCTGAAACTCGCGAGCTGAAGTTGATGGGCGGTGCTGATCGGCGCCGCCCTTTTTCCACGCGACGGCGGGGCGGGCCTGATACCCTCGCCTGCAGCCGGCCAAGTCACCAACCAAACAAGAACGCCGCCGAGAGGAACGCCGACAATGAGCTACACACTCCACCCCCTGCGCAAGGCCCGCCTGCAGCGCTCAGAGCTTGCCGTGCCGGGCTCGAACCCGACTATGATCGAGAAGGCCATCAAGAGCGCGGCCGACTACATCTTCCTCGATTGCGAGGACGCGGTGGCGCCGCCCGACAAGGAGCAGGCGCGCAAGAATATCATTCAGGCGCTAAACGACCTCGACTGGAGGGGCGCCGGCAAGACCGTGTCGGTGCGCATCAACGGCCTCGACACCCACTACATGTACCGCGACGTCGTCGACATCATGGAGCAGGCCGGCTCCAAGCTCGACACCATTCTCGTGCCCAAGGTCGGCGTGCCGGCGGACCTCTATACGGTCGAGGCGATTTGTTCTCAGGTCGAGGCGGCGAAGGGCCTCAAGAACAAGGTTATGCTCGAGGCGCTGATCGAGACCGCGCTCGGCATGGCCAATGTGGAGCCGATCGCCGCCTATAACGTCACGCACGGCCACCGGCTCGAGGCGCTGCACTTTGGCGTTGCCGACTATTCTGCCTCCAACCGCGCGCGCACCGTCGTCATCGGCGGCTTGAACCCCGACTACCCCGGCGACCAGTGGCATTTCGCGCTGTCCCGCATGACGGTCGCCTGCCGCGCCTATGGCCTGCGACCGATCGACGGGCCGTTCGGCGACTTCTCTGACCCCGATGGCTACAAGGCCGGCGCGCGCCGGGCCGCTGCGCTCGGCATCGAGGGCAAGTGGGCGATCCATCCCTCGCAGATCGAGCTCGCCAACGAGGTCTTCTCGCCACCGCCAAAGGAGGTCGAGCGCGCCCAGAAGATCATCGCCGCGCTGAAGGAGGCCGAGGCCCAGGGCAAGGGCGCCGCCTCGCTCGACGGCAAAATGATCGATGCCGCCTCCGAGCGCATGGCACGCAACGTGATCATCGTCGCCGACGCCATCAAGGCAGCAGAAGCCGCCCGCAAGGCCGCCTGAAGCACAACCCGTTCAAGTCTAGGGAGCACGAAGAAATGGACATCCACGAATACCAGGCGAAGGAGCTGCTGCACCGGTTCGGCGTTCCGATCCCGCGCGGCGGCCTCGCCTACAGCCCCGAGCAGGCGACCTACCGCGCGACCGAGATCGGCGGCAGCAGGTGGGTCGTGAAGGCGCAGATCCACTCCGGTGCGCGCGGCAAGGCCGGCGGCATCAAGGTCTGCTCCAGCGACCGCGAGATCGAGCAGGCGGCCGAGGCCCTCCTCGGCAAGAAGCTCGCGACGATCCAGACCGGTCCGTCCGGCAAGCTCGTCTCGCGCCTCTACATCGAGGAGGCGACCGACATCGCCAAGGAGATCTACCTGGCGTTCGTCATGGACCGAGCCTCTGAGCGCATTGTCGTCGTCGCCTCGGCGGCGGGCGGCATGGAGATCGAGGAGATCTCGGCAACGCAGCCCGACACCATCATCCGCGTCGTTGTCGACCCTGCGGTCGGCATGCAGCAGTTCCAGGCGCGCGAGGTGGCTTACGGCTTGGGCGTCGATCCCGAGATCATCAACAAGCTCGTGCCCACCATCATGGGCTGCTATCGCGCCTTCCGCGACCTCGACGCGACCATGGTGGAGATCAATCCCCTGGTCATCACCAAGGACAAGAACCTCGTCGCGCTCGACGCCAAGATGTCGTTCGACGATAACGCGCTGTTCCGCCGCCCGCACATCGCGGAGCTGCGCGACAAGAGCCAGGAGGACCCGCGCGAGACCTATGCATCCGACCGCGGCCTCGCCTACGTCGGCCTCGACGGTGACATCGGCTGCGTCGTCAACGGCGCGGGCCTGGCCATGGCGACGCTCGACATGATCAAGCTCGCCGGCGGTGAGCCTGCGAACTTCCTCGACATCGGCGGCGGCGCCTCGCCCGAGCGCGTCGCCAAGTCCTTCAAGGCGGTCTTGAAGGACAAGAAGGTGAAGGCCCTGCTCTTGAACGTGTTCGCCGGCATCAACCGCTGCGACTGGGTCGCGAAGGGCGTCGTCGATGCCGTGAACGAGCTCCACATCAAGATGCCCGTGGTCGTGCGCCTCGCCGGCACCAACGTCGAGGAAGGCCGCCGCATCTTGAACGAGAGTGGGCTTGCCGTCATCACCGCAGAAACGCTTGCAGAAGCGGCCCAGAAGGCCGTCGCCGCCGCCAAAAGCGCCGCGCACTAGGGAGACTTGCTAGAATGGCTATCTTCATCAACGAGAATACGCCCGTTCTGATCCAGGGCTTCACAGGGCGCATCGGCACCTTCCACGCTCAAGAGATGATCGACTATGGTACCAACGTGGTCGGCGGCGTGACACCAGGCAAGGGCGGCACCACCCACCTCGGGCGTCCGGTGTTCAACACCATCAAGGGCGCGGTGGAGGAGACCGGCGCGCAAGCCTCGATCGTGTTCGTGCCGCCTCCATTCGCGGCCGATGCGATCATGGAAGCGGCTGACGGCGGCATCAAATACTGCGTGTGCATCACGGACGGCATTCCCGCGCAGGACATGATCCGGGTGAAGCGCTACATGCGCCGCTACAAGAAAGAGAACCGCATGGTGCTGACGGGGCCAAACTGCGCCGGCACCATCAGCCCGGGCAAGGCTATGCTCGGCATCATGCCGGGCCACATCTATCTGCCCGGCCGTGTCGGCATCGTCGGCCGCTCCGGCACGCTGGGGTACGAGGCGGCCTCGCAGTTGAAGGCGCTCGGCGTCGGCGTGTCGACCAGCGTCGGCATCGGCGGCGACCCCATCAACGGCAGCTCGTTCCGTGACGTGCTCGAGCACTTCGAGAAGGATCCGGAGACGGATGCGGTTCTGATGATCGGCGAGATCGGTGGTCCGCAGGAGGCCGAGGGCGGAGCTTTCGTACGCGACCACATGAAGAAGCCGGTCGTCGCCTACATCGCCGGCCTCTCGGCTCCCAAGGGCCGCAAGATGGGCCACGCAGGGGCGATCATCTCGGCGTTCGGAGAGTCCGCGCCGGAGAAGGTCGAGATCCTTAAGGCCTGCGGCGTTACCATCGCGCCCACCCCATCAGAGATGGGCGCCACGGTGGCGAAGGTCCTGTCGCAGCTGAAGAAGGTCGCTTAGGCGGCGTTCAAGTTCCGGGGCCCGCTCCACCCGGGCGGGCCCCGCCCTGACGTTCCCGAATGCTGCGCAGCCGCGGCGGCTATGCGTGGGAGGAGGACGTATGCAGGACGAAGTGAGGAAGCCCGCGCACTTTAAGCTCGACGAGTTCAAGCTGCGCGAGGAATTGCGCGCGCTGCGCCGGCAGATCCCCGACACGCCCGCGCTCAATCCCATCGTCAACGTCGCCTTCGGCCTCTCGCGCCGGCTCGAGGCCGGCGAGATAACCTTCGCCGATATCAAGGCGCTCGCCGGCCGACTCATGGACCGCGCCTGCGTCGAGCGTGCGCGTGAGTTGCGCGCGCGCGATGGCTTCGTCGACAGCGAGACCACGCTTAAGGGTTTCTCCGACTACGTCGAGCAGACGGCCAAGGACGCCGACTTCGACGCCTTCAAGGCCCGCTGGGAGCGCGCGCGCACGGGCATCGTCTTGACGGCGCACCCCACCTTCGGGCTGTCGGCCGCGCTTTCCAAGCGTATCGTCGAGATCGCCGTTTCCGATGACGGCGCCGACACGCCGATCGGGCTGCCGCACCGGCCGGACAGTCCCATCACGCTGGAATACGAGCACACGGCGGCGCAGGTCGCGATCGGCCACCTGCGCGAGGCCTACGTCGAGCTCATCAACCGCTTCTACGAGGTCGCAACCCAACGCTACGGCGACCGGGCCTTCAAGCTCGCGCCGCGGCTCGCCACCATCGCCTCCTGGGTCGGCTATGACCTCGACGGGCGTACCGACATCAAGTGGACGTTCTCGTTCCTCGTCCGCCTGCGCGAGAAGCAAGCGGCGCTGAACGACATCCGCGACCGCTTCCTGGGCTTGAAGGGCGCCCTCGGCAACGGCGCCGAGGTGCAGCGGCTGTCGCGGCAGCTCACCGGCAAGCTCGACCTCGCGATCGCCGCCGTCGACGAGCAGATCGCCGCGCTCGAGCAGATCGGGCCCGGCGGCTTCACGCTCGCCGAGGCCGCCAACGCCATAACGCGCGGCGACGGCTACAACCTCGTCTCTGCCGAGCCGCTGATCGCGCTGTTCGACCAGCTGATCGCGGTGGCGCCCGACCAGAAGGGAAAGCGCGCCATCGCCGGCATCTCGGGACTGTTGCGCGCCAACGGCCTGTCGATGTCGCACATCCACCTGCGCGTCAACGCCGTGCAGATCAACAATGCCTTCCGCGCTTTCGTGCACGAGCCGTGGACGCGCGACCTGGGCGAGCGCCAGGCGCTCGCGCGCATCGTCGAGATGGTGCGCAACGTGAAGCCGGCGAGCGTCAACTTCGAGACCCTCGACCTCGAGACGGCGACCGCCATCCGCCAGTTCGCGCTCGCCGCGCAAATGGCCAAGCATGTCGACCGCGACACTCCGATCCGCTACCTCATCGCCGAGTGCGAGAGCCCGGCGACGATTTTGATCGCGCTCTTCTTCGCCAAGCTGTTCGGCGTCGACCACATCGTCGACATCTCGCCCCTGTTCGAGACGCCGGCCGCGCTGGAGACGGGCCCGCGCCTGATCGAGCGCCTGCTCGCGGAGGATGCCTACCGCGACTACGTGCGCGGGCGCGGGCGGCTGTGCGTACAGACGGGCTACTCGGATGCCGGCCGCTTCATCGGCCAGATCGCGGCCGGGCTCGCGCACGAGCGCCTGCACTTCGGATTGGCCGAGGTCGTGCAAAAGGCGGCCCTCCAGGGCGTCGAGACGCTGATCTTCTCGACCCACGGCGAGAGCATGGGCCGCGGCGCGCACCCGGGGCCGCTGCGCCGGCGCCTGCGCTACGTCTTCTCGGGTGAAGCGCGCTGGCGCTTCTTCCGCCACGGGCTGCCCGTCAAGCACGAGACGAGCTTCCAGGGCGGCGACGCGTATCTCTTCTTCGGCAACCGCGAGCTCGCGACGCGCGCACTCGCGACTATCATCCGCTCCGGCAAAGACCCCGGCGAGGGCGAGGACCCGTTCTACACCGACGTCAATCTCTCGCTCGATTTCCAGCTTCGCTTGCGCGCCTACCAGCAGGCGCTGTTCTCCCATCCGGGCTATCGCGCGCTGCTCGGCGCGTTCGGGTCAAACCTCCTGTTCAAGAGCGGCTCGCGCCCGGTGAAACGCCAGGGCGAGCATACGTCGGACCGCGGCGACCCTGCGCGCATGCGGGCGATCCCCAACAACGCGATCCTGCAGCAGTTCGGCTACGTGGCGAACGTGGTGGCGGGGCTCGGCGCCGCCGTCGGCTCCGAGCGCGACCGCTTCGTGGAGCTCGCCAAGCGCTCGCCCAGGCTGCGCCTCCTGATCGAGATGATCGCGAGGGCGAAGCAGATCTCGAGCCTCAACGCCGTCGGCGCCAACGCCATTGCGTTCGACGCGGGCTTCTGGGCCCTGCGCGCCTCCTGGGGCCGCGAGCCGGCGCACGAGGCTGCCTTCAAGACGCTCGCTGCCCGCCTCCTGCAGGACGACCGCGCCGGCGCCATCAACGGGCTTGCGCACCATCTGCGGCTCGACGCCATCGAGCTGCACTCGCTGCTGGAGGACATCGGGCTCGAAGGCGGCAAGATCCCCGACGATCACCGCCTCGAGCTCGACCTGCTGCAGGCGATCCGGCTCGCGCTCATCATGCGCATCTTCATCCTCGCCGCGCAGCTGCCGCGCTTCACGCCGGCGAACGAGGTCACCTACGACCAGATCTTCCAGTGGGCGATCGGGCTCGAGATCCCGGCCGTGGTGGAGATCGTGCGCCAGGCCTTTCCCCGCCGCAGCCTCGGCGCGCAGGACGCCTCCGCGTTTACCGAGCCCGCGACCTACCGGCCGCACGGCATCGACGACTACGGGCGCATCGAGACGGAGATCCTGGAGCCGATGGAGCAGGCCTACGAGTTCGTGCGCGAGATCGGCACCGGCATCTCGCATCACTGGGGCGCGTTCGGGTGAAGTGGACGGAACCATCGTCCCCCACCTGACGTGCCGAAGCTGCGCATCGGCACGTCTTCCTCCCCCAAGGCTTGGCTTGGCTTCGCCAAGACGGGGGAGGAGAAGTGAAGACGGCACCGCCCTTTCCGTTTTCCCTCCCTCCCCCTCGCTTGAGGGGGAGGGCCGGGGTGGGGGGTGTATAGCGCGTGGGGGTGGACACAGCTTCACGATCTCGCGGCATCGCTGCCCGAGGGATGTCAAAGAGCAAAGGGAGCGCGGGCGCCGAGCGGCCGCCATCCGATTATTAAGCCGGCAGCCTTTCGGCGCCCGCGGCGGTGTTCTATGCAGGCCGAGGGCGCGATACACATACGCAAGCGGGCCTTGTGGTCCCACCCGGCTGCTCTGAGTCCGGGCTCTCGTCGTTCGCGGGACCTCGGGCGGCTGCGC
>DATIZL010000160.1:0-10846 GCA_035517115.1 Hyphomicrobium sp.
AAGGCCTTCCCGACTGGGCGGCCGCAGGCAACCTCCAGCGTCTCGCGGAACAGCTCCGCCCGCTTGGCGCCGCCGGTGTCCGGTGAGACGACGCAGAGGTTTTCGTCCCGCAACCGCCTCGCGTAGTCAACGAACAGCGGCGTTGCTGTTAGAGCTATAGAGCGGCAGCGGAAGGCATTCTCGAAGGCCACAGGATTGTGTACCTCGAGCGTCACGATGGCATCCGTGCCCACAGCCTCGAACATCGCGGCGATATAACGGGTGGTCACCGGGTCATTGGGCTTGGTGCGGCGATCTTTGCGCGCGTAACACAGGTAGGGGACCACGGCTGTCACGCGAGCGGCGCCAGCGTCCTTCAGCGCTCCGATGAAGAACAGCAGCCGGCACAGCTTGTCGTTCGTGCTCGCCGACGGGCCGCCGTGCAGGCTTTGAATGACGTAGACGTCGGCGCCGGGCACGGGATCGAGCGGCCGTGTCTTATGCTCACCGTCCTCAAACTCTCGCTCCTCGTGCGCCGACAGCGGCCGCCCCACCGCATCCGCCACGGCCTGCCCAAGCTCGGCGGTCGCCCTCAGCGCGAAGAGCCGCAGATCGCCGCTCAGTCGGGCTCGCGGTAAAGCGTCGTGCGGGCTCCAAAGTCGGGTCTCAACCGCCATGGGACTTGGCTTTCCTATTGATGGTCTAAGTGGAGATAGCAGCAGCCAACCTTTCGTCCTCTACAACAGCAGCCCTGCGCGTTGACGCATATCAATGGCGAGCTAGCGGCCTTTTGCCAGGCATCCCGGGAGCTAACCCTCCGAGTTTGCGTCGTGGTGCACAGTTTTGACCGGACGGCATTAACCAGCTCCAAGCTTGTGGATGAGCTGACCACGATCGCGTCGCTCGCCGCCGCGGCGATCCTGGCGGTCGATCCCGCGACGATGATGAGGCGCACCAAGCCCGATCTTTCCCCCGTCACCGCCGCCGACGAGGCGTCAAACCGGGAGATCATCGAGCGCCTGTCGCGCCTACTGCCGGGCATGCCCATCGTATCCGAGGAATCGGAGCGGCCTGCGAGCCTCGCCCCGCTCACCGCGAGCTTTGCACTCGTCGACCCTCTCGACGGCACGCGCGAATTCCTCGCCGGCCGCGACGAGTTCACCGCCAACATTGCGCTGGTGATTGACGGCACTCCGGCGGTTGGGGTCATCGCTGCTCCAGCGCTCGGTTCGGTCTGGCGCGGAGTTGTTGGCCGCGGAGCTGAACGAGTGCGTCTCCCCCCAGGGGCTCGGGCAGAGGAAGCGCGCGAGGTGGTTGCGATCCATACGCGACCCCAGCCGGCCCATGGTCTCGTTGCCACGGTGAGCCGCTCCCACTTCGATGAAAGGACGGCGGCATGGCTCGCCCGTCTTCCCATCGAGGCCCAGATCGCCTGCGGCTCCTCGCTCAAGTTCTGCCAGATTGCGGAAGGCCGCGCCGACCTTTACGCGCGGCTCGCCCCGGTCCACGAGTGGGACATCGCCGCCGGGCACGCAATCGTCACGGCGGCAGGCGGCGTGGTTGTGACCCCGGAGGGCAAGCCGCTTGCCTACGGCACGGGGGACGGCTTCACCGTTCCGGGCTTTCTCGCCTTTGGCGACCCGAAAACGGCCGGCGCCATTTTAGCGCATGCTTATCGCCACACGCGGAGGCCGGCGAATTGATTTCGATCATGCAGCTCTCGAGGCGACCGGAGTAATGCTCGCTGCAAATAATGCCAAGACACGAGGTGCACATCATGCCTAAGCTGCTCCCCAACGGCCCCCTGAAGTGGGAGCCGACCGATTTGCTCTTACCGTTCAAAGTCAATGCGCTATCAACCATGCAGGCCCCGCTCGCAGCCGTGGCGGAGTTCAACGCAAAGCTGTGCGAGAGCGCCGCTCAGTTCGGTGCCGAATGGCTGGCATTCCTGAGCCGGCGGTTCAAAGAGGATTGGGCGGTTCCGCAACGAATGGCGTCGTGCGCTAGCCCGCAGGAACTTCAGCAGGTCTACGTCGATTATTTGTGGAAGACGCTATCGCAGTACCAGGAGGAGTTCGGCCGCCTGGCGAGGCTCGGCAAGCTGGTCGCGCGCGAGGCTGCATCGGCCTTGGAAAAAGAGGCTGGAACGATCGGAAACGAAGGGCGCCGGGCCGCCTGAGGTGGCACGGGCCATCAGCGATCGTCATGGAAGTCGCCGATCAACGGGTTCGCTCGCTCGACACGGTTGCCCTTTTTCTCGCCGGCGATGTGATGACGGGAAGAGGGATCGACCAGGTGCTCCCCTACCCCGCCGATCCTCAGATCTATGAGACATTTGCGAAGTCGGCCCGCGGTTACGTGAAATTGGCCGAGCGCGCCAATGGCCCAATCGAACGCCCGGTGAGCTTTGACTACATCTGGGGAGACGCTCTCGCCCAACTCGAGTCCCGCAGACCCGCTGTGCGCATCATCAATCTCGAGACCGCGGTGACGCGCAGCACCGGGCCGGAGCCGAAGGGCATCAACTACAAGATGGACCCGGCCAACTTCCCGGCCATCACCGCGGCGGGCGTCGACTGCTGCGTGCTGGCGAACAACCACGTTCTGGACTGGGGATGCTCCGGCCTGCTTGAAACATTCGGCGTTCTCGATGAAGCCAATGTCCGCTATGTGGGCGCGGGCCGGGACGGCCTCTCGGCAGCCGCCCCCGCCGTCCTGGAGGTGGATGCAAAGGCCCGTATCGTCGTGTTTGCATTTGCTTGCCCCAGTGCGGGCGTCCCCATCCGCTGGGCCGCTCGATCCGATGCGCCCGGCGTCAATGTTATCCCCGAGTTGTCGCGGCGAGCGGCCGAGCAGATCGGCGAACAGGTCAGGTCAGCGGCAAAGCCGCGCGACGTGGTGGTGGCCTCGATACACTGGGGCGGCAATTGGGGCTATGGCATACCCGAGGAGCAGGCCGCCTTTGCCCACTGGCTCGTCGATATCTGCAACGTCGATATCGTCTACGGGCATTCCTCGCATCACGTCAAAGGAATAGAGGTCTACCGCGGCAAGCTCATCCTCTACGGCTGCGGTGATTTCATTGACGACTATGAAGGCATAACGGGTTACGAGCAATTCCGGGACGATCTCGTTCTGATGTATTTTCCGACGATGCGGATCGATGATGGTGCACTCGTCAGCTTAGAGATGGTGCCGCTGCAGATCCGCAACATGCGCTTAAATCGCGTCTCGCGCGCCGACGCGGAGTGGCTGGCGAGCACGCTGAATCGAGAAGGCAAAGCACTGGGAACGCGTGTCCGCCTCGGCCCCGACGACGTGCTGAGGCTTGAATGGGACGAGCGATTGCCCATGCCTTGATCCAAATCAGAGATCGGGCCGCCCATAGCGATAACAGTTCAACGGGCATCGGCAGCACAGTTTTCTAATTGCACACGGAGGCAGATGCTCATGGCAAAGCTTCCGACCAAGGAAGTCGAGATCCTGCCGAGAAGGCTCCCGGGATCCCTTGTCGTTCCCAGGGCCGCGACGGGAGTTGTGGTCTTTGCGCATGGAAGCGGGTCCAGCCGGCTCAGCCCTCGCAACCGGTACGTTGCAACTGCCCTCAACGAAAATGGCCTCGCCACGCTGCTCTTCGATCTGCTGCTCCCCGAGGAGGCCGATGACCGCAACAACGTATTCGACATACCCCTGCTCGGCAGCCGCGTAGAGGAAACGCTGAGCTGGATGCGCTCCGAGCCGGCCGTTGCCCACCTCTCCATCGGACTCTTTGGGGCGAGCACCGGCGCCGCTGCCGCACTGACGGCGGCGGCCCACCGCCCCGACGAGGTGCAGGCCGTGGTTTCGCGTGGCGGCAGGCCGGACCTTGCGGGCGGGGCGCTTGCTCGGGTGAAGGCACCCACCCTTCTCATCGTTGGGGGACACGACGAGGCGGTCATCGCCCTCAACGAGCAGGCCATGGGCGAGCTCAAGTGCGAGAAGCGCCTCGAAATCGTTCCCGGAGCAACGCATCTATTCGAGGAGCCGGGGACCCTCGATGAGGTGATATCGCTCGCCGCCACCTGGTTCGTTCGCTTTCTTGGCAAAGGCACGCCCACGTGACAGTCACGATCTTCAAGGACCGGAAGCAAGCGGGCGAGCTACTCGCCGAGGAGGTCGCCCGTCACGGCTATGCCGATCCCGTCGTGTTCGGGCTGCCGCGCGGCGGTGTCCCCGTGGCGGCAGAGGTGGCGGCCAAGCTCAAGGCTCCACTCGACGTCATTCTCGTGCGTAAGATCGGAGCGCCGACGCAGCCCGAGCTGGCCATCGGCGCGGTGGTCGATGGCGCTACCCCGGAGATCGTGCGTAACGAGGAACTGATCCGCGAGCTCGGGATCCCCGATGAAGTCGTCCGCGAGGAAGCGCAGAGACAGCTCGAGATCATCGAGGCGCGCCGCAAGCTGTGGGTCGCCGGCCGCGAGCGCGTCCCCGTGAAAGGCAGGACCGCTATCATCGTCGATGACGGCATCGCGACGGGTGCCACGGTTCGCGCCTCCCTGCATGCACTCAAGAGGCAAGGCTCGAAACGGACTGTCGTGGCGACGCCCGTTGCGCCGATGCAGGCGGTCGAGGCCTTGCGGCAAGAGGCCGACGACGTCGTCTGCCTCGAGGCGCCCGAATATTTCGGCGCAATCGGCTTTTTCTACCTGGACTTCTCCCAGGTGAGCGATGCCGAGGTGTCAAGGCTCCTCGACAGCCTGTCGCCCGCAGGCAATCGCAAAGGTGGCTAGCTGGGGCTCATGTTAGTGAATGGCGGATCGACGGCTCTGAAGTGGCGCATACGGGTGAAACGATGAAGATCAGGCTGCGGGTTACGAAACGGGGCGCCCCTCTCTACAACGGGGTCCACGAGGTCATCGATCAGGACAGCTTTGGGGCGGCGTTTGCCAAGGTCTGGCAGACGCTGCGCGAGCGCCGGCTGGAAAAAACGACGAGCGTTGGCGAGTTGATGGACATCCTCAACGATGAGGTGCTCGATCAGATGCTCGGAGCAGAGGTCAGCATCGAAAAAGGATAATGTCCGCTGCGGGCCCGGGGGAAGCCGCGCAGGTGGGCTCAAGAAGCCCTGGCAAAAAAGACGCCACAGGCGTCAAAATTGACTGGTGCGGTCGAGAAGACTCGAACTTCCACGGGTTGCCCCGCTACCACCTCAAGGTAGTGCGTCTACCAATTCCGCCACGACCGCATGCCGGGAGAACGAACCGCTCATATAACGAAGTCGCCGGACGGGAACAAGCCGGTGTCCCGCGCCCCATAGCGGGCCCGGTGCCGCGGCCCAAAAAGGCGCCGGGGATAGCCAGCTTAGGCGCTTCGCGCTTACATCTAACCCCATGAAGCCCGGAGAAGCCTCCAAGCTCGCCACCTTGCCCGAGATCGAATGGGCGGTGAGCGCGAGCCGCGTCGATTACCTCACAGCCGTGCGCATCATGGACGGGCGCGCGGAGGCGATCGCCGCAGGAGCCGCGCCCGAACTCATCTGGCTGCTGGAGCACCCGCCCCTTTTTACCGCCGGCACCTCCGCCCGCGCCGAGGAGCTGCTCGATCCTCATCGCTTGCCCGTATACCGGACGGGCCGCGGCGGCAGGTACACCTACCATGGCCCCGGGCAGCGCGTCGTCTACCTGATGCTCGACGTCAAGCGCCGCAGCGGTGACGTGCGCGCCTTCGTCTCCGCGCTCGAGCGTTGGATCATTGCCGCGCTCGCCGACTTAGGCGTCAACGGCGAGGCGCGCGAGGGCCGGGTGGGCATTTGGGTGCGCCGGCCGGAGAAAGGTGAGCACGCCGAGGACAAAATCGCGGCCATCGGCCTGCGCGTGCGCAAGTGGGTGAGCCTGCACGGGATCAGCCTCAACGTGTGCCCCGACCTCTCCCACTACGAGGGCATCGTGCCGTGCGGGATCGCCGGCCATGGGGTGACGAGCCTTGCCGAGCTTGGCGTGCCGGCATCCATGGAAGTTGTGGATAACGCCCTGCGGAGCGCGTTTGAGCGTTGCTTTGCACCGACCACGACCATGCGCGGCTCGATCGGAGCGCAAGCCGTGATCGCGGCGGACGAGCGGCGTTAAAAAGGGAGGCGCCCGGTCCCTATGCGGGACCGGGCGCCCAAACCATCGCCTGCCTCTACTTGGTGCCGGGCTTAGAGGGCTGGACCGCTTCACCGGCCTTAGGCACCGCGGACGGGGGTGGCCCGTCGTAGTAGAGGTGGCCGTCCTCAATCGACACAACGTCCGAGCCTTGCAGCTCGTAGTCGTCATTCTCGCTGTCGTTGAGACGAACCACGCAGCCTTTGAGACAGATCCCCTCAAGCGCCGCGGACGGCTTTAAAACCTGGTCTTTTGCCGCTTTCCCCTCGATGATCGTGACCTTGTAGTCCTTGTCATCTCGGTTGGTGAGCGACGACGCGTGCGCGAGTGGGGACCAGAGGAAGACTGCGATTGCAAGTGCCGCAACGACCGTCGAGGACATTACGGCCTCTTCTCGATCTCGTAGGAGAGATCGTTATCTCTTCTTCTTCTTCGCAGCCTTCTTGGCAGGCTTCTTCGCCGCTTTCTTTTTCGCCTTCACCATGGTGGTCAATCCTTCCGTTGTGAACCCGAGCTCAGTCGAGTCGAATCGCTTCGACTCTCTCGGGACGCCCCAATTTGGTGAGAATCAAACGCATCCACAAACGAAAATTCCCGGTGACCACTATCGAAATTTCCGATAGATAGCCCTCAGCACAACATTGCAGCCGCTCACGCACGATGGATGTAAACCTCGCGCGCACCTTCTTGATGGTTGCCGAGACACGCAGCTTCATCGACGCCGCGCGCAAGATGAATGTCACGCAGTCGACGGTTTCTGCGCGCATCAAAGGCCTCGAGGACCTGCTTGGGCGGCCGCTTTTTGAGCGCTCCAAGTCAGGCGCAGAGCTCACCGCGGCCGGCGAGCAGTTCCAGAAGCATGCGCTCGCGCTCGTGCGCGTCTGGCAACACGCGCAGCTCGAGGTCGGTCTTTCCGATCAACACCGCGACCATCTGGCTGTAGGAGCCCCTGTCTCATTGTGGGACGGGTTCCTGCTCAAGTGGGTGTCCTGGCTGCGCACCAACATTCCCGATATCGCCATTTCGGCGAGTGCCGGGTTGTCGGCGGTCCTGACCCAGCGGCTCCTTGAAGGCACCCTCGACCTTGCCGTCATGTACCGTCCGACGCAGCCCCCGGGGCTCGCCATCGAGCATCTGTTCGACGAGGAGTTCGTGCTGGTGACGAGCGTGCCGGCGACGCAGCGGCGCTCCTCTGCCGACTACGTGTTCATCGACTGGGGACCGGACTTCCAACAGGACCACTCGGCCGCCTACCCCGAGTTCACCAACCCCGGGCTCAATCTCGATCTCGGCTCCGCCGGGATCGACTACCTGCTTGGCAACGAGTGCTCGGGCTATTTCCCCCACCGGCTGGTGCGCACCCACATCGCGCGCGGGCGCCTGCGCCAGCCGAGCCGCGCGCGCAAGTTCGTCTATCCCGTGTACATGGTCTACCCGGAGGCGCGGAACGAGGAGGCCTATGAGCCGTTCCTGAGCAGCCTCA
Source organism: Hyphomicrobium sp. (assembly GCA_035517115.1). Lineage (GTDB taxonomy): Bacteria > Pseudomonadota > Alphaproteobacteria > Rhizobiales > Hyphomicrobiaceae > Hyphomicrobium_A. The sequence continues at coordinate 7,585 of DATIZL010000160.1, forward strand.
AGCGCCAGGCCGCCAAGTACAATTGAAGCCCCTCACACCGTGGGGCGCACGTCGAAGCCGGTGAACGCGCCCACGCCCTCCCCCATCATCTCGACCTTCGTGACGGCGGAGGCGGGCGGTCCGCGCCGGCACAGTGCTAGCATCTCGGTCACGGCCCTATCCGGTCCCTGAAACACCGCTTCGACCGCACCATCGCTCCGGTTGCGTACCCAGCCCTCGAGCCCCAGCGCCAGCGCGTTGCGTTCCACGAAGGCGCGAAAGCCGACGGCCTGAACGCGCCCCTCGATCCTGACGTGGACTGTGCGCATGGCATTGCGCCTCGCAAAGTGCCGCGGTCAGCCCTTGAAGGCCGTGACCTCGATCTCGATCAGCATGCGCGGATCGAGCAGCCCGGTGACCATCATGGTGCAGGCCGGGCGGATCTCCCCGAGGTAGCGCTGCAGCACCGGCCAAATCGGCTCAAAATCCTCCCGCCGCGTCAGCAGGTAGGTGATGCGCACGACGTCGGCGAACGAGGCGCCGGCCTGCTCGAGCACGCCGCCGATGTTGCGGAAGCATTGCTCCGCCTGCTCGACCACGTTGTCCGAGATGGTCATCAACTTGTAGTCGAAACCGGTGGTGCCGGACATGAACACCCACGGACCCGCAACCACGGCGCGAGAGAAGCCGATCTGGCGCTCGAACGGCGAGCCTGACGAGATGAGTCTGCGGCCGCTCATCTCAAGCGAACTCCAGGATCACCGCGTCGACCGCGAGACTGTCGCCGGGCTTGGCATTGACCTTCTTGACGAGCGCCTTGCGCTCCGCGCGCAGGATGTTCTCCATCTTCATGGCCTCGACCACGGCAAGGGAATCCCCCGGCTGGACCTCCTGGCCTTCGGTGACGTTGATCGCCTTGACGAGGCCCGGCATGGGGCAGAGCAGAACTTTCGACGTGTCGGCGGCCGCCTTGGCCGGCATCAGCGCTGAAAGCGCTGCCTCCCGCTCGGTGTACACGTAGGTCGGAACCTGGATGCCCCGGTAAGCGAGGCTCATGCCGTTGAGGATGGGCCGGATCTGAACGTGGGCGGACCGGTCGCCCACTTTGCCGTGCCACACGGGCTCGCCCGGCGCCCAGGACGAGGAGACGGCCAAAGAGCGCCTCGGCTTTCCGGCCTTGTCGCGGAAGACGACCTGGAAGGGTCCTGCGAGCGGCCCGGAAATCTCGACCCTCACCTCTCCGTCGCCCACCTTTACGACGCGTTGCGTGGCAAAGCGCACGCGCTCGCCCGACATCTGGTGCGTAATCTCGCGCCGGCGCAGGTTGCTCTGATGGTCGACGGTGGCCGCCACCGCCACGATCACCTCGAGGTCGTCGCCCTTGGCTTCACGCGGCTTGAAGCCGTCCGGAAACTCCTCGGGGATGAACCCTGTCGAGAGCGCTCCCTTCCTCCAGCGCGGGTGCTGCATGAGGGCGGTCAAGAACGGGATGTTGTGCTGGATGCCGTCGATGTAGAAGGCGTCGAGCGCATCGGCCTGTGCCGCGATGGCCGCCTCGCGCGTAGGGGCATGGGTGACGAGCTTGGCGATCATCGGATCGTAGAACATCGAGATCTCGCCACCCTCGTAGACGCCCGTATCGTTGCGCACGGTGACGCCGCCCCTCACCTCCTCGGCCGGAGGGCGGTAGCGCAGCAGGCGCCCGATCGAAGGCAGGAAGTTGCGGAAGGGATCCTCGGCATAGACGCGGCTTTCGACCGCCCAACCGTTGAGCTTCACATCCGCCTGCTTGAAGGGGAGCTTCTCGCTGGCCGCCACGCGGATCATCAGCTCGACCAAGTCCACACCCGCGATGAGCTCCGTCACCGGGTGCTCGACCTGCAGGCGGGTATTCATCTCGAGGAAGTAGAAGCTGCGGTCCTGGCCGGCCACGAACTCGACCGTGCCGGCAGAATCGTAGCCCACGGCCTTGGCGAGCGCGACCGCCTGCTCGCCCATGGCGCGCCGCGTCTTCTCGTCCAAGAGCGGGGAGGGCGCCTCCTCGATCACCTTCTGGTTGCGGCGCTGGATCGAGCATTCGCGCTCGGCCAGGTAGACGACGTTGCCATGCTTGTCGCCGATGAGCTGGATCTCGATGTGGCGCGGGTTGACGATGAACTTCTCGATGAACATGCGATCATCACCGAAGCTCGCCTTGGCCTCGGACTTCGCAAGCGGATAGCCCTCCTCGACCTCCTTGCGATTAAACGCGATGCGCATGCCCTTGCCGCCGCCGCCGGCCGAGGCCTTCATCATGACGGGGTAGCCGATCTCCTCGGCGATCTTGATCGCGTGCTTGGTGTCGGCGATCTCGCCCATGTAGCCGGGGACGGTCGAGACCTTGGCGGCAGCCGCCGCCTTTTTGCTCTCGATCTTGTCGCCCATGGCGGCGATCGCCCTGGGGTTCGGGCCGATGAACACGATGCCGGCCTTTTGGAGCGCAATGGGAAAGGCCTCGCGCTCGGACAGGAAGCCGTAGCCCGGGTGGACGGCCTCGGCGCCCGTTGCCCTGCAGGCCTCCACGATCTTGTCGATCAACAGGTAGGACTGGGCGGCCGGCGGGGGCCCGAGGTGGACCGCCTCATCCGCCATCTCGACGTGAAGGGCATCGCGGTCGGCGTCGGAATAGACAACCACCGTCTTGATGCCCATTTTCCGCGCGGTCTTGATGACGCGGCAAGCGATCTCACCGCGGTTCGCGATCAGGATCTTTTTGAACATTGGCGCTTGAAGCCCTGCTGGCGGGCGCACCCTGCGGACGCGCCGGTCAATGGTGCTGCCGTTCTAGACGGCCACAAAGGTGTCGTAAACAGCGGAAAGCCGCCTCGAGCGCGGGCATTGATCAAACATTGCCCGCCGGCCCGTTGCGTGGCCACGCTAGGCTTCTCAGCACGCGGCGCAATTGCGCTTTTGGTCGCTTTAGGCGGCGTCCGCGAGGCGGTCCACGGCGGCCCGAAGCTCGGGATGCATCGCCGGGCTCTCCAGCTTCAGGTAGGCGATCAGCGCTGCTTCATTGGCCGTCAGGCGCCCTCCGCGGCCGATACGCTCGCACAGCCAGCCGGCCTCGGCTGCTGCGATTGGCTCGCTGGTGATGATCTCGATACGCTGGTGCTCGAGCCGGGCCAGTGCCCGCTCCTCCGGCGACCGCTCCTGATAGCCGCCCCACACCGCATCGAGGCTCGAGCGCACCATGGCCGACAGAACCATGTCCGGCGCGAGTTCGCCCCCCTCGACGAGCGAGGTG
>DATIZL010000161.1:0-3264 GCA_035517115.1 Hyphomicrobium sp.
CGAGGAGGTCCAGGTGGTGTTGCGCGCGAGCACGTCGACGTCGCCCGACTGCAGCGCCGTGAAGCGGTCCTTGGCGGTCAGCGCGACGAACTTCACCTTGTTGGGATCGTTGAAGATCGCGGCCGCGAGCGCGCGGCAGAAGTCGACGTCGAGCCCGGTCCAGTTGCCCTGCGCGTCGGGAATGCCGAAGCCCGGCAGCTGGCCGTTCGCGCCGCAATTGAGCATGCCGCGCTTCTTCACGTCGTCGAGCGTGCCGGCCGACGCGGCGTTTGCCAGCGTCACGAGCGCGCTCGCCACCGCGCAGACAGTCAGAAACCGCCGCATGCCAAGCCTCCCCCTCGGGTTTGGGCCCACCACCCCTCAGCGGCAGGTTCTGGCGGTATCTCAAGACGATTGGGCGGCGTGGTCAAGAGGCGAACGGCGGGCGGACGCGGATACCTCGAATCGCGCCATCGGCCGCCACTCGGCAGGGGGCCGGGCCCATTGCCCTCCTGGCCGGATTCAAGCGAAATGGCATGCTGATCCCGCGGAATCCCGTTCCAAAGGGGGGGTGGCGGCCCGGAACCGTGATCAAAATGCAACGCCCGTCAGGAAAGCGTACCGCCGACGCTGTGGAAGCGCTGTCTTTGATTGCCCCCGGCGACGGTTTCGGTAGGCTCTCGGTAGCGATGCCAGGGGGGCTCCCCGGGTTCGCCTGTTCGGCTTCCCTCAGGGGAGTGCGGGGCAAGTAACTGGGGATCGAGGGGACGTTTTCGTAACGGACCTTCCCAAGAGCAAGCTAACTGGAGGTTCAACATGAAGATGGTCAAAAGCCTTCTCCTCGGCTCGGCGGCAGGTCTCGTTGCCGTGGCTGGGGCGCAGGCGGCCGATCTTCCCGTAAAGGCCAAGCCGGTCGAATACGTGAAGGTCTGCAGCCTGTACGGGGCCGGCTTTTGGTACGTTCCGGGGACGGACACGTGCTTGAAGATCGGCTCCTTCGTGCGTGAGGAAGTGGGTTGGAACCAGTCGGGCACCATTCCGACCGGCATCAACGCGGCGGGCGGTCAGTATACCCGCACCGACACCAGCCAGCTGAGCATGCGCACCCGCTCGGACATCAGCGTCGATCTGCGCACGCAGACCGAATATGGCGTCCTGCGCTCGTACTTCGAGGCCGGTTTCGAAACGACTGGTGCCACCGGCGGCGCTCCGGGCAACGACGTCGTGTGGTTCGACCGTGGCTTCATTCAGTTCGCCGGTCTGACGGCGGGCCGCATCCGGTCGTACTTCGACATCAACTCGCCGTACGAGTTCGCCTACCAGACGCAGGGCACCAACGGCGACTCGAACACGTTCCGCGGCCTGTGGGGCATCGCCTACACGGCGCAGTTCGGCAACGGCCTGTCGGCCTCGCTGTCGTTCGAAGACGGCGGCTCGACCTCGCAGGGCAACAATGCGGGCCAGTCGCGCGGCCGCGGCACTCGGATCTCGAACATGTCGGTGCCGAGCGAGTGGGCGCTTGGCACCCTCAACGTCGACAACGAGGGCTGGAAGTTCCCGGACGTGGTCGGCGCCTTGCGCATCGATCAGGCTTGGGGCTATGCGCAGATTTCGGCGGCATTGCATGACGCGAGCGGCGGCTACTACACAGCGGCCGTTGGCGACGCCTGCGGCGCCAATGCTTTCTGCCAAAACCTCGGCCATCCGGGCGACGCGTGGGGCTTCGCGGTCAGCGGCGGCTTCCACCTGAACGACGTTCTCGGCCTGAAGGGTGACACCTTCGCGCTGCAGGCCACCTACACGGAAGGCGCCGCGGGCTACGCGACGGCCTATACTGGCGCCTCGCAGGTCTATGGCGGCAGCATGGATGCCGGCTTTGGCTGGATCACGGACGGCATCTTCACGAGCGCCGGCGCCGGCTCGAGCGTCGAGCTGACCACGGTGTGGAGCATCAACGGCGGCTTCCAGCACTTCTGGAACCCGAAGTGGCGGTCGTCACTCTATGGCGGCTACACCGAAATCGACTACGACGGCACCGCCACGGCGATGATCTGCACTGCGCCGGGCGTTGCCACCGGTACGGCCCTGACTGTCGTGTCGAACTGCAGCCCGAGCTTCTCGTTCTGGCAGCTCGGTTCGCGCACCCAGTGGAACCCGCATCCGGATCTCGACATCGGCGTCGACGTGATGTGGACCCACCTCAACACGGCGTTCGCCGGGACGGCGACACTTCCCGTCAACGGCGCGCGGCCGCCGGGTGTCTACAGCATCTCGGACGAGGATGTGGTGAGCGCGGTCTTCCGCATTCAGCGCAACTTCCTGCCCTGAGCGGAAGCGGCCCCGGCGGGAAGGTTTTCGCCATCTTCAGCCTTCCCGCGGGCTTCACAACAACAAGGGACCGGCAGCGATGCCGGTCCTTTTCTTTTGCCCGTACGTTTGGCGATTCAGCGGGCCTTTGGCGCCCGAGGCACACCCGGCATCCTTTCGCCCGCGGGCGGGCAGCGCAGGCTATGTCACACTGATGCTCATCGGATCGGCGGCGCGTATTGCAGCCCGCCCTTGGTCCACAGCGCGTTCAAGCCGCGCTTGATCTTGAGCGGCGAGCCCTCGCCGACGTCGCGCTCGAACACCTCGCCGTAGTTGCCGACGTGCTTGACGATGCGGTAGACCCAGTCCTTGGTGAGCCCGAGCTGCTCGCCGAAATTCCCGTCCACGCCCAGCACCCGCTTGATCTCCGGCGCGCTCGATTTGAGCTGCGCGTCGACGTTCGCCTTGGTGATCCCGTCTTCCTCGGCGATCAGCATCGCGAAATGCGTCCACTTGACCACGTCGAGCCACTGCGAATCGCCCTGGCGCACGAACGGCGCGAGCGGCTCCTTGGAGATGATCTCGGGCAGCACGATGTGGTCGTCCGGATGGGCGAGCTTGAGCCGCGCGCCGTAGAGCCCGGAAGCGTCGGTCGTATAGGCGTTGCAGCGGCCGCTCTCATAGGCGCCGAGCGCCTCCTCGAGCTGCAGGAAGGTCACGCTCTTGAGCTGCATCTTGTTGGTGCGGAAATAATCGGCGAGGTTGAGCTCGGTGGTCGTGCCCTGCTGCACGCATACGGTCGCGCCGTTGAGCTCGAGCGCGGAATTCACTTTCAGGTCCTTGCGCACGATGAAGCCCTGGCCGTCGTAGTAGTTGACCGCCGTGGCATTGAGGCCGAGCTGCGCCTCGCGCGAGGAGGTCCAGGTGGTGTTGCGCGCGAGCACGTCGACGTCGCCCGACTGCAGCGCCGTGAAGCGG
>DATIZL010000162.1:0-20547 GCA_035517115.1 Hyphomicrobium sp.
CGACATCAAGTGCGCGTGGTTCAACGAAGAGGAGTACTGCGAGTTCTTCCCGCGCACGCTGTTCATAGACCGGTGATTGTCCTGTGGATTTATCACCGCCGCGATAGCCCCAACCACACATCACAATCGGCGCTTCAGAGCCACATATCGGCACTTCGCCCCGCACCAAAAAACACCGTCAATTCAGAGGCTAGGCAGAGGCTAAGAGCCTCGCGGTTATACGGATAAGTCATTGAAAATAATGGCGCACCGGAGAAGATTCGAACTCCTGACCCCCAGATTCGTAGTCTGGTGCTCTATCCAGCTGAGCTACCGGTGCTTGTCTGCGTTTGATGCGGCCCCGCAGAGGGCCTGCGGCGGGCGGCAAAGGCCCGTTCCGAAGCCCGCAACTACTAATGGGTCGCGCCTTTGCGCGCAAGGGGCCCGCCCACGGGCCGCAGAACCCGGCAGGCGGCGCCTACCTACTCGCCACTGCCGATCCCGTCATCGCCGCCGTCGCGCGCCGCCGGTGCCTCGAGCGCATGATGGGTGCCGCGATCGGGAATCTCGAACAGGAACGCCGCGCCTTTGGGGGTGTCGAGCAGCTGCAGGTGGCCGCCATGCACGCCGACGATCTCCGCCGCGATCGCGAGCCCCAAACCGGTCCCGCCCTTCCTCTGCGAGCCGGTGAAGGCCTCGAACAGATGGTCGCGCGCCTTCTGCGGCACGCCGGGACCGTTGTCGCGCACCTCGACGAACACGCGCCGTCCGTCCCGCCACGCCTTGATGCGGATCTCGCCGCGGGGCGCCTCTCCGGGCGGCGCATGCTCGCGCTGGCCCTCGAGCGCCTCGATCGCGTTGCGCACGAGGTTGCTCAAGATCCGGAACAGATGATCGCGGTCGGCGTCGATACGCAGCGTGCCGTCGATGTCGAGCCCCCAGTCGATCGAGCCCTCGCGCGGCAGGCCGAGCGCGTCCCCCACCTCCTCAGCGAGCGGCTTCAAGAGCAAGAGCTCGCGGCGCGGGGCCGCTTCCTCGGCGCGCCCGTAGCGTAGGGTGTCGTTGCAGAAGTTGATCGCGCGGTCGAGGGAGGCGATGAGCTTGGGCGCAAAGCGCTGCACGGTCGGGTCGGGGATGGCGGTCAGGCGGTCGGACAAGAGCTGCGCGTTGGCCAGCATGCCGCGCAGATCGTGGTTGATCTTGCTCACGGCCAGACCGAGCTGCGCGAGCCGCGTCTTCTGCAGAAGCACGCCGGAGAGCTGGGTCTGCATCTCGCTCAGCTCATGCTCGGCCGTTCCGATCTCGTCGCGCCGGCCCGAGGGTACGATGATGCGCGAGGGGTCCTCGGGATCCTGGCGGAAGTGGACCATGTTGCGCGTAATGCGCATCATCGGCCGCACCAGCAAGCGGCTCAGCGCGAAATAGACGAGCGCAGCGGTGCCGAGCGAGATGACGATCGATACCCCGAGAATGCTCAGCGCGTAGGACTCCATGGCCCGCTTCAGGGGCGCCTCGGGCATCACGATCTCAATGAGGTCGTCGGGGTCCTCGCCGTTGCTGCCGACGACGCGGATGTTGCGCCCCTCCGGCGCGAAGAACACGGCGATGGCATCGCCGATCTGCCTGAGCCGCAGGCCGATGTCGCCGAACGCGCTCTCGGGCCGCTGGCGCAGGTCGTAGAATGCGTCGATGGTCATCTGCGGATCGACGGGGAGCACGAGCCGCCGCACGCCGTTGCGGCGCGCGGCAACCGCCTTCACCTGCGCTGACCGCAGCATCTCGGCGCGCAGGCCCGAAGGCACATCGCCGCCGGGGAACCCTTCCGCCGCGAGCGTGGCGAGCTGCGCCGCGGTCAAGCGCTCGTCGAGCCAGCTCAAACGGAAGTTTGCGACCGACGGCAGAAAGATCAGGATTTCCGCCAACATCACGAAGGCCGCGGTCAACAGCAGCAGCTTTGCCGGCAGCCCCACGTCGGCCCAACGGAAACGCGACAGCTTGGACCAGCCGGGCAAAGCCAAGCGTTTGAGGTCCGCAATCGACAGCAAATGCCGCGCTTCTTTATTGTCGTCGCGGAGCACGCGTTTCCTCTTGCTATCGGTTTCCTAGCCGAAGCGGGCGAGGAAGCCGATTATCTTGCGCACCTTGGGATCGCCGGGCGCGGTCGCATAATAGCGTTCGGCAGCGCTTTTGTTTATCTCGCCGAGCGTGGGGAAGGGCGAAATCCAGGTCGTCAGCGCCTCAATGTTGAGCTTCTGCGCGACCGCCAGGGCCCACATCTGGATAAGCTCGCCGGCCTGCTCACCCACGATGCCGGCGCCAAGGATACGGCCGTTCTTGGCGGTTACCACTTTGATGTGCCCTACCGTTTTGTGCTCGGCCTGGGCGCGGTCGTTCTCGTGATAGGGCCAGCGCAGCACGTTAATCTTGCCGGCGGTCTTTTGCGCTTCCGCTTCCGAAAGGCCGACATAGGCAAGCTCGGGATCGGTAAAGGTCACGCGCGGGAGGATGTCCAAGGCGGCCCGCGATGAACGCCTGAACAGGATGCGGCGGACGACGAGACCGGCGTGGTAATCGGCGACGTGGGTGAACTGCGGACCGCCCGCGCAGTCGCCGATGGCGAACACGCGGCGATTGGATGTCTTGAGGCCGGCGTTTACCTTGATGCCGCGGTTGTCGTAGCGGATGCGCGCCGCCTCGAGCCCCAGGTCGGAGGTCGCCGGCTTGCGGCCTGCGGCCAGCAGCAGGTGGCTGCCTTCGACGACGTGTTTCTCTCCGTTGAGGCTGACGTGCACGCGCACGCGTCCGAGGCTCGATTCGACGCGCTCCGCCGTCGTGCTCTCGAGTATGTTGATGCCTTCCGCGGCGAGTTGCTCGAGCACGATCCTGCTCAGCTCCGGGTCCTCGCTCGCGAGCGCCTTTGCCGCCTCGATCACGGTGACGCGCGAGCCGAGCCGGTGGTGGGCTTGCGCTAGCTCGAGCCCAAGCGGGCCCGCGCCGATGACGATCAAGTCGTGCAGCCGCTGCTGGTTGTCGAAGATCGTCTCATTGGTGAAGTAGGGAACGCTGTCGAGACCCGGGATCGGCGGCACGATGGGGGCTGATCCGGTTGCGAGCACGAACCGGCGCGCCTTGATGCGGTGCTCCCCGGCGATGACCGTCGACTTGTCGATGAAACGCGCGGCGGCGAGGATGACGCGCACGCCGAGCCCAGTGAAACGCTCAACCGAGTCGTTTGGTTGAATGGCCGCGATGACCCCTTGCACGTGGTCGTGGACCCTGCGCGGATCGATCTCGGGATCGATGCCGGTGATGCCGAATACAGCCGCGGTGCGCATGGCGTGCGCGCGCCTTCCCGCGGCGAGCAGCGCTTTGGAGGGGATGCAGCCGTAGTTGAGGCAGTCGCCGCCCATCTTGTGCCGCTCGATGAGCACGACTTTGCGCCCGAAGGCCGCGGCGGCCGCCGCCACCGATAGCCCCCCGGGACCTGCGCCGATGACGCAAATGTCCGGGGTTAGGGTCTCGGTTTCCGAACTCGAGGGGCCGGGTGCGTCCGTCTTTTGCCTTCTGACTTGCATAGAGCGGGATCACCTCTTCCTTAACGAGGAGCCAGGCCGTTTGGGCGCAGGAGTTCTGGCACGTGGGCAGGTCTGCCATTTCCGCCGCAAAGGCACATCAGGGATTTGTCGGGAAGGTGGTGATTGCAGGGGAAAGGCCGCGCGTTGACTTGCATGAAACCACCCCGTATAAGCGCCCGCAATCCTGAGAATCGTGGGCCTCTGCCGACGGCGATCGTGACGCTCGACAAGCTTTCTTCGCGTCGGGCAATGGAGTTGTGACGTGAAGCGCACTTATCAACCGAGCCGGCTCGTTCGCAAGCGGCGGCACGGCTTCCGCAAGCGGATGCTGACCAAGGGCGGGATGCGGGTCCTGATGCGGCGGCGCGCCAAGGGCCGCAAGCGGCTTTCGGCCTGAGCGCGTGAGCATTTCCGGCCGGCGCGCTCGTTCCGCCGCGGAGCGTAGCCTTCGGTGGGCGGGACCCTCGCGCCGTGGCACTCACAACCCTCAAGAAACGCTCCGAATTCCTGCGCGTGCGGGGTGGGCGCCGGTGGAGCAGCCATGCCTTCGTGCTGGAGGCCCGTTCGCGTCCCGAGGACGCCGGCACCTCTCGGGAGGCGCGGTTCGGCTTCACGGTCTCCAAGAAAATCGGCAGCGCGGTGGTGCGCAACCGGGTACGGCGGCGCCTGCGCTCACTCGCCGCGGCCCTCGACCCCTCGCAGCTACGGCAGGGCTACGACTATGTGCTGATTGCGCGGCCGGGAGCGGCCGAGCGCGCATTTTGCGATCTCAAGGCGGACCTCGATCTGGCGCTCACCCGCGTTCACCAATCGCCTTCGACAAAAGGCCGAAACGGAAGGCCGCAATGACTTTCCGATTTGCGAGACCCGCCTCATCCGCTATTGCCACTGGCGCATGTGCGCACGACGTCTTCTTGCGCGCCGCGCCTGACGCGCACCGTGCCCCTGCGGCGAGGGAACTCTTCGGACGAGGACGGCAGTAGGCCGAGCACCGGATGCAGTCGCAAGAACCCGACTATAAGAACCTCGCTCTCGCTTTTGCGCTGTCGCTGGCGGTGCTGTTCGCCTGGGAATTCTTCTATGTCAAACCGCAGCAGGAAGCGCGCAACCGCGCCCAGGAACAGTCGCAGCAAGTTTCGCCATCCGCGACACCCGGGACGGGCATAAAGGCGCCGGGCGCCACGCCGGAAGGAGCGGTTCCCGGCGCGTCACCCGCCGCTGCTGCACCGCAGACGCGCGAGGAGGCTGTCGCATCCTCACCACGCATTCCAGTCGAAACTCCGTCCCTCAAAGGCTCGATCGCGCTGAAGGGCGGGCGCATCGACGACCTCGTGCTCGTCAAGTACCACGAGACCGTCGACCCCAAGAGCCCGAACGTCACGCTGTTCTCGCCGACGGGCAGCCCGCACCCCTACTTCGCCGAGTACGGCTGGGTCGCGCAGGGCGGCTCATCGCAGAAAGTGCCCGATCGCGACACGCTGTGGACCGTCTCAGGACCGGCGACGCTGACGCCCGCCACACCTGTCTCCATGCAATGGGACAACGGTCAGGGTCTCGTCTTCAAGCGCACGGTCTCGGTCGACGACAACTACATGTTCACGATCGTCGACACGGTCGAGAACAAGGGCGCAGCCGAGGTGTCGCTTATACCCTATGCCCGCATCCGCCGCGAAGGCACGCCGAAGGTCCAAGGCAACTGGATCATGCACGAAGGCCTCATCGGCGTCATCGGCGAGCAGGGCGAGCAGAAGAGCAAATACTCGACCGCCGTCGACGACGGCACCCGCACCTTCGAGCCAGCGGTCGGCGGCTGGATCGGCTTCACGGACAAATACTGGGCCTCGACGCTCATTCCCGAGCAGAAGGCCAATTATCGCGCACAGTTCCAGGGCTGGCCCGAGCGGTCACCGGCGGAGCCCGCGGCCTACCAGACGGATTACGTGCGCGACGCCGTAACCATTGCGCCCGGGCAGACGGCGAGCGTCGAGGCCCAACTGTTCGCCGGCGCCAAGGAGGTCAAGGTCCTGCAGCAGTACCAGTCCACGGGGGTCGAGAAGTTCGATCTCTTGATCGACTGGGGCTGGTTCTTCTTCATCACCAAGCCGCTGTTCTACTTGATGGAGGCCATCAACTCGGTCGTGCACAATTTCGGCGTCACGATCCTGATCCTGACCGTGCTCGTGCGCCTCGCATTCTTCCCGCTCGCCAACAAGCAGTACGCCTCCATGGCGAAGATGAAGAAGCTGCAGCCGCAGATCGAAGCCATCCGCGAGCGCTACAAGGACGACAAGGCGAAGCTGCAGCAGGCGCAGATGGACCTCTACCGCGACGCGAAGGTCAATCCAATCGCCGGCTGCCTGCCCGTGCTGCTCCAATTCCCGGTGTTCTTCGCCCTCTACAAGGTGCTCTACATCACCATCGACATGCGGCATGCGCCGTTCTTCGGCTGGATCAAGGACCTGTCGGCGCCCGACCCGACGTCTCTCTTCAACCTGTTCGGACTGTTGCCCTACCAGGTGCCGGAATTCCTGCACATCGGCGTATGGCCCCTGCTCATGGGCATTACCATGTGGCTGCAAATGCAGCTCAACCCGCAGCAGGCCGATCCCGTGCAACAGCAGATCTTCAACTGGATGCCGGTGATATTCACCTTCATGCTCGCCGCGTTTCCGGCGGGCTTGGTGATCTACTGGGCCTGGAGCAACACGCTGTCGCTCGCGCAGCAGTCCTACATCATGAAGAAGCAAGGCGCCGAGATCCATCTCGCCGCCAACTTGAAGAGTAAGTTTGGGGCACTCGCTACCGCACGCGAGCGATTAGGCACCGCGGTGAAGCAATGGTTGCCCGGGAAGAGCGCCGCAGACACGTCCGACGAGCCGCACTCCGGCGGCAAGCCGCACGGCGAGGACAAACACCGCACCTAACGGCGGGCAAAGGCGTGAGGCCTCATGGCGGAGCCGGACCCAACCTTGCTCGCGGCCGGCGACCACCTGTTCGAGCGGCCGTGGGAGCTATTGAAGAGCGCTCCCGATCTTGAGTTCTTGCCCCCCGCCGATCGCATCGAGGTGGCCTTTGCGGGCCGTTCCAACGTCGGCAAGTCGAGCCTCTTGAACGCGCTCGTCCGCCAGCAAAATCTCGCTCGCACCTCCAATACGCCGGGACGCACCCAGGAGCTCAACTTCTTTCAAGCGCCCGGTGTGCCGCTCTACCTCGTCGACATGCCGGGGTATGGCTTCGCGAAAGCGCCGCAGGAGAGGATCGCGGCGTGGACGGCGCTCGTCTCCGACTACCTCAAGGGCCGCGCGTCGCTGGCGCGCGTGTTCCTTCTCATCGATGCGCGCCACGGCCTGAAGCCGCCCGACGTCGCCGTGATGGACTTGCTCGACGAGGCGGCGGTGTCCTACCAGGCGGTGCTGACGAAGACCGACAAGATCAGCGCAATCGCGCTCGAGCGCGTCGTGCAGGCGACGACTGCCGCGCTGCAAGCGCACGCGGCTGCATACCCCTCCGTGATCGCCACCTCGTCGGCGAAAGGCATCGGCATCGCAGACTTGCGCGCGGCAATCGCCGGCATCGTCGCCGAGCGCAGCTAGCGCCCGCCGCACGTCATCTATGGATGAAGCCCGAGAGGATCTGCCAGCCGGCGTCGAAGGCGCCCTCGCCGAACCTCGCGATGAGGCCGCCGGCAACCGCGGCGACGATCCACCCGGCGCCGCGTACGAAGGATTTGCCGTAGTTGGTCCTCACGCGCACGGTGATGACCTGATCGGGCAACGCCGTCTCGGCGACCAATCCATCCGCGATCGCGCGCGCCGAGATGACGAGCTGCAGGCGCTTCCTGCCCTTCTCGCGCGGCGTGACGTGCCAGCGCCAGCTGGCGAAATCGTCGGTCGACAGCGAGTGCGTGCCGTCGATGAACTGGGTCTCGGGCGACGCGCTCTCGATGAAGAAGCCGCCGTCGGGGGCGCGCAGGGAGACCGACATCACCTTCGTGATCTTGACCTCATGCTGCTGCACGTCGCCGCCGCCCTGCATGCCCTCGGCCAAGTTCCGTACATCCGAGCGGGCGATGCGCACCTCGACCAGCACCGGCACGGCGACGCGCATGCTGCGCGGGATGTTCTCGACGAGCTGACCGACCTCGGCGCGCACGCGGGCTCCCGCGGGACGCGCGCCTTGCGGCGCCAACGGCGTCCGGCCTGTACCCAGGGGTGGAAGGGATTGCGTCATCTCCCGCGCGCGCTCAAGGCGCGTATAGCGGTCCTCCGCGGCCGAACCAATGCCCTCGACGCGAGGGCGGAAGGTCCCGCCGGAACCCACTCCCGGGGGTCTTGGCAGTGTGTCGGGCCACGGCACCCGCGAGGCAGGTGCAGATGGGGCCGGTGGCAGGGGCGGAGGCGCGACCCGAGGCGGAGGCGCGGCGGGCGGCGGCTCCCATCCACCGGTGCCCTCGGGTAGGGGCAAGGGCGGGGGGAAAGGAGCGGACGCCGGCATCTGGCGAGCCGCATCTTCGCGAGAGGTCTCGGCCTCGATCGGCTTTGGCTCAGGCACAGGCTCCTGCTGCGGCGCACTGCCAATGTCCCAGTCGGAGCCAGCCGCACCAGGCCCGGCCGCCGCTGGCTGCGCCTCGACCGCAGGCTCGCCCAGCTCGGCATAAACCTCCTCGACCTCGGACTCCGCCTCATGTTCCGGCTGAGGCGCAGGCTCTGCCGGTGGTGGCGCAGGCACCGGCTCAGGCTCCGCCTCGGCCTTCCTCTCGGGATAGACGGGGCCGCGCGCCCGCGCCTGCACGCGCTCGCGCGCGCCGGCGAGGATGTCGCCAGCGGTCGGCGGCGCCGTTACGGCCTGGCGTGCGGTCTGCAGGGCGCGGATCGCCCCCTCGAACGTCAGCCCTTGAATGCGCAAGAGGCTCGCCGCGTGGCTCTTGCCATCGCCGACGATCGCCGCGAGCACGATCGCCCCGTTGATCTCACGGCGACGGCCCCCGCGCGCGGCGGCGGCCGCGGCCTCGAGTATGCGAAGGAGGTCTGCGGACACCACCGGATCGGCGCTTTGCCCATAGGGCGTCGCGCGCCGCTCGATACCGTTCAGATAGCCGGCCACGTCCGCCCTGAGCCGGATCGCATCGATGTTGCTCGATGCCAGAACCAGGGCGGCATCCGGATCCTCGCACAGGGCCAACAGCATGTGCTCGAGGGTGACGTCCTGGTGACCTTGGGCACGCGCGTAGTCGACGGCCCGCGACACGGTGGTCGCCAGCCCCGCCGACATCGAGATGCGGCTCAAGTCGTCAGCAATCATCGAGGCATCCTATCCCCGGCGCTCTGCCGCCTGCCTGGTATTCCCGTGGGCATTAACGTATCGACAGCGCCATGGCAGGTATACGGGCGCGCCATGGCGTTGCGCTAGCAGCCGATTGTGGGGGAAATCCGTTGAGGTCGCGCGCCCTGGCGGTATAAGAGCTGGCAATTGGTTGCGGGGGCATCCATTTTGTCGCGCATCGACGGCTAACTAGCGGAAGTGCAAGGCCTGACCATGAAGATGAAATCGCAGCCGCTGGGCGGGGCGGCGCCCGAGGCCGAGCCTTCGCCGCATGTGCAGGCGCGCATCCTGGCGGAGGCGCTGCCGCACCTCATCCGCTACGACGACCAGACCGTCGTCATCAAGTTCGGCGGCCACGCCATGGTCGATCCCGCGCTCGCCGACGCCTTTGCCCAGGACGTGGTCTACCTGAAGCAATCGGGCGTAAACCCCATCGTCGTGCACGGCGGCGGCCCGCAGATCGCGGCCATGCTCAAGAAGCTGAACGTTACCTCCGACTTCGTGCACGGGCTGCGCGTCACCGACAAGACTACGGTCGAGGTGGTCGAGATGGTGCTCGCCGGCCAGATCAACAAGGACATCGTGTCGGCGATCAACCGCCAGGGCGGCAAGGCCGTAGGCATCTGCGGCAAAGACGCAAACCTCATGATCGCGCGCAAGATCACCGAGATGCCGGATCCCGAGTCGAACGTCGTCAAGGCGGTCGACATCGGCTATGTGGGCGATCCGGTCGAGGTGAACCCGCACATCGTCGACGTTATCTCCGGCTCTGATCTCATTCCCGTCATTGCTCCCATCGGTGTCAGCCGCGAGGGCGAGACGCTCAACATCAACGCCGACACCTTCGCGAGCGCGCTCGCCGCGCGCATGAAGGCGAAGCGGCTCCTATTGCTGACCGACGTCGAAGGTGTGCTCGACAAGGACAAGCGTCTCATCAACGAGCTCTCCACCGAGGAGGCGAGGGCGCTCATTCAGAGCGGCGCCATCTCCGGCGGCATGATCCCCAAGATCGAGGGCTGCATCGAGGTGGTCGAAGCGGGCGTCGAGGCTGTCGTCATCATCGACGGTCGGGTGCGCCACTGCGTGCTCTTGGAGCTCTTCACCACGCACGGCGTCGGCACGCTCGTGTGCAGCGCACGGCAGAAAACGCGGGCGCGGCCAAGATGACGGCGTCCGGGCAGCGCAAAGTTGTGCAGGGGGCCGGGCCCATCGAGCTCGGGGCGCCGCCCATGGCCAAGCGCGACTTCGTCCAAACCGACGCCTGGATCTTCGACCTCGACAACACCCTCTACCCTGCGCATTGCAACCTCTTCGCCGAGGTCGACATGCGCATGGGCAAGTTCATCGCCGAGTACCTCGGCGTGCCGTTCGCGCAGGCCCGCCACTTGCAGAAGAGCTACTACCGCCAGTTCGGCACGACGCTGTCAGGGCTGATGCAGGTGCACAAGCTCGATCCGCAGCCCTTCCTCGACTACGTGCACGACATCGATCTCTCCTCCATCCCGGAGCTGCCCGAGCTCGCCGAAGCGATGGCGGCCCTGCCCGGGCGCAAGCTCATCTTCACCAACGGTTCGCGCCGGCACGCCGAACGCGTCGCGGAGAAGCTCGGCGTGCTCCACCTCTTCGAGGATATCTGCGACATCGCCGCCTGCGGGTACGTGGCGAAGCCCTCCGCCGACGCCTTCGATCGCATGGTGAAGCGCCACGGCGTCAAAGCAGGGGAGGCGGCCATGTTCGAGGACATGCCCCATAACCTCGAGGCGCCGCACGCCCTCGGCATGACAACCGTGCTCGTGCGCTCCGATTACATCGACCATCCCGCGCAGCTCTCAATCCGCACTTGGCGGGAGCTGCCGGAGCATATTCACTACATGACCGACTGCCTAACCTCCTTTCTTCGCTCGCTAAGGTCCGAGCCAACCAAGTGAAACCGATGCGGCTGGCGCCCGTATTCTGATACGTGATCACCATGTTGAAGCCGACCGCTGCCGACCTTTCCGACCTCCTGGCCCGTGTCGCCTCGCGCGATCGCGAGGCTTTCTCTGCGGTCTACAAGGCGACCTCGGGGAAGCTGTGGGGCATCGTCGTCCGCATCCTGCCCCGCAAGGACGTAGCGGAGGACGTGCTGCAGGACGTCTACGTTCGCATCTGGGAGCGCGCGGTGAGCTTCGATCCGGCGAAGGCCTCCCCCATCACCTGGATGGCGACGATCGCCCGCAATCGCGCCATCGACGAGGTGCGGCGCAAATCTCCGGTCTCGATCGAGGATACGCCCGAATCGCTGGAGGTCGAGGAAGACATCCCCAGCCCGCTCGATAACGCGCAAATGAGCGAAGACTTGCGACGCCTGCAGCAGTGCTTGCAGGGCCTCGACGCGGAACGCCGCGAGATCGTGCTGCTCGCCTACTACAACGGGCTCAGCCGCGACGAGCTCGCCAAGCGCTTCTCCCATCCCGTGGCAACCATCAAGACCTGGCTGCACCGCAGTCTGGCGCAACTGAGAAAGTGCCTCGGCTCATGATGAACGGCGAAGACATCGACCTGATCGCTGCGGAGTACGTGCTGGGCACGCTCCCCGCCGGCGAGTGCGCGGCAGTAGCCGCCCGCGCGCGGCGGGAGAAGCCGCTTGCCGAGGCCATCGAGGCGTGGGAGCGCCGCCTGGCGCCGCTTACTGAGCTTGTGCCGCCGCGCGAGGCGCCGGCGGCCGTGTGGCCCGAGATCAAGGCCCGCATCGATGCACTGGAGGAGGTGCTGCCGACGCCCGAGCAGACGCAGGCGCAGATCATCAGTATCGAGCGCAGGTTGCGCCGCTGGAGAGGAGCGGCCGTCGCCGCCTCGGCCCTTGCTGCCTCGCTCGTGCTGCTCGTCGGCTATCGCGAGGTCGTGCATCCCCCGGAGAAGACGCTCGTCGCCGTGCTGCAGAAGGATGCGCAGTCGCCGGCGTTCCTCGTCTCCGTTGACCTCGAGACGCGCGTCCTGACCATACGCGCCGTCGCGGCGGAGCCGCAGCGCGGCAAGAGCTACGAGCTGTGGCTCGTGCACGACGAGCTCAAGTCGCCGCGCTCGCTCGGCATTGTCGGCGACAAGCCCTTCACCGTGGTGCGCCCACAGCTCGCGGGCTACTCGCCGCAGATGATCGAGCAGGCGACGCTCGCCGTCAGCCTCGAGCCCGAGGGCGGCTCGCCGACGGGGGCCCCCACCGGTCCGGTGCTGTGGGCCGGCAAGCTGATCCAGGCGACGAGATAAGTTTCACTCGCGGCGAAAAATTTATCGCCGCCGCGGTGCGAAACTGCCCCCTCAACCCTCCGTACCTAGGCCAGCTCCCCCTCTTGGAGCCTTAACCTAGATCGGAGGACCACCCCGTGTACTACCTGAGCACAATCGCATCCTCGACCTTGTTTCGCGCAACCGCGTTGGCGTTCGCCGTCGCGCTCGGTGCCGTCGCGGCGACGCCGAGCTTCGCCGAGCAGACCGTGACCGTCGGCGGCGCGCCGATGTACCCCTCGAAGAACATCATCGAGAACGCCGTCAACTCCAAGGATCACACGACGCTCGTCGCAGCCGTGAAGGCCGCGGGTCTCGTCGACACGCTCTCGGGCAAGGGCCCCTTCACGGTGTTCGCCCCCGTCAATAAGGCGTTCGAGAAGCTGCCGCCCGGCACCGTTCCCATGCTCTTGAAGCCCGAGAACAAGGACAAGCTCGCCTCCATCCTCACCTACCACGTGGTCCCAGGGCGCCTGACGGCGCAGGACCTCTGGTCCATGGTGGACAAGATGGGCGGCACCGCCGAGCTCAAGACCGCCAACGGCCAGTCGCTGTGGATCAAGCGCATCAACGCGAAGCATCTCGCCGTCTGGGACGCCCAGGGCCATGCGGGCCGCATCACCATTGCTGACGTGATGCAGTCGAACGGCGTGATCCACGTGATCGACAACGTCGTGCAGCCGAACTGATCTCGCACGCCGAAACGGGGAGCTGCGTTTGTGCAGCTCCCCGTCTTCTTTTCGCGAATGAGGCTTCGCGCTGCCTGCCGGCGCCGTCAGCCCCAAACTCATCGGCGTCGCCGGCAGCTCGCGCAAGCGCGGACCGGCGGGAGGGCTATTGCCACGGGCCTATCCCGTCCGGTCTCGCTCCGCGCCATCGGCTTGACATGGCGCGCGGCACGCGCAATACTTAACCACATGGTTAGCTTTCAACCGGCCAAGCTCGATCGCACGTTCTCCGCCCTCGCAGACGCGACGCGGCGCGCGATCCTGGTGCGCCTTTCGGAAGCGCCGGAATTGACCATCAGCGAGCTCGCCAAGCCGTTTCCCGTCTCGCTGCCCAACATCCTGAAGCACATCGGCGTGCTCGCCGACGCAGGGCTCGTGACGAGAGACAAGATGGGCCGCAGCGTCCGCTGCCGGCTTGCCCCGGCGCCGCTGGAGGAAGCCACCGGGTGGCTGCACCGCTACGAGAAATTCTGGACCGAGCGGCTCGACGCGCTCGGCCGCTATTTGGAGAGCGATCCATGGCAACACTCCAAAAGCCGAGCCTCACGGTCAAACGCCACTACCCCGTCCCGGTCGAAAGGGTCTTCAAAGCGTGGACGGACCCGCAAGCGCTGAGGCAGTGGTTCGGCCCCAGCGACGAGGGCAAGATCCTCGTCTCGGAGACCGATCTGAAGGTCGGCGGCCGCTACCGCATCGTCATGCAGATGCCGAGCGGCGAGCAGCACCGGGTCGGCGGCGTCTACCGCGAGATCGTTCCCAACGAGAAGCTCGTCTTCACCTGGGCGTGGGAAAGCACGCCGGAACGAGAATCGGTCGTCACCGTGCGGATGAAAAGCGCCGGCGGCGGCACCGACATGACGCTTACGCACGAGCATTTCTTCGACGAGGCTGCGCGCGACCGTCACCAGCATGGCTGGATCGGAACCCTCGAGCGGCTTGGTCGCTTTCTTTCCACTCATCTGTGATCCAACCCAGGAGGACCTCATGAAGCTTTACGGATTTGCCGGGTCGCCCCGCACCTGGAAGGTGCGCGCCGTCGCCGCCCATCTCGGTATCCCGCTCGAGTACGAGAACCTCGATCCCGCGAAGGGCGAGAACAGAACGCCGAAGTACCTGGCGCTCAACCCCGCCGGCCGCACCCCCACCCTAGTCGACGGCGATTTCGTGCTGTGGGAGTCGGACGCCATCATGCAGTACCTCGCCAGCAAGAAACCCAACACGCTTTGGCCCGACGATGCCCGCACGCGTGCCGACATCATGCGCTGGCAGAATTGGCAGAGCGCGCATTGGGGCAGCGATGCCTGCGTGCCGCTCATTGGCCAGAACCTGGTCAAGGCCATCCTGGGTATGGGGGCACCCGATGCGGCCGTCGTCGCCAAGGCGACCGAGGCCTTCAACAGGGAGGCCGCGGTTCTCGACCAGCATCTGGCGAAACACGAGTGGCTGGTCGGCTCCTCGCCCACGCTCGCAGACTTCACCGTCGGCTCATACTTGTTCTACGCCAACGAGGCGAAGCTGCCGGTCGGCGCCTACAAGAACATCAGCCGCTGGTTTGCCAGGCTCTCGGCGCTTCCCGGCTGGGCCGAGACCGCGCCGCCGCCGCGCCCGGCCGTGGCGGCGTGAATATTCCGGAGGAGGGAAGTGCCATGCAGCACAAGGTCGTTTCACAGCCGGAATGGCTGACCGCCCGCAAGGCGCTTCTTCTCAAGGAGAAGGAGTTTACCAAGGCGCGCGATGAGCTGAGCCGGCTTCGGCGCGAGTTGCCGTGGATCAAGGTCGAAAAGAGCTACGTGTTCGAGGGCGCGAACGGGAAGAAGACACTCGCCGAGCTGTTCGATGGCCGCAGCCAGCTCATCGTCTACCACTTCATGTTCGGGCCGGATTGGGAGGCTGGCTGCCCGCACTGCTCGCACTGGGCCGATAATTTCAACTCGATTATCGTGCACCTCAATCATCGCGACGTGACGATGATCGCCGTCTCGCGGGCGCCGTACGCGACGCTCGCCGCCTACCGCAAGCGGATGGGCTGGAGCTTCAATAGGCTCTCCTCAACCGACACCGATTTCAACTTCGACTATCACGTCTCGTTCACGCCGGAAGAAATCGCGGGGGGAAAAGCAGTTTACAATTTCGCGCGGCAGGATCCTGGAGCCTCCGAACGCGAAGGCGTCAGCGTCTTCTTCAAGAATGACGCTGGAAATATCTTTCACACCTATTCGGCCTATGCCCGCGGCATCGACCTCTTGAGCGCAGACTACAACTACCTCGACCTCGTCCCGAAAGGGCGCGATGAGAACGGCCGCGGACCGTTCTGGGTCCGCCGGCACGACGAATACGACACTTAAGCTCCCGGCCTAGCGCGTCGGCACCGGCTTCTCGCCGCGGTAGTCGTAGAAACCGCGCTGCGTCTTGCGGCCGAGCCAGCCGGCCTCGACGTACTTAACGAGAAGCGGGCAGGGCCGGTACTTGGAGTCCGATAGTCCCTCGTAGAGCACCTGCATCACCGACAGGCACACGTCGAGCCCAATGAAGTCGGCAAGCTCCAAGGGCCCCATCGGATGGTGCGCCCCGAGCCTCATGGCCTTGTCGATGGCCTCCACCGTGCCCACGCCCTCGTAAAGCGTGTAGATCGCCTCGTTGATCATGGGCAGCAGAATGCGGTTGACGATGAACGCGGGGAAATCCTCGCTCACCGCCACCGTCTTGTTGAGGCTCTCGACGAACTTGCGCGCCGTGGCGAACATCTCATCGTCGGTGGCGATGCCGCGGATGAGCTCGACCAGCTCCATCATCGGCACCGGGTTCATGAAGTGCATGCCGATGAAGTGCTCGGGCCGGTCGGTGGTCGAAGCGAGCCGCGTGATCGAGATGGAGGAGGTGTTGGTGGCGATCAACGCCCGACCGTTCAAGTGGGGACAAAGCTCGGCGAAGATCTTGCGCTTGATCGCCTCGTCCTCGGTCGCCGCCTCGATGACGAGGTCGCAGTCGGCGAACGTGGCGAAGTCGGGAGCGAGGCTGATGCGCTTCAAGGCCGGCTTGATGTCGCCTTCCTTGATCATGCCCTTCGCGGCCTGGCGCCCCATGTTCCGCTCGATCGCGGCTATGGCGTCCTCGACGGCCTTCTTCTTCAGGTCGTTGAGGGCAACCGAATAACCGCCGAGCGCAATCACGTGCGCGATGCCCGTCCCCATCTGGCCCGCGCCGATGACCCCGATCTTCTTGATGACCTGGGGAAGCTTGACCTCCCCTTTCGGCTTTTCGGCCGATTTCACCGCGACGTTCATGACCGTACGTCCTTCTGTCCCCGAGCGCTGTTGTTCTTTCCCCGCTTACTTACCGCCCTTCTTCAGCTCTGCCTCGAGCTCGGGCAGCGCCTGAAAAAGATCGGCCACAAGGCCATAGTCCGCGACCTGGAAGATTGGCGCTTCACTGTCTTTGTTGATCGCGACGATGATCTTGGAATCCTTCATGCCGGCGAGATGCTGGATCGCGCCGGAAATGCCGACCGCCATGTAGAGCTCAGGCGCCACGACCTTGCCCGTCTGGCCAACCTGCATGTCGTTGGGCACGTAGCCCGCATCGACCGCGGCGCGCGAGGCACCGACCGCGGCACCCAGCGCATCGGCGACGGGCTCCAAGAGCTTCTTGAAGTTCTCGCCCGACTGTAGTCCGCGGCCGCCGGAGATGACGATGCGTGCCGAGGCGAGCTCGGGCCGGTCCGATGTCGTCAGCTCCGCTTTGACAAAGCTCGAGATCCCGGCCGGGGCCGGCGCGGCGATCGTCTCGATCGGCGCCGAGCTACCCTCGGGCGCTGAGGGAAACGCTGCAATGCGCACCGTGATGACCTTCTTGGCCTCCGGCGACTGCACGGTCTGAATGGCGTTGCCGGCGTAGATCGGCCGCTCGAAGGTATCCTTGGAGACGACCTTGGTGATGTCGGAGACCTGCATCACGTCGAGCGCCGCGGCGACACGTGGCGCAATGTTCTTGCCCGAGGAGGTCGCCGGTGCGACGAGCGCGTCGTAGTTCGCCATGAGCGGCACGATCAGCGCCGCCACCTCCTCCGCGAGCCCGTGCTCGAACTGGGGTGCATCCGCGAGCAGCACCTTGCCGACGCGCTTGAGCTTCGCGGCCGCCTCGGCCGCCGGCTTGGCGCCCGAACCCGCGACCAGCACATCGACCGTGTCGGCGAGCGCTGCCGCAGCCGACAGCGCCTTGCCGGTCGCCGGGCTCAGCGCGCCGTTACTATGCTCGGCCAAGACGAGGACGGCCATCTCTAGAGCACCCCCGCCTCGGTTTTGAGCTTGGCGACGAGCTCGGCGACGCTTCCGACTTTGACGCCCGCCTTGCGGCTCGCGGGCTCGGCGATCTTCAGAACCTTGAGCCGCGGAGCGATGTCGACGCCGAAATCGGCCGGTTTCTTCACGTCGAGCGGCTTCTTCTTCGCCTTCATGATGTTGGGCAGCGACGGGTAGCGCGGCTCGTTCAAGCGCAAATCGGTGGTGACGACCGCCGGCAGCGTGAGCTTCACGGTCTCGAGGCCGCCGTCGACCTCGCGCGTGACCGCGACGCTACCGCTCTCGACGGCGACCTTCGAGGCGAAGGTCCCCTGTGGCCACCCGAGAAGGGCCGCCAGCATCTGCCCCGTTTGATTGCAGTCGTCGTCGATCGCCTGCTTGCCGAGGATGATGAGTTCGGGCTTTTCTGCGTCGGCGACCGCTTTCACGAGCTTGGCGACGGCGAGCGGCTCGACGGTAGCGCCTTCCGGCGTCTCGATGAGAATGCCGCGATCGGCACCGATCGCTTGCGCGGCGCGAATCGTCTCCTGCGCCTTCGCGGAACCGATAGAGACGACGACAACCTCGGTCGCCCCGCCTTTTTCCTTCAAGCGCACCGCTTCTTCGACGGCAATCTCGTCGAAGGGATTCATGGACATCTTAACGTTGGCGAGGTCGATTCCCGATCCGTCCGGTTTCACCCGAATCTTGACGTTGAAATCGACGACCCGCTTGACCGGCACCAAAACCTTCATGCCGTCCTAGCTCCCGACCGCGAGGCGCTATGCTGACCTGAACTGGCGCGGTTGTGCAGCGCGATGAATCGTCGCCATTTCCGCGCGAAAAGCCCCGGTCGCAGCGCTTATAGTCTATTCGCAAGTGCGAAACGCACCGTACGAGCGTGCCCTGGGCAAGTCAATTGGCAGGGCGGGTTAACCCTGTTCGGCAGGGCGAAAAGCACCTGAGCTTTGACCGCCGGGTGCAGCGCGGCTCACGCGGGCTTGGTGCCCTTGTCGAACAACGGCACGCCGGGGCGGCGCAGCACGAGAATCAACGCCGCGCCGGCAAGAAGCCCTCCGATATGGGCCCACCAAGCCGTGGGCCCGCTGTCCGAGAGGGCGACCATTGCAACCTGCAACACGATCCAGAGGCCGAGCGCGAGCCCGGCGGAGATGCGCAGGGGAATGAACTTGAAGGCCAGCACCCACACTCCAACGCGCGGGTGCAGCATCAGATAGGCGGCGATCACGCCGGCAACCGCGCCGCTGGCACCGATCAGCGGCAGCTCGGAATCCGGCACCATCCACGCATGGAACAGCCCCGCGAACACCCCGCACGCGAGGTAGAAGAACAGGAACTTCAAGTGCCCCATGGCGTCCTCGACGTTGTCGCCGAATACCCACAGGAAAAGCATGTTGCCGATGAGATGGAAGATGTCGGCGTGGAAGAACATGTAGGTGATGAGGGTCGCACCCTCGGCGATGGGGATAGCATCCTCCGACGCCGGCAGCGGCGGCGAGAAGAAGGTGCCCGCCATGAGCGCGCGCGGATTAAGGCCAAAGCTGCGGATCGCACCTTCATCGAGGCCGGAGACCTCGAACAGGTAGACAAGCACATTGACCGCGATGAGCGCGGTCGTAACGTACTGGAAGGGAATCGATTTCAGCGCATTGTCGTCGCGGAGGGGAATGAACACTGGGACCCTGCTGCGGTCTGGAACAATCGGCCGGCTACCGGTTCTGCCCCGGCACCCATAGCACATCGCTTTTGCCGCGGTCGTTGGCATAACGGCCGGCAACAAACAGAAAATCCGATAGACGATTGACGTACTTGAGGGCCGGGGCGCCCACGACCTCGCCCGGCTGCGCCGCGAGCTCGACCATCAGCCGCTCGGCGCGGCGGCATATCGTGCGCGCAACGTGCAGCGCGGCTGAGGCAGGGGATCCACCCGGCAGCACGAAGGAACGCAGCGGCTGCAGCTCTGAGTTCATCTCGTCGATCTCGTCCTCGAGACGCTGCACCTGCGCATCGCTGACGCGCAACGGCTCCTGCTTGCCCTTGCGCGCCCCCTCCGGCACGCACAGATCCGCCCCGAGGTCGAAGAGATCGTTCTGGATGCGTACGAGCTTGCCGTCGAGACCGGGCAATGCATTGCCCAGGTGCACGCGCGCCATGCCGATTGCGGCGTTCGTCTCGTCCACGGTGCCGTAGGCGGCAATCCGCAGCGCGTGCTTGGGGACGCGCTCGCCGCTGCCGAGCGCAGTGGTGCCGGCGTCTCCGGTGCGGGTGTAAATCTTGTTGAGGACGACCATGCGCAGCCTTCCGCTCGATATGTTCGCCAAGCATAGCGCAAATTGCGGCGCTCGCACGCCGCGCGGCAGAGCGGTGCTGTCAGCGGTGGTGGACGAAGATGAAGAGCATGATGAGCACGATAGCCACGAACTGCAGGCCGACGCGCCAGCGCATCAATTTCTGGCTCAAGTTGGGGCTCTTGCCGCGCGTGAGATTCCACAAGCCCATGAGCAGCACGATGGCGACGGCCGCCACCGCGATGGTGACAAGATGGTAAAGCACGAATTCCATGCGCGTTCGATCTCCGTTCTCACTCTCCCTTAGAGCTTTCCCGCGACCCCGGCAAACCGTATCTCGCACCCGGATCTGGCGCGTGGCCACGGGCCGCAACAGATTGGCAACGCACCACGCGCCATAATTGCCGCAATCATCGCCTCAGTTGCCCGCATCGCCATAAATCGTCGGGGAAATAGCGCCTTTGAACCGAGCGAGACCTGCGAAGCGGACCCGGTCGTTGCTCGCCGCCGCGGCTCTGGGCGTTGGCATGGGCGCGGCGACGCTACTCGCCGGCGCCAGCCTGGCCGAGACGGCCACCACGGCGGACGAGGCCAAGAAGAAGCTCGAAAGCCGGCGCATCGAACTCGAGAACGCCCAGAGCAAGACCAAGGAGCTCGAGGGCGACGTCGACGCGATCACGGCGGAGCGGGAGAAGCTCAACAAGCGGCTCGTGGAAACCGCCGACCTCATCCAGAAGAGCGAGGGCCAGCTCACCGCCATCGAGAACCGCTTGGGCGAGCTTGGCGCCCAGGAGAAGATCCTCAAGGGCTCGCTCAACGAGCGCCAGGGGCAGATCGCGAAACTCTTGTCGGCGCTGCAGCGGATGGGGCGCAACCCGCCGCCGGTGCTCATCACCGAGCGCGAGGATGCGCTCAAAATGGTGCGCAGCGCCATGCTGCTCGCCGCCGCGTTCCCGCAGCTCGGCAATCAGGCCAAGGCGCTGGCCGCCCGCCTCAATGAGCTCCTCCGCGTCATGACCGAGATGCGCGCCCAGAGCGAGCAGCTACGCACCGAAACGACGCGCCTCAACGACGCCAAAACGCGGCTCGCAGC
>DATIZL010000163.1:0-4285 GCA_035517115.1 Hyphomicrobium sp.
GTGCCGAACAGCCCGACGAAGGGCGCGGTCGAGCCGACGGTGGCGAGAAAGGCGAGTCCGCGCTGGAGCCGGTTCGCGACCGCATCGGCTGCATGCTGGAGCGAGAGCGAGACCCATTGCGGCGCGTCGATCTGGGTGGTGAGGTCACCGGCGCGCTGCTCAGCCGCGCCTAGCCCTTCATCGACGATTGCGCGGAAAGCGCTTTTCGCGCCTAGCCGGTCCGTACCTTCGCGGATTCCCGGCGCGCGCCAGAATTCGCGCTCGGCCGCGCGCGCCTGGCGCGCCAGCAGCATCTGCTCGATGAGCTTCGTCACGATGACGTACCAGCTTCCGACCGACATGACGAGAAGCACGCCGAGCGTGCCCCGCGCGACGAAATCGCCGGCCGCCCAGAGCGCGCCTAGCCCATAAGGATTGGCGACCGTCTCGGAAGTTGTCGCAGGAGCAGGCGGCGGTACTGCCACGCCTGATGTGGTGGGCGCGGGCGCGGCCTCGCTGCCTGCCGCGGGCTGCGTGGACGCCGGTGGCGGCGGCGCAGCCTCGGTACTCGTGGCCGTTGGCGCCGACGCGGGGACGCCGGGCGCAGGCACCCCTTGTGCGAGTGCGGCGGGACCTGAGAGTGCGGCCGAGACCACCGAAGCCAGGGCCATTCGTGTTAGGTAATTCGGCATGTCGTCCGACCTTTCGCGCTAATCCAATTTCCAGGTGAATCCGATTGTGACCCACATTGCCTGCGCGTTGCCGTCGACGGTGCCAGGCGTAAAGCGGTAGCTGGCTTTCACTCCATCGAGCGCCGCGCGGTCGAGCCGCGGATACCCGCTCGACTGCACGATCTCCTCATCGCTCACGCGCCCGTTTGCATCGACCAGCACTCGGAGCACGGTCCTGCCTTGCTCGCCCATCTGGCGCGATGCGTGCGGATATTCGGGCTTTCGGCTCGCGGCGAGGTCGAGCCGTGGCTGCACCGTCACGGCGGCCGGTGTGGGCGGCGCGGGCGGCGGCACCGGCGTGACGTTGGTGATCGCTGTGCTTTGGGCCGAAGGCGGAGGCGGCGCCTTGATCTGTACCTCGGGCGGCGGCACGAAGGGTGGCGGTGGCGGCGCGAACGCAGGTGGTGGAGGCGGCGCTGGCGGTGGAGGCGGCGGTTTCGCCGCTTCGATGATCTTCGCCACGATCGGCACCGGCGCCAATGTCAGCTCGCGCGTCGCGAGCTTCGTGACGAGCGCATAGATCAAGACGACGTGCGCGACGGCGACGAAGCCAATCCCGACGACGCGTGCAGGCGAGGCGTTGCGCGCGGCGGTCGCCATCAGAACTCCTTCCGCACGCTGGTAAAGATTGAGCGCCGTGGGCCATAAGCCGACGCAAATACGCCCACGCCCGAGCCGCTGCGGATGAGGTAGACCTCGTCAGTGAGATTGACGAGGTCGAGGCGTAACTCGATGGGCCCTGCGTAGGGGAAGTCGAACGTATGCGCGACGCCGAGATTGATCTGCACGTAGGACGGCACCGTGCCTTCGTTGAAGCAGTCACCCCGATTCTGGGTCCTCAGCCCTGAGCCGGCGACCAGGTCGGCGCTGAGCTTCGTGCTGGACCAGTTGTAGGAGACTCCTGCCGACGCCGTTGAAAGCTGGCTGTGGTCGGTGTTGACGAGGTGCGTCGCGGCAAAATCGAGGTCGGAGAGCGGACAGCCGTTGGCTGGCGTGCTGCCGAAGTTGAACTGGGCCGAGGTCACGCCTTCCGCCTTCTCCTCGCCGATCTGGAGATTGGCGTAGGACGAGAAGTTGCCCCGGTCGTAGGAGGTCGAAATCTCGATGCCCTTGTTGAATCCGGCGTGATAGTTGAAGGGCGTCAGGATCACGGGTGCGCCGAACTGCCCCTCGTCGAGCAGGTTGCGTGCGTATTTGTAGAACGCGTCGATCCCGACCTTGAGGCCGGGCAAAATCTCCTGCTCGATGCCGACGTCGAATACGTGCGAGCGCTCGGATTTGACCGGCGAGTTGAGACAGTTGGGCGCGCAGGTCGCGCTCGTACCGACGGTGGCGGCAAGCGATTGCGTCGCCACAAGCTCGAATGGCGGCGGCGTCAGGTAGTTGGCATAGCCCGCGTGGACAGTAGTCCCGTCGAGCGGCTTCCACACCGTGTTGAGGCGAGGGCTCAACTGGTTGTCCATCGTGTACTCGTTGACGACGTCGAAACGCGCGCCGAAATTGACGGTGAGGTCTGGTAGCGCCTTCCATTCGTCTTGGAGATAGGCGCTGTAGAGCCAGCCGGTCTTGGCCTGATCCTGCACGATTGAACTCGGGGTCGAGCCGAAGGCCGCGATGCCGGTCACTGGGCAGCCCGTTGACGGCGCCTCGGCACCAGCACAGGCCGCGATCGGCAAGACCGACGAGTTCGTGTCGGCCGAGGCGCGCTCGCCTTGAAGATAAAGTCCGGCGCGCATCGTGTGGTCGGCGCCAAGATTGTAGCTGCCATCGGCCTGGACGCCGTTGGCGAGGCTTTGCCTGAGCGCGTCCTCGGCGATGCCGTTGAAGAAAATGTCGCCGAGCGCATCGGGGTGGAAATGCACCGTGCTGTATTTCGAGAAAGCCGATACCTGGAAATCGAAATCCTGCTCCGTGCGCAGATAAGAGAGCGCGCCGAACGAACTCCCTTCCACCTGATGCTCGGCGAGCGTGCTTGAATCGTAGTTCGTGAGGCCCGCGATCGGAGCGAATCCGGCCGGCGGCCCGAACGCCGGAATCTGTCCGGGATTATTCGGAATCTGGAACTGGCCCGCGAAAGTGCCACCGACGAAGGCGAGCTTGCTCGCTGCGTCTATCGCCTTGTCGAGATAGACAAAGCCGTGCGACTGATTCGTGTCGTCGTGGAGCTGGTTGTATTTCTCGGTGACGGCGTCGATGCCATGGCTCGATTGGAGATTGTCGGCGGAGACGTAATAGTCATAGCCCGCGCCCGATCCGCCATATTGGAAGCTTGGATTGATCGTGCCGTAGCTGCCCCCGCGCATTTCGACCGCGCCACCCGGCGCGAGCCCGCTCTTCGTTTCCATGTCGAGGACGCCCGCAACGCGCAGCCCATATTGGGCCGGCAACGCGCCGGTGATGAGTTGCATCGAGTTGGCGAAGCGCGGATCGAGCCCCTGGCCGAAGAAGCTCACGCCCTCGGGCAGCACGATGCCGTTGATGCGGTACTGAATTTCGAGATGCTCGTTGCGGATGTGGATGGAGCCATTGGCGGCGTTGTCCCTGGTTGGCCCCCGGCGTTTGCAGCAGTACCTGGTTGAGCGGCAGATCCTCGCCGCCAGGCAAGTTTTGAATAGCCTCGTTGGAGAGGCTGTAGGTCGAGGCGCCAACTGCCGGTGCGATGCTGAACTGCGGTGAAGTGAGGCGCTCCGCGGTAATGGTGATTTCCGCGGCGGGCTCCTCGGACGCCGCAAGCAGCGTCACGTCGACGATGGCGCCCGTCCCACCCGCAAGTGTGACATCGGCGCTGCCTGTGCCGACGCCGGGCTTGTCGGCCGCGATCGTGTAGCTACCGGGCGCCACCCCCAGAAAGCGGAAGCTCCCGTCTGCGGCCGCCGTCATGCGCGCGATCTCCTTGCCGTGCGCTTCGAGATGCAGCGCAGCGCCTGCCTCCGCGTGCTGTTGCTCGTTGCGCGCGACGCCTTCGATCGTACCGGAGGCCGGAGCTGCATGCGCACGAAGAGCAAGCCCGACGAGGAGCGCGGCGAGCGCGCCAGCGCCACGGCTGTGCATTCCGCGATGCTTCGGTGACATGACGACCCTCGTGCCAAAACCGCACAGCCCGCTCCCCGAGGCGGGAAGCGGCCAACGTCAACAAATCCGGTTTTCAGGCGGAGGGGGGGCCGCGCGAGCGGAAGGAGGGTTTGGGCGCTGGAGCAAGCGCCGTTAGCGCAGGCGGCGCGAAGATCACGGTCTTGTAAGCGAGCGGCACCGGGAGCACGACGGGCGCGGGCATCGCCGTGTTCGCCGTCATGCCCATAGTTACGCAGATGGCGCAGTCGTCGTGCGTTGGCGGAATCGGGGCGGGATGGGCGGGCGCGCCTGGCGCTTGCGCGTCCGCTTGCGCCGTCTGCGGAAAGAAATCCTCCGGGTGCATGTGGCCGAAGGAAAGTGTAAGCAAAACCGCCACGGCAAAGAGCGCAAGCCGTGCGCCGTAGCGTCGCATCCCCTCCGAGCGCAGCATCAGCCTTCCCGCGTAGCGAGACGAAGAGCGCAGCACCGAAGCGGCTCGTCTATCACACCCCCGAGGAGTGGTC
>DATIZL010000164.1:0-3808 GCA_035517115.1 Hyphomicrobium sp.
CGTTGCCGCCGGTGCCGAGGATCGCATTGCCGATGGGCTGTATGAGCTTCTTCAAGGCCGCGTAAGCCTTGTCCATGTCCTCGGGCTTGGAAATCTTCACCTGTACCGAGTTGGCGGCGACACCGAGGCCGGTGAAGCCGATTTTCGCCTCACGCAGCTGCTTCCTCGCGTCATCGCGAAGAGTGTTGAGCCAGTCCTTCTCCAGCTCGTTGGTATCCATGGCGAGCAGGAGGTGGGCGCCGCCACGCAAATCAAGGCCGAGCGGCAGCTGGCGATGCGGCACCCACCAGGGCCACTTCTCCACCGTCTCCTTGGAGAAGAAGTTCGGCAGCGTGAAGACGACGCCGGCGAGGCACGTCAGCACGATCAGAACGATTTTCCAGCGGTCGAAGTGCAGCATCGCGGCGACAATCTCTTCTGGTTTTGCACCCGTTCAGGACCGGGTCTCAAGTTGCCTCTTTGACCGCCTCGCCCTTGGCGCGCACGTCCAAGAGGGTCGACTTCAGGACCCGCACGCGCATGCTGTCGGACAGCTCCACCTCGATCTCATCGGAATTGTCGGCGGCCTTGGTGACCTTGCCGATGAAACCCCCGGATGTGATCACGGTGTCGCCGCGGCGCACCTTGGACACGAGCTCGCGGTGGTCCTTGGCGCGCTGCTGCTGTGGGCGGATGACCAGGATGTAGAAAATAACGACCATCACGAGCATGGGGACCAGCAGGCCGCCGACTCCTCCGAAGGCATCGGTGGCGCCTCCGGCCTGGGCGTATGCGGGCGTGATGAACATCAGTCGGTCCCCTTGCGGATGTTGGGCAACAGAGGACTAAGCCTGCGCGAGCGCAGCCGTCCAGCGCCTCTCCTGCCTGAAAAGTGCGGCGACTATAGTGCCGCGCAGCAGCTTTGCAACTGCCGGCGGCGTGCGGGTTGCCGCCCACAAGCCGGGTGACTTCCCGCCGCCCGCGCTATAGAAGCAACAACCCGGCCGAACAAGTAAAATCGCTTGGTTCGCAGCCATTTGCGAGAACACCGATGAACGACGACACGGCCCTCATCGCTAGGCTCGAGCGGCTTGCCGCCGCATTGGAGCGGCTGGCGGCGCCGGCCCCCGTCGAGCCCGATTTCGATGCCGCGGAAGCCTTCATCTGGCACCCCGAGCGCGAGGGTTTCGATCCGGTCGGGCGGGTGAACCGCGTTTCCCTCGATCTGCTGAAGGGCCTCGAGAACGTCGCCCCGCAGCTCGCCGAGAACACCGAGCGCTTCGCGCGCGGCCTTCCCGCCAACAACGCGCTGCTGTGGGGCGCGCGCGGCATGGGCAAATCGTCCCTCGTCAAGGCGGTGCATGCGGACGTGCGCGCGCGGCTGCAAAAGGACCTGCGCGCGCAAGGGACGGACCTGAAGCTCGTCGAGATCCATCGCGAGGACATCGCCTCGCTGCCCCGCTGCCTTGGGCACCTGCGCCGAAGCGGTCACCGCTTCATCGTCTTTTGCGACGATCTCTCCTTCGACAAAGAGGACACGAGCTACAAGTCGCTCAAAGCTGTGCTCGAGGGCGGGATCGAGGGGCGCCCCGACAACGTCATCTTCTATGCGACCTCCAACCGCCGCCACCTGATGCCGCGCGAGATGATGGAGAACGAGCGCTCGACCGCGATCAACCCATCGGAGGCGGTCGAGGAGAAGGTGTCGCTATCCGACCGCTTCGGCCTCTGGCTCGGCTTCCACAACTGCAGCCAGGACGATTTCCTCGCCATGGTGCGCGGCTACGCTGCCCACTACCGATTGAAGATCAGGGACGAGGAGCTCGTGCGCGAGGCGCTCGAGTGGAGCATCGGGCGCGGCGCGCGCTCGGGCCGCGTCGCCTGGCAGTTCACGCAAGCGCTGGCGGGCCGGCTCGGCAAGCGGCTCGAGCCTTGAAGAGCCCGGCGTTAAGTGGCGAAACTATCTGGCGCTGCGCACGTTGGCTCCAAGGAGGCCGCGCCATGACCAAGCAGACCATGACCAAGCAGAAGCGCCCGGCGGCGAGCAACACCAAGGCGAACAAGCGCCGTTCCCGGGCTCCCGCGAAGAAGAAGTGGTCGCAGGCTGTGACCCGGAGCAGCAACGCACTCGATCTCGAAGCGAACGTCTTCACCAAGGACGACCCCGAGGCCATCGCCGCCTCGCTCAAGCGCTCGGCCGAGCAGAGCCGCCGGCGCAAGTCCGAGCCCTACCGGTCCGCCATGTCGATGCTGACGTTCTACATCAACCGCGCCGGAGCACACCTGCCGCAAAAGCGCCGCCGCGTGCTGGAGCGCGCCAAGGCTGCGCTGCGCGAAGCCTTCGGGCGCAGTTGAGCGCTCTTCGCACGAGGCCGAGCCAGCATCAGATCCGCTATCCGACACCGGCGGGCTCCTCCCGTTACAGCCGTTCGAGGAACGGCACCGGATCGACGGGTTTTGAGCCCTGCCGCAGCTCGAAGTGCACCTGCGGCTGGTCGACCGAGCCCGTGCGTCCCGCCTTGGCGATGACCTGGCCGCGCTGCACCTTGTCGCCGCGCTTCACCAACAGCTCGTCGTTGTGGGCGTAGGCCGTGACCCAGCCGTTGTCGTGGCGCAAGAGCACGAGGTTGCCGTAGCCTTTGAGCTCGTTGCCGGCGTAGGCCACGACACCGCCCTCGGCGGCATGCACGGCGGTGCCCTGCGGCACCGACAGGTTGATGCCGTCGTTGTGGGTGCCGTCGTTGCGCTGACCGAAGCCGGTGATGATACGGCCGTTGACGGGCCAGCGCAGCTTGTCGCTGGCGGCGCTTGCACGCTGCGCCGGCGGCGGGTTGATGGTGCCGGTGGTCGACACGTTGTCGTCGCGCGCGGCCAAACGCTGATTGTCGCGGCGGTTGATGACGGTCGGATCCTGCGACGTGCCTGCGGGCGGCGGGGAGGCATCGGCGACGTCGGAGGATGGCGGCGGCGCCGACGGCGCGCCGCCGGGAACCTTCAGCACCGTACCCGTGCGCACGCCGCGCGGATCGGTGATGCCGTTCGCGAGCTGCAGCTCGGCGACCGGCACGCCGTAGGTGCGTGAGATGGCGTAGACGGACTCGCCCTGCTTCACCGTGTAGGTGCCGCTGTACTTGGCCTGGATGTCGGACGGGATGCCGGCCGGGGCCG
Source organism: Hyphomicrobium sp. (assembly GCA_035517115.1). Lineage (GTDB taxonomy): Bacteria > Pseudomonadota > Alphaproteobacteria > Rhizobiales > Hyphomicrobiaceae > Hyphomicrobium_A. The sequence goes on from DATIZL010000164.1 coordinate 3,148, forward strand.
GCGGCGGCTGCACGGTCGCCACCTGCCGCGGCTCGTCGTGCCGCGCGGGGTAGCCCTCGGGCAGGTAGATCTTCTGCCCCGGCTGCAGATTGGGATTGCTGAGGCCGTTGACCTCCATCAGCTGCGCCACTGAGACGTGGTGGCGCCGCGACAGACGGTAGAGCGTGTCGCCGGGCTGCACTTCGACGCTCTCGCCGCGGCGGAGCGGTGGCGCGCCCTGGTTGTAGGGCTGCGCGCTGCGCTGGTCATACTGATTGTGGGGCTGCTGCGACCCGCGCTGATCGTACTGGTTGGGCGGTTGATTGTACGCCGGCTGCCCGCGCTGATCGTACTGATTGTAGCTCTGATTGTAGCCCTGCTGGCCGCGCTGGTCGTAGCCGCGCTGGTCGTAGCCGGACGGCGGCGGGTCGGGCAAGTTTGCGACCGCGACGCGGCTGTCGGAATTGGAGCGCGGCGCCTCGTAGCGGCCGTCGTTGCCGAGATAGCTCGGCCCGCGGTTGCCGGCATCCGCTGTCTGAATCGACGACGTCTGGTCCTTCTTGTCGTCGTTGAGGCTGAAGCTCGGGCCGTCGAAGCGGCTGATGGAGGCGCTGCATCCGCCGGAAAGCGCGGCGAGGAGGATGGCGGCTGCGCAGCGGATGGGGAAGGAGCCGGCGCTTCC
>DATIZL010000165.1:0-5312 GCA_035517115.1 Hyphomicrobium sp.
GCGCGCTTGCCGTCAAGGTCTTCGGCGATGATTTTGACGAGTTGCGCCGCATCGGTAAGGACATCATCACCACGCTGAGCACAATTCCGGGCGTTGCCGATGTAGCAATCGATCAATACACGGCGCTGCCGCAGATCGCGATCAAGGTCGATCGCGAAGCCACCGCGCGTTACGGCATCAACGTCGCGGACGTTGCCGACCTGATTAAAACGGGGATCGGCGGCCAAGCGGTAAGCCAAGTATTCATCGGTGACCGCCGCTACGACATGACGGTTCGGTTCCCGCCTGAGGCTCGTAACAGCCCCGAGGCGATCAAGGATCTTTTGCTGACGTCAAGCACTGGTGCCCTCATTCCGCTGTCACAGCTCGCCGAGGTCCACCTGCAGACTGGCGAAAGCATGATCAATCGCGAAATGAATCATCGCTATCTATTGGTGAAGCTCAACTATCATGGTCGCGATCCAGCCTCGCTGGTGAGCGAGGCCACGAAAGCCATTGCGAAAAAGGTTTCATTTGACCGCAGAAAACACCGGCTCGAATGGGGCGGACAGTTCGAGGGCCAGCGACGTGCAGAGGCGCAGTTCAAGCTGATCCTCGGCTTGGTACTGGCACTGATGATCGTGCTGCTTTATGCCGAGTTCGGCGCACTCCGTCAGGTCTTCTTGATCCTGGGCGTCGTTCCGCTGGCAACGCTCGGCGGGCTGATTGCGCTCCACGCCACTGGGACCACCCTCAATGTTGCTTCTGGGGTTGGCTTCATCGCTCTGTTCGGTGTCGCAATTATGAACGGAGTCATCATGGTGGCGAACCTCAACCGCGCTCGTGAGAAGAATGCGTCGCTGTTGGATGCTGTTCTGGCTGGCGCCGGCGAACGATTGCGCCCCGTGCTCATGACGGCTTCAGTGGCAACGGTCGGCATGTTGCCGGCCGCGTTGGCAACCGGCGTCGGCAGCGACGTGCAGCGCAGCCTAGCGACGGTGGTCGCCGGCGGACTCATTCCGGCCACCTTGCTGACCCTGTTCATTATCCCGACCATCTATTTCGCCCTCGAACGTCGGGTAGCGCGGCGCCTGCCGACGGCAACCGCATCCGGGGTCGAAACGAGCGACGCACCAAGGTCCGCTTAGGGTCAGAAGCAGAAGTGACAGCGGCCGCTCAATGGCGTCCGCATCAAGATCGTGGCCGGGCCTCAGTCGATTTGGTGAAGCACAAAGCCTAAGCCGCTAGATCGCAGATCGTACTGCCTGCCGCCCGATGGGACCCGCGGCGCCCCTAGGTAAGGCGATCTGTTCGAAGCCGACCGCGCTCGCGTCGGGTCTGGCGACAAAAGTGTGCGGTCCCGCGCAGATCAGCTTGCTTGACCTGCTGCACACCGCTGCTGCACACTGAGTGAAGCAGCACGCTAGAAAGCCCATAGAATATGGGGTTTTCGCAGGTTAGGGCTTCCTCCCTCCGTCCGCACCAAGTCGCTCTGCAATAGGCGCTTATGAGCGTTGAGGCACCGTGGCCAGCACAATGACGCCATAGAGAACGAGGTACACGAGTTGCAACCGGCCTGCCCAATGCAAGCGATGCTCTAGTTTTGTGCCGTCTGGCGTGTCCGCAAACTCGTGGAAGCCCAAGGCAACAAAAAACATCATTGGCGTGAACGCGGAGACAAGCCCCAACAACCACGACAGGAAGTAGGAGTCCAAGACCGGATACCGCTGATCTTGAAGACGGATCGGTCAACTGCCGAATGCAAGATCCAGCCGTAGACGATCCCGAACCCGGCGAATACGAAAACGCCTACCGGTACGGGTAGGTTGTCCATTGTTCGTGGTCCCGCCTCAAAGCACTCTGACAATTCTTATCGCCGATCGCTACCCTTAGGAGCGTGTTCCGCCCTTTGTCCACCGCGCGCACGTCAATGCGTGTACGAGAAGGAGTGCTCTGCGAGACATCTTCGCCGGCGCCGGTTCGGTTCGCAGACGGAATCTCGCCACCCCCATCGTTCTCCTGGCACCCGCGCGTCAAAGCGGGATTGCAGCGCGGCGCTGCTTGAAGTCGGCGTGCGCCGCGCTGGCGTCTCTTTCGTCCCCGTCTCCACATGAGGATTTGCATGATTATCCGAGCAACGATCGCCTCCCTATGTCTCGGCCTTGGCGCCAGCCTCGCCCTCGCCGCCGACGACGCGGCGCCCGCCCCCGCCGGCACCGGCAAGGGCAAGCACTGGGCCGCGTGCCAGGCCGAGATCACCAAGTTCTGCGCCAACATCGAGAAGGGCAAAGGCAAGATGCGCGCCTGCCTTGAGCAGCACACGGCGGACCTTTCCGATGGCTGCAAGACGAGCATGGCCGAGCACGCCGCCAAGGCCAAGGAGAAGGAAAAGAGCGCGCAATAGTCGAGCCGCCAAGAAGCCGGCAACTGGCCGAGCCCCAGCCGCGTCTCATCGGACGCGGCTTTTTTCGTGCTGGAGACGCGGGATAGCGATGGGGCTTCCGGGCGACGTATTCCGTATGCAAAGAAGCGTTACGGATGAGTTCATCTCTGTGCCGCTGGGGGGCACCGGCGCACCGTTAATTGGACTTGAGGGGCGGCCGCGCATAATCGCCGGCAGCGTAGGGATTGTATTGCATGCCAGCCTCGTCATCGAGTCCGCGCGTGGTCGTGACCGGCATGGGCGTCGTCACGCCGCTCGGAGAAAGCGTCGCGGAATTTTGGCGCGCGCTTGAAGCGGGCAAGTGCGGGATCGGCCCCTTCGAAGGCCCCGATGCCGACAAGCTCGATGTCCGCATCGTGGCGCAAGTCAACGGCTTCAATCACGCGACGCGCCTTTCCGGCTGGAAGCGGGACAAGAGCATCGCCTTCTCCGGCCGCTTCTGCTGGCTCGCGGGCGCGGCTGCCGACGAGGCGATCAAGCACGCGGGACTCGAGACGCCCTTTGCCGACGCCGACAGGGTCGCCTGCATCATCGGGTCGGCGGCCGGCGGTCAGCTCGCCGCCGAGATCGCCGCGCGCGATCGCTATCTCCTCGGCAAGCGCGCGGTGCACCCGATGCTGCTGCCGCGCCTCGTCGCCTCCTCGGCGCCCTCCCACATCGGCATCGAGTACGGCGTCAAGGGGCCGACCTACGCCGTCTGCAGCGCCGGGGCGAGTGCAGCCCACGCCATCGCGCTCGGCTGCGACTACATCAGGAAAGGCCTCGTCGATGTCGCCATCGTGGGCGGCACGGAAAGCACGATGACCTACGGCGCCTTGCTCGCGTGCCAGGCGATGCGCATGCTATCGCCCGAGGGCTGCTACCCCTTCGCCGAGAAGCGCAACGGCACCGTGCTGGCGGAGGGTGCCGCCGTTCTCGTGCTCGAGTCCGATCGCCACGCGGCCGAGCGCGGCGCCAAGGGGCTCGCCGAGCTGTGCGGCGTCGGCCTGGCGTCGGGCGCCCGCGACATGATCCATCCGGATGCCGAAGCCGCGCGCGAGGCCATGCGCCGCGCCTTGGACGACGCCAAGATCTCACCCGGCAGCATCGACTACATCAACGCCCACGGAGCAGGCACCGTGCGCGACGACCTCGAGGAGACGCGCGCCGTCAAGGACACGTTCGCCAGGCACGCCTACAAGCTCGCCATGTCGTCGACGAAGTCGATGCACGGTCACGCGCTCGGCGCCGCCCCGGCATTCGAGGCCGTCGCCTGCGTGAAGGCGATCGAGGCCGGCGTCCTGCCGCCGACCATCGGCCTCGACAAGGCCGACCCCGAGTGCGACCTCGACTACGTCCCCAACGCCGCGCGCAAGAGGAAGCTCAACTACGTGATGTCGAACTCGTTCGGCTTGGGCGCGATGGACGCTTCCCTCGTGTTCGCCGCGGCCGCCTGAGGGACCGGGTCACTCGCACGTCCAGCCATAGAGCCAATCGTAGCGCGCCATGAGGCGCTCGGGTCCGAGCGTGCGCATGGCGAGATTGCGCGCGCGCGCGAATGCGCCCGCCATATGATAGACGGTGCCGTTGCGCTGCGAGGCCGCCGCGACGCGCGCCGCGCGCCCCCGCCGCCGGTGCGAGTACCAGCTCAGCGCGCCCGGCACGTCGCTCGGAAACTTGTGCATCGCCTCGGCCAGCACCACCGCGTCCTCGAGCGCCAGCACGCCGCCTTGCGCGAGGAAGGGGAGCACGGGATGCGCGGCGTCGCCCAAGAGCGCAATCGGTCCGCGCGACCACGCGCGCAACGGAGGCAGCGTGTGCAGCGCCCACCTGCGCCAGCTCTTCGCCTCGCTTAGGAGGTCCGCGAGCGGCTCGGCGCACTGCGGCACGTGCTGGCGCACCCAGGCGGGGTGCACGGGCGCGGCCCACTCCGTGTCCTCGTGCTCGTCCTCGACGATGACGACGACCGCGAGCTCGGCGCCGGCCGAGACGGGGTAGTGCACGATGTGCGCGTCGGGAAAGAGCCAGAGGCCCGTCTCCTGCTTGAAGAACTCCGGCGGCAGCGTATCGAGCGCCAGCACGCTGCGCGCCGCGCTCTTGCCGGCAAAGCGCGGCGGCTGCGTCCTAAACAACAGCGGACGGATGGTCGACCACAAGCCGTCGGCCGCGATCAGCGCTCTCCCCGTCCACGCCTGCCCCGCCGCGGACGCGACGGCGACGTGGCCGCCGTCGGCCGCGACCTCGGCCACGCCAAAGCCCATCGATAGCGCGACGAGCGGCTCGGAGCGCGCCGTCTGCAAGAGTGCGGCGTGCAAGTCCTTGCGGTGCGCGACCCAATAGGGCGCGCCGTGCCGCGCCGCGATCCAGCGCCCCAATGGAAGCCGCGCCAGCTCCTCCCCGCTCGTCCCGTCGCGCACGCAAATGGCCTCCGGCAGGCTGACGTGCGGGCGCAGCGCGTCCGCCGCCTTGAGGTACTTCAGGATGCGCGTGCCGTTGGGCCCGATCTGGATGCCGGCTCCCTCCTCGTGGAAGGCCGGGCGGCGCTCGAGCACGTGGGAGGGAATGCCGCGCCGCGCGAGCGCGATCGCCGCGGCCAGGCCGCCGATGCCGGCGCCGGCGATCAGCACCGGATCGAGGCGGCTTTTCCGCGACCGCGCGAGCGCCGCTTCTGCGGTCTCGTTCGCCATTGCCAAAGATTGCTGCGCGGTCATGGGTGGAGGCGGCGAGAACCGCGCGTCAGGTGAGCTCCCCGACGAGCGACACGAGGCAGCCCGAGGGGTCGCTCTCCCCCGCCTCAAGCCGCGGGTCGTAGATGTAGAGCGTCGAGCAGTAGGGGCAGAGGATCTGCCCATCGTCGCCCATGTCGAGATAGACGTGCGGGTGATCGAAGGGCGGCCGCGCGCCCATGCAG
>DATIZL010000166.1:0-7272 GCA_035517115.1 Hyphomicrobium sp.
TGATGCGAGCGCGGCATCGTCTGACGAAATCGCCCCGCCATACCTACATTGACATCGGCTATTCATGGCGCGCGGTCGCCGGGGCGCCGTCGGATCCCGCATGGCCGAAGAACGTTATCCGCCGGGAGAGTAGGCGCGGAGAGGCAGAATGGAAAAATCCACGGCACAGGAGCTTGTCGCCGAGTATCTGAAGTACGGGAAGATACTCAATCGAATCACCGAGCTCTCGTACGAGATAGATGACTTCGAAACGCAAAACAGCATTCGGCGCGCGGCCTCTGACGCCCAGTGCTATCTATATCAGGGTCTCGTCGAGCCGGTCCTGAAGCAATACCCGTGCCTTGCACCTCACGACAACCAGGTCCGGGATGAAGGCGAAGGCCTTGACCGTGGCCGGGCACCCAAAGCGTAGCCGGATTTATTTACATCGATGCGATAGGAGATTGTACCGGCCCGCGAGCGCACGCTAAGTGGGCAGGGTTACGCAACCGGTCGGCGCCATGAAACGCATCGGCTTCTATTCCGGATCGTTCGATCCCGTCACGCTCGGGCACACCGACGTCATCGCGCGGGCGTGCCGGCTCGTCGATAAGCTCGTCATCGGCGTCGGCGTGCATCCGCAAAAGACGCCGCTGTTCAGCGCGGCCGAGCGCATCGATATGCTGAGGGGGGAGACGAAGCCGATCACGCAGCTCACCGGGACCGAGATCGAGATCGTCACCTTCTCCAACCTGGCGGTCGATGCCGCGGCCGAGCACAAGGCGCGTGTCATCTTCCGCGGCCTGCGCGACGGCACCGACTTCGACTACGAGATGCAGATGGCCGGCATGAACGGCACCATGGCGCCCGACATAGAGACGGTTTTCGTTGCCGCCTCGCCCGGCGTCCGGCACATCGCGGCAAACCTCGTGCGCCAGATTGCGCTCATGGGCGGCGACGCTTCGACCTTCGTGTCCGCCGCCGTGGCCGATCGCCTCAAGGCGAAGGCGAAGCCGCGCAAGTAGTGCGCGTGCAAGCCAAATCATCGCGAAAGTTGCGGAAGGCCGGCAAGGGGCGATAGAAGAGCGCCTGGTGCGGAGGCCGCAGGCCGCCGGCGTCTTAGAATAAAGACAAGGGGAAGGACCGCCATGCGATCGTTGACCTGCCTCGTGCTGGCGTTGTGCGTGCTCTCGAGCGCGGCCTGCTCGGATCAGAAGAAGGGAACCGCAGCGAGCGACGGCGATCTGCTCGTAATCGAGACCAAGACGGGGGACGTCGTCATCAAGCTGCGGCCGGATCTGGCGCCCAAGCACGTCGAGCGCGTGAAGCAGCTCGCCAGGGAAGGCTTCTACGACGGCTTGAAATTCCACCGCGTGATTCCGGACTTCATGGCGCAGACGGGCGATCCGAAAGGCACGGGCGAGGGTGGCTCCAACTATGCCGACCTGCCGGCCGAGTTCTCGCAGGAGCCCTATAAGCGGGGCACGGTCGGGGCCGCGCGCACGCAGGACCCCAACAGCGCCAACAGCCAATTCTTCATCTGCTTTAACGATTCCGGCTGCGCCGGCCTCACCGGCCAGTACACGGTATGGGGCCAGGTGTTGGAAGGCATGGAGAACGTCGACAAGATCGCGCCTGGCGAGCCGCCGCCGATCCCCGACACCATGAAGAAGGTCTATCTAAAGAAGTGAGCCAAGCGAGCGGCGCAAGCATGAAGGCACGGGCGACCGCGCTCTACCCGTTCGTTCCTTCCGGCGGCGACTTCGCGCAGGCGTTGGCGTTTTTCGCGGAGCTCGGCTTCGAGATGCAGTGGCAGCACGGCGCCCTTGCCGGGTTGCGTTACGACCCCGCCTTCTTTTTCCTGCAAGGGATCGACGTCCCCGAGTGGCAGAAGAACCAGATGCTAACGCTCGAGGTCGATGATCTCGACGGCTATTGGTCGGAGATTGGGGCGAAGGACCTCGGCACCCGCTTTCCCGGCGCGCGTCTCAAGGCTCCGGCCGAATACCCGTGGGGCCGCGAGGTCCACATCATCGATCCCGCCGGCGTGTGCTGGCACGTTCGCCAAACGCAGAAAAGCTAGACAAACATCCCCACCCCAAGGAGACCGACATGCCCGCGGCCACCGATCCCGAGAACACGCTCATCCTCGAAACCACCAAGGGGCGCGTCGTCATCGCGCTCAGGCCTGATCTCGCGCCCAAGCACGTGGAGCGCATCAAGCTGCTCGCGCGCGAGGGCTTCTACAACGGGCGCCCGTTCCATCGCGTGATCGAGGGCTTCATGGCCCAGACCGGTTGCCCGCACGGCACCGGCACCGGCGGCTCCAAGTACCCCAACCTCAAGGCCGAGTTCAACGCCGAGCCGCACGTGCGCGGGGTTTGCTCCATGGCGCGCGCGCAAAGCCCCGACAGCGCCAACAGCCAGTTCTTCATCTGCTTCGACGATGCGACCTTCCTCGACCGCAAGTATACGGTGTGGGGCAAGGTCACCGAGGGCATGGAGAATGTGGACAAGATCAAGCGCGGCGAGCCCGTGCGCGATCCCGACAAGATCATCTCCATGAAGGTCGCGGCCGACGCGGCGTGAGCGGGCAGCGATGATGCAGGCGGTCGCCGCGATCGTAATCTATGCCGGGCTGGCGGGTGCCGCCGGCGTGGTGCTTGCTGCCGCGGGGGCGCACGGCGAGGGCTACGCCGCGCTTACGCCGCCCGCCTATTTCCTGCTCATGCACGCAGCGGCGGCGCTCGCCATTGCGGCGCTGGCGCCGCGTGCCGCGCATCCCGGCGGCCTCCTGCTCGCCGCTCTCATCTTACTTGCGGGAGTGTCGCTGTTCAGCGGCGACATCGCAGTGCGGACGCTTCAGGGCCACCGCCTGTTTCCGATGGCAGCCCCCATCGGCGGCTCGACCATGATTCTCGGGTGGCTGATCCTGGCGGGGGCCGGCGCCTGGGAAGCGCTCGCCCACCGCGGCTAAAGATTGATGCAGGATCGGCGGCTCCTGCCTGGAGAGAGGTATCCGATGATGGGTCTCGTGTGGTCGCTGCTCGGCGTCCTGTCCGGCGCCTTCCTTGCGCTGCAGGCGCCGATCAACGCCGCGCTCGGACGCGGGCTGGGATCGCCGATTGCCGCCGCTGCCGCCTCGTTCCTAGCTGGGAGCGTGCTGCTGGTCGGCCTCTCGCTCGTCCTCAGCCAGATGCAAGGCGTCTCATCCTCATGGCGCGATCTGCCGCCATGGATGTTCGTCGCCGGCGGCATTCTCGGCGCTGCGTTCGTGACCAGCGTCATCGTGCTGACGCCCAAGCTCGGCACCGCCGCCACCATGGGCTTCATCGTCACCGGGCAATTGCTTGCGGGCTTGGCGCTCGATCACCTGGGCGCCTTCGGCTTCCTCGAGCGCGACCTCACGCCGGGCCGCATCGCCGGAGCTGCCCTGCTCATGTTGGGGGCGCTTCTGATCCGCGTCTACTAATGCGCACGGACCTGTTCGATTTCGAGCTACCCGAGGAGCGCATCGCGCTGCACCCGGTCGCTCCGCGCGACGCCGCGCGGCTGCTCGTGGTGCGGCCGGGGGGAACGCTCGAGGACCGCACCGTGCGCGACCTGCCGCAGCTTCTGCGCCAGGGCGACGCGCTCGTCTTCAACGACACGCGCGTCATCCCGGCTGCGCTCGAAGGCGAGCGCCGGCGCGGCGAGCTTACGGCGCGCGTCTCCGTGACCCTGATCGAGCGCATCGATCAGAGCCGCTGGCTAGCGCTCGCGCGACCGGCGAAGCGCCTGAAAGAAGGGGACCGTCTGCACTTCGGGCACGACGCCAGCATGTGTCTCGCGGGCGCGCTGGACGCGACGGTGGATGCGCGCGGCGAGGAGGGCGAGGTGACGCTCGCCTTCGATCTCGCCGGCGCCGAGTTCGACGCCGCCATCGCCGCCGTCGGGCGCATGCCGCTGCCGCCCTACATCGCCGGCCGGCGGGAGCCGGAGGAGGCCGACCGCCGCGACTACCAGACCATCTACGCCGCGCACGAGGGCGCTGTCGCGGCTCCGACCGCGGGACTGCACTTCACGCCCGAGCTGATGGCGGCGCTCAACGCGCGCGGCATCTCCCGCCACTTCGTGACGCTGCACGTGGGCGCAGGCACGTTTTTGCCGGTGAAGGCCGAGGACACGAGCGGGCATAAGATGCACCCCGAGTGGGGCGAGGTGTCGCCCGTCACCGCGGAGGCGCTCAATGCCGCGCGCGCGGCCGGCGGGCGCATCGTCGCCGTGGGCACGACCGCGCTGCGCCTGCTCGAGAGCGCGGCGGCCTCGGGCACGATCGCGCCCTTCCGCGGGGCTACCGACATCTTCATAACGCCGGGCTACCGCTTCCGCGCGGTGGACATCTTGATGACCAACTTCCATCTGCCGCGGTCGACCTTATTCATGCTGGTGGCGGCATTCTCCGGGCTCGACGTCATGAAGGCTGCCTACGCGCATGCGTTGGGCTCGGGCTATCGCTTCTATTCCTACGGCGATGCCTGCCTGCTGTTTCCAAATTTTGTCGATAACGGCTAGGAAGGCGATCCGCTTCACCTCTCCCCATGGGAGAGGTCAGTCGTCGCGTATGGAGACCAATGCAGGAAGCGTTGCCCAAGTTCGGATTTCGCAAGATCGCTGAGAGCGGACAGGCCCGCCTCGGCGAGATCGCGACGCCGCACGGCCGCGTGCGCACGCCGGCGTTCATGCCGGTCGGCACCGTCGCCACCGTCAAGGCGCTCTACCCCGAGCAGGTGAAGGCCGCCGGCGCCGACATCGTGCTCGCCAACACCTACCACCTCATGCTGCGCCCCGGCGCCGAGCGCGTCGCGCGCCTCGGCGGGCTGCACTCCTTCATGCGCTGGGAGGGCCCGATCCTCACCGACTCGGGCGGCTTCCAGGTCATGTCGCTCGCCCGCATCCGCGAGGTGTCCGAGGAGGGCGTGCGCTTCTCCTCGCACATCGACGGCTCGCGCCACATGCTCACGCCCGAGCGCGCGGTGGAGATTCAATGCCTGCTCGGCGCCGACATCCAGATGCAACTCGACGAGTGCATCGAGCTGCCGGCCGAGCGGGCCGAGGCGGAACGCGCCATGGAGCTGTCGCTGCGCTGGGCCGAGCGGGCGCGGGGCGCGTTCGCGCGGCAGGCGGCGCCGGGGCAGGCGCTGTTCGCGATCGTGCAGGGCGCCACCGACCCCGAGTTGCGGGCCCGCTCCGCGCAGGCGCTCGTCGGCATGGACTTTCCCGGCTACGCGATCGGCGGCCTCGCCGTCGGCGAGGGCCAGGCGATGATGCTGGCGACGCTCGACCGCGTGGTGCCGCTGCTTCCCGCCAAAAAGCCGCGCTACCTCATGGGTGTCGGCAGCCCCGAGGACCTCATCCAATCGGTGGCCCGCGGCATCGACATGTTCGACTGCGTGCTGCCGACGCGCAACGGCCGCCACGGCCTCGCCTTCACGTGGGGCGGGCGCGTCAACCTGCGCAATGCCAAGCACGCCGAGGACCCTTCCCCGCTCGACCCGGAAAGCTCGTGCCCCGCCGCGCGCGACTACTCGCGCGCCTACCTGCATCACCTCGTGCGCTCCGGCGAGTATCTCGGCGCCATGCTGCTGTCGTGGGCGAACACGGCCTTCTATCAACAGCTCATGGCGGCGATGCGCGCAGCGATCGCCGCGGACCGCTTCGCGGCCTGGGCCGAGGAGACGGAGCGCCGGCTCGCTGGCGTGCCCGACTAGACCGGCTCCACCCGCTCCACCTCCTGGCGCATGACGCGCTCGCGGTGCAAGAGGTACACGCCCGAGGCGATGATCACGCTCGAGCCGATAAGCGTCCACACGTCGGGAAGATCGCCGAACACGGCGTAGCCGAAGGCGACGTTGGTCAATAGCTGCAGATAGAGGAACGGCGACACGCTCGAGGCCGGCGCCAGCCGGTAGGCGTGCACGAAGAGATATTGGCCGATGCCGCCGAGCAGGCCGAGCACACAGAGCAACAGCCATTGGCCGGTCGTCTGCGGCCATACCCATTGCCACAGCGCGACGGGCGCGAGCGCGAAGGTGCCGACCAGCACCGAGTAGAACAGCATGACGAGCGGCTTGTCGTGGGCCGCGAGGTAGCGCGTCATCAGCATGAAGAAGGTATTGGTGAGCACCGACCCGAACGCGAACAGGAAGGCCGGGTTGAGGCCACCCACGCCCGGGTGCACGACGATGAGGACGCCGAAGAAGCCGACGAAGATGGCGGCGAGGCGGCGCCACCCCACCCACTCCCCCAGCAGCGGGCCGGCGAGCAGCGCAACGAGCAGCGGCGCCAGGAACATGACCGTGACGGCCTGATCGAGGCGCAAATATTCGAGCGCGAGAAAGTTGCAGGCCGTCGTCGCCGCCATCAGCACCGAGCGCAACAGCTCGAGCCTCGGCTTCTTGGTGGCGAGCAGCGCGGCCGGAGATAAGGCGAAAAGGATCGGCAGCATGAGCGCGAAATGGCCGAGGAAGCGCACCCAGGCGATCTCGGCGATGGGCAGTTGGGCGCCGGTCGCGAGGTACTTGGCCGAGGTGTCGAGCGCGGAGAAGACGACAAGCGCGAGGCACATGAGGCCGATAGCCCTCAGTCGATCGGCAGCGTGCGCGCCGTGGGGATGGCGCACGACCGCCGGCCGCGCCGCGGCGGCTGAAAGCCCCGCTGCCTCTCGTTTGATGTCGTTCATGGCGCGCTCTCATAGCGCAGGATGCAGCATAGGCGAGAGCGCCAATGCGCGCGGGGCGATTGTCCGTGGGGAGAGCGAACGTGCCCAGAGCAACGCGGGGCCGTTGCCTTGACCGCTTCAGGCTTGCCGCATACAAGCACCGGCTCTAGGGGCCCGTAGCTCAGTGGTAGAGCACTTGACTTTTAATCAAGGTGTCGATGGTTCGATCCCATCCGGGCTCACCAGCTCCGCGATCGTGCCGCGCAGCGATCAAATTTCGCAGAGCTGCCCAAGGATTAGGCGAACAATTGCGAGTTTCGCGCGCTGAGGGCGGGAAAACTGCGCACGCAACGGGCCCTGTTTTTACGGGAAATTGAAACAGAGTTGCTACCGCTGCTGGTGCTGCTGCCGCGGAGCCTCTGGTGGATTCCCCGCTCTTGTCCTCCCTCTGACGTCGGACGGTCGGCTGTTGCCGTGGGCGCTCGTGCTTGCCGTCGCGACGAGCATCCTCATCCTCGCCTATGTGAGCCGCCGCCGCGCGAACCGCCGCAACCTCCAGATCATGCAGCAGCTCGCCGATGCCACGACCGAAG
>DATIZL010000167.1:0-9314 GCA_035517115.1 Hyphomicrobium sp.
GAAAAAGTCGACGCCGGGCTTCGGGGCCTTGGCGGCGACGACGGTGGCGAGCACGCTTGTCTCGCCGTATTGAGCGTAGACAGCGGAATCGGCCTGGCGCGCCATGCGCCCGGTCTCGAGCGTCAGCTTGCGCCCGCCCCATTCAATTTCCACACGATGGATGTCGAACATGTTCGGTCTTTCTTTCTCTTGCTCGTAGCAATGCGCAGCGGCCGGATTGCCGGATGCGCGAGCCCGCGGTCAGCACCGGGGCGGTAGGCAGGGCCTCGAAGACGCCGGTGCCTGCACACGTGTCGTCAGCGGCGAATGCCGAGCTTGTCGATGATGGTCTGGTAACGCTGCTCGTTCTTACGCTTCACGTAGTCGAGGAGCTGGCGGCGCTGGCTCACCATCTTGAGGAGCCCGCGACGCGAGTGGTTGTCCTTCTTGTGCGTCTTGAAGTGCTCGGTGAGGTCGTTGATCCGCTCGGTCAGGATCGCAATCTGGACCTCGGGCGAGCCGGTGTCGTTCGCTTTGGTGGCATTCTCCTTGATGAGCGCACTCTTGCGCTCCGGCGTGATCGACATCGGGCATCCTTTCTATTTGGGGGTGAAAGCGGGCCCATGGGCCCTTGGAACGGCCACAGCCGGGATGTCGTCCAGCAGGGTCGCCAATTCGCGTGCGCGTCTTATACACGAGGCGGGCAAAGGCGCGAGGGGGAAAGTCGTCGCCTTGCACCGGCCCCCAGGCACGAAGGACGTTTGTCGTGATGTTCTCACTTTGTCCTTATGTAAGCCACGGTTTTCTCAACCGAAATTGAACACCCGCGTGGGGCGGAAGGCCCCCTTCTCCAGCTCGCCCAGCGCCAGAATGCGGCCCTTGAAGTGGGCCCAGGCAGCACCCGTCATGACGGGCGCGTCGCGGCCGCGCACTAGCACGGCCTGGCCGCGCGCAAGGCTCGCCGCGTCGTTGGGGCCGACGCTCAAGCCCGGAAGGTCGTCGAGCGCGGCCTCGACCGGCAGGAGAAGACCCATGAGCGCATCGCTGCCCTCCTGTGCGGCGTCTTGCAGCTCCTCCATCGTCACCGCGGCGTCCTCGTCGAAGGAGCCGACGCGCGTGCGCCGGAGCGCGATCACGTGCCCGAAGCACCCGAGCGCGCGCCCCATGTCGCGCGCAAGTGCACGTACGTAGGTGCCCTTGCCGCAGCGTGCTTCGAACACGGCGGTTGGCGCATCCGGCATGTCGAGGAGGGCGAGATCCTCGATCAGCACCTCGCGCGGCTCGAGCACGACCTCCTCGCCGCCGCGCGCGAGATCGTAGGCCCTGGCGCCGTCGACCTTGATCGCCGAGAACTGCGGAGGCACCTGCAGAATCTCGCCGGTGAAGCGCGGCAGCAGCGCCTCGATGGCGGCGCGCGTAGGCAGCATGTCGGACGTGCGCACCACCTGGCCTTCGGCGTCGTCGGTGTCAGTCTCGGCGCCGAAGCGCACCGTGAAGCGATAGGCTTTCTCGCCATCGACCGTGAACGGCACCGTCTTCGTTGCCTCGCCGAGCGCGATCGGCAGGATTCCGGTTGCGAGCGGATCGAGCGTGCCGGCGTGGCCCGCCTTTTGCGCGTCGAAGATGCGTTTCACCGCGCCGACCGCCTGCGTCGACGTCATGCCGGCCGGCTTGTCGAGCACGAGCCAGCCGTGCACCGGCCTACCCTTTTTGCTGCGCGCCATCCTCGGGCTAGTCCTTGTCCAGGTCCCGGCGCACCTTGGGGCTCGCCAGGAGGGCGTCGATGCGGCTTGCCTCTGCGAAAGTCTCGTCGCTACGGAAGCGGATATCGGGCGCGAATTTCAGGTTCACCGCGTGGGCAATCTCGGCGCGGATGTAGCGCTTGTGGCGGGTGAGCGCCTCGAGCACGGCTTCCGTGTCGGTGCCGCCGAGCGCGATCACGTAGGCGGTCGCGAGCTTGAGGTCCGGCGACAGGCGCACCTCGGGGATGGTCACCACATGCGAGGCGAGCACGTCGTCGTGGATCTCGCCGCGCGAGAGCATCTCGGCGAGCTTGTGGCGAATGAGCTCCCCCACGCGCAGCTGGCGCTGCGAAGGCGCTGCA
Organism: Hyphomicrobium sp.; assembly: GCA_035517115.1. Classification (GTDB taxonomy): domain Bacteria; phylum Pseudomonadota; class Alphaproteobacteria; order Rhizobiales; family Hyphomicrobiaceae; genus Hyphomicrobium_A. Next base: position 2,084 of record DATIZL010000167.1, read on the forward strand.
TTATTCGATTGCGGCTTCTTTCTCATCTTTGGCTCCGCTGCGGGATTGGACCGCAAACGGCCTCAAACAAAACGCTGCAGTTGGGGCCAGCCCCTTTTGGGTCTGACCCTTCGGGCGATACCGGCCCCTATAGCCTAAAGCGAGCGCGTCACGGTCTCGACGTTGAAGCACTCGATGTGGTCGCCGGCGCGGATATCCTGATAGTTGGCGAACGCCATGCCGCATTCCTGACCCGCGGGAACCTCGCGCACCTCGTCCTTGAAGCGCTTCAGGGTCGAGAGCGTGCCCTCGTGGATGACGACGTCGTCGCGGATGAGCCGCACCTTGGCGCCACGCTCGACCTTGCCTTCGAGCACCCGGCAACCGGCGACCTTGCCGACATGCGAGATGTTGAACACCTCGAGAATCTCCGCCTTGCCGAGGAAGATCTCGCGGATCGTCGGCGCCAACAGGCCCGACATCGCCGCTTTCACGTCGTCGACGAGATCGTAGATGATGTTGTAGTAGCGGATTTCCACGCCGTCGCGGTCAGCCGCCATCTTCGCCTGCGCGTTTGCGCGCACGTTGAAGCCGACGATGACCGCCTTCGAGGCGCTCGCCAGCGCAACGTCGGATTCCGTGATGCCGCCGACGCCCGCATGCACGATCCGCGCTTCCACCTCGTCCGTGCCGAGCTTCTTCAAGGCGCCGCCGATGGCCTCCACCGAGCCCTGCACGTCGCCCTTGACCAGCAGCGGGAACTCCTTGCGGCCCGCCTCCTTCAACTGCTGCATCATCTGCTCGAGCGTGCGCGCTGTGCCGGCCGAGCCCAGCGCCTCACGCCGCTTGCGCACGCGATAGTCCGTGAGCTCGCGGGCGCGGCCCTCGCTCTCGACGACCGCGAACGGATCGCCGGCCTCAGGCGCAGAATCGAAGCCCAAGATCTCGGCCGGGACCGACGGCCCCGCAGCCTCGGTATTCTCCCCGCGATCGTCGATCAGAGCGCGCACGCGGCCCCAGGCCGTGCCGGCCACGACAATATCGCCGACGTGCAGAGTGCCGCGCTGCACGAGCACGGTGCCGACCGGCCCGCGCCCGCGCTCGAGCTTGGCTTCCACGACGACGCCCTCGGCCGAGCGGTTCGGGTTGGCCTTCAAGTCGAGGATCTCCGCCTGCAGGTGGATCGCCTCCAGGAGCTTGTCGAGGTTCGTGCGCTTCAGCGCCGAGACCGGGACCTCCAGCGTTTCGCCGCCCATGCTCTCGACCACGATCTCGTGCTGCAGCAGCTCGGTGCGCACCCGGTTGGGGTCGGCCTGCGGCTTGTCGATCTTGTTGATGGCGACGATGAGCGGCACGCCGGCAGCCTTGGCGTGATTGATGGCTTCGACCGTCTGCGGCATGACGCCGTCGTCCGCCGCCACCACCAGCACGACGATGTCGGTCACCTTGGCGCCGCGCGCGCGCATGGCCGTGAAGGCTTCGTGGCCCGGCGTATCGATGAAGGTAATGCGCTCGCCGCCGGGGGTCGTCACCTGATAGGCGCCGATGTGCTGCGTTATGCCGCCCGCCTCGCCCGCCACCACATTGGTCTGGCGGATGGCGTCGAGGAGCGAGGTCTTGCCGTGGTCGACGTGACCCATGATGGTGACGACGGGGGCGCGCGGAGCGAGCTGCCCTTCCTCGTCCTTCTCACCGATGAACCCGGTCTCCACGTCGGCCTCGGAGACGCGCTTCGGCGTATGGCCGAACTCCTGCACGATGAGCTCCGCCGTGTCGGCGTCGACCACATCGTTTATCTTGTGCATCGCGCCTTCTTTCATCAGGTACTTGATGACGTCGACGGCGCGCTCGGTCATGCGGTTGGCGAGCTCTTGAATGGTGATGACCTCCGGGATCACCACCTCGCGCACGATCTTCTCGCGCGACTGCGGGATGCCCATCGCCTTGAGCTTCTCGCGCTCGCGTTTGCGCTTCAGGGAAGCAAGCGAACGCTCGCGCTGCTTCTCGTCGAAGGCGTTGTTGATCGTGAGCTTGACGCGCTCGCGCCGCTCATCGACCTTCGGCTGCGGCGTGCGCGCCCCGGCTTTGCGCCCCTTGAGGCCGCGGCCCTCTTCCTCCTCGATGGTCTCAACGGCTGCGGCGCGGCCGGCGCGCTTCGGCGCCTCGCCCTCCGGCTTGAAGCGGGATGGAGCGGGAATGTCGATCTCGCGCGGCCTGCCGCCCTCGCGCGGCTGCAAGGCCGGATTGAATGACGGACGCGCCTTTGCCGGTCCCCCATCCGCGCGCGGGCGCGGCCGCGCCGGCTCGGCGCTCGGGGGGGCAACGGGGCTCGGCGGCTCGGCGACCGCCGGCTTTGCCGCCTCGGCGACGGGTGCCGGAGGCGGTGGCGGCGCCATCCTGGCCCGCTCGTCGCGCTCCAGGTCCTCGCGCACCTTTGCGGCGGCAAGAGCGCGCGCACGCGCGTCGCGCTCCTCAGTCGACAAACCTCTGGTGCTGGGGGCAGCGGCCTTCGGCGCAGCAGGCGCCTCGGGGCGCACCGGCGCCTTCTTCTGCGGGAGCTCCGGCTCGGGTGCGGCCTCGATCAGGGGCGCCTCGGCCTCCTGCACGCCGCCAGGAGTGGCGAGCTTTCGCGTTCTACGCTTTTCGACGACAACCGACTTCGAACGGCCGTGGCTGAAGTTTTGCCGAACATGGCCGGACTCGACCGTGCGCTGCAGCGACAGCGGCTTGCGCGCGCCTCCACGGAGGGTCTTGTCGGTAGTGTCCTTCGTTTCCGTCATGCTCTTCCTGCAAACTCCAAAATTCTACGTACGAAGCCTGAACTCAGCATGAGCCAAAGCCCGACCGGTAGCGCCGCAAGCGCTCGGCCTCCCGAAGAAACCGCTGAGTGGCTCCGCCCTGTTTGAGGGCAGCATGTACCACATTTGACCGGCCGATGGCCAAGCTCAATTGTTCGATGGTGAGCCAATCAACAATGGGGCCCGCTTTACCGCTATCCCGTTGAATGGCCGCAAATTTGCGGTCGAGCTTGTGTTTGCCGTCGGCGGCAGCGTCAGCGCCCTGTACGAGCGCCGCGGCGCGCCCGCTGCCGATCAGCGCCTCGACCTTTTCAAAGCCGGTCGTAACGAGACCGGCCTTGTTGGCGAGCGACAGCGCCTCGAGCGTACGCCTAACAAATAGTGTCTCGACGAGCTGCGGCAAGTCCGGGCTAACGGCCACCGCACGTTTGAGGCTCTTGGCGAACGCCCTCGCCTCCACCGCGGCAGCGACGCTCGCCTTGTCCGCCGTCACCCACACGCCACGGCCGGGCAGCTTGCGGGAAAGATCGGGGACGAGCCTGCCTTCCGGGTCGGCTACGAAGCGCAAAAGATCGGCTGGGTCGCGCTCGACGCGCGTGAGGATGCAGCGGCGCAAAGACCCTGCCTCGACGTCGTCGTCGCGTTCCTGCTGCCGACCTTCAGCGCCCAATCCGTTCTCCCGCGCCTTTGTGACATTTCCGGCTAGCCCTGGGCAGCGGCGTCTTTGGCGCCGTCGCCCTCGCCGTCACCTTCGGGCTGCGCGCCCTCTGCGGTCGCCTCCGCCGCGGGCTGCAGGTCCTCCAGCTTGACCCATCCGGCGAGCACGCGCGCCGACATGATTATGTCCTCGGCCTCCTTGCGGCCGATATCGAAGCCCTCGAGCACGCCCTTGTGGCGCACGGGCTCGGCGTCCTTCTCCTTTTTGCGCTCCGTCCACCCGATGAGATCGTCGGTGGCGCAATCGGCAAGATCCTCGAGCGTCTTGAGGCCGTTCTCACCGAACGCAACGAGCATCGCGCTGGTCACGCCCTGCACCTTGGCGAGATCGTCGGCAACGCCGAGCTCGCGACGCCGCGCGTCGCGGTCGGCCTCCTGCTTCTCGAGGTACTCGCGGGCGCGCGACTGGATCTCGTTTGCCGTGTGCTCGTCGAAGCCCTCGATATGCGCGATCTCGGAGAGATCGACGAAGGCGACCTCCTCGATCGAGGCGAAGCCCTCGGTGACGAGCAGCTGGGCGATGACCTCGTCTACGTCGAGGGCCTCCATGAGCATCTGCGAGCGCTCGGTGAACTCCTTCTGGCGCCGCTCGGATTCCTCCTGCTCGGTCAGGATGTCGATGTCCCAGCCGGTGAGCTGCGAGGCGAGCCGCACGTTCTGCCCGCGCCGCCCGATGGCGAGCGAAAGCTGGCTCTCGGGAACGACGACCTCGATGCGGTTGGTGTCCTCATCGAGCACGACCTTCGTCACCTCGGCGGGGGCGAGCGCATTGACGATGAAGCTCGCCGCGTCGGGGTTCCACTGAATGATGTCGACCTTCTCGCCCTGCAATTCGTTGACCACCGCCTGCACGCGAGAGCCGCGCATGCCGACGCAGGCTCCGACCGGGTCGATGGAGGAATCCTTGGAGATCACCGCGATCTTGGCGCGCGATCCGGGGTCGCGCGCGACCGACTTGATCTCGACGACACCGTCGTAGATCTCGGGCACCTCTTGGGCGAAGAGCTTCGACATGAACTCCGGCCGCGCGCGAGAGAGAAAGATCTGCGGCCCGCGCGGCTCGCGGCTCACGTTGTAGATGAAGGCACGGATGCGATCGCCGTAGCGCACGTTCTCGCGCGGGATCATCTCGTCGCGGCGGATGATGCCCTCGGCGCGCCCAAGATCGACGATGACGTTGCCGTACTCGACGCGCTTCACGGTGCCGTTGACGATCTCGCCGATGCGGTCCTTGTACTCGTTGTAGTGGCGCTCGCGCTCGGCCTCGCGCACTTTCTGCACGATGACCTGCTTGGCGTTCTGAGCGGCGACGCGCCCGAAATCCAAGGGCGGCAGCGGCTCGGCGATGAGATCGCCGATCTTGGCCTCCTTATTGCGGTGCTGGGCCTCGGCGAGCGTGATCTGGGTGGAGTCATTCTCCACGTTCTCGACCACCGCGAGCACGCGCGAGAGCCGCGCCTCACCCGTTTTCGGGTCGATCTCGCAGCGGATGTCGTTCTCCGCTCCATAGCGCGATTTCGCAGCCTTCTGGATCGCGTCCTCCATGGCCTCGATGACAATCTTGCGGTCGATCGACTTCTCGCGCGCCACCGCGTCGGCGATCTGCAGAAGCTCCAGCCGATTGGCGCTGATGCCGGCTATTGCCATGGGTCTTAGTCCTCCTCGGTCGCTCCAGATGGGCGCATCGCGGCGCTGCCGGAACCGTTCGCGTTACTCTTCTTTGCGCGGCGCAGGGCCTCGCGGATCAAATCTTCGGTCAATAGGAGCTTGGCCTCGGCGATGAGCCCCACTGGGAGCCCGATCACCTGACGGCCGCCTTCGCCCAGATCCACCTCGATGCGAACCTCTCCGCCCTCGAACCCTTCGAGCCTGCCGCGAAAGCGTTTGCGGCCCTCGATCGGCTCCTTCAGCTCGATCTTGGCCTCGTGGCCTGCCCAGTCCGCGAAGTCGCTTGCCCGCACCAGCGGACGGTCGATGCCGGGAGAGGAGACCTCGAGGCGATAGGCGCCGGCCACCGGGTCATGAACGTCGAGCAGGGCCGATACTTCCCTGGATATGGCCTCGCAGTCCTCGATTGTCATGGTGCCGTCGGGACGCTCCGCCATCACCTGCACGGTCTTGCCTTCGCGGCCCGAGATCGCCACGCGCACCAGACGGAACCCGCGGTCTTCGAGCGCAGGCTCGACGATCGCCGCAATCCTCGCCGGCAGGCCGGCCTCGCGAATGAACCGGTCGCGCAACGCGCCACCGTCCCCAGCGTGCATGTTGAAGTCAAAGTCCGGTTGGTCGGGCCGAACCGCGGCCCCAATACAAAAAGAGCGGACCCCTAGGGGCCCACTCAATAGTTGAGATGATCATGAGCACTTCTCTATTACGGGATCGTGACGAGCCGCGCAAGCAAATTGTGGCTTCTCAGGGGCACATCTTGCGAAAACGGAAAAAGTAGCAGCGGCGCCCCTCGGCAAGCGCCTTCCCTTCATACCGCGTCGCCGGCCAGTCGGGGCTGCGCCCGCGCCAATCGGCGGGGCCGGACACCTGCCAAGCAAGCCTAGGATGCTCACGCACAGCAAGCAGCATGGTGCGGGCATAGTCGCCGATATCGGTTGAGATGCGCAGCTCCGCGCCGGGCGCCATGGCGCGGCAAAGCAACGAAAGCAGCGGGCCCGCGACCAGCCGCCGTTTCACGTGGCGCTTCTTGGGCCAGGGGTCGGGGAAGAGGATGAACACGCGCGCAAGGGAGCTCGCCGGCAGCCATCTCAAGAGGGCGCGGACATCGTCGGCGTAGAGGCGGATGTTGCCAAGGCCCTGTGCCTCGACGCGGTCGAGCACTTTGATCACGCCGTCTCGGAACGGCTCGGCACCGATCAACAGCACATCCGGATTGCGCTCAGCCTGCCAAACGAGATGCTCCCCCCCGCCGAAGCCGACCTCGAGCCAGACCTCACGCGCGCCAGGCTCGAACGGCTTTGCCAGGTCGATCGCAACGCGCGGGAGGACTGCCTCCCAGAGCTGCTCTTGGCGCATGCTGAGCTTACGTCCATGCCGCCGGCCATAGGAGCGAAGGTCCGGGCGCGGGACGCGTTCGGCGAGCTTTGGGGTCTCAGACTTCTGTGCCATTCTGCCTTGCGAATTCTTTGAACTCTTGAGGCCGCCCGACCTGCCATGGAAAAGCCCGCCCGGGATCTAGGTACGGTGTCGATGCGGGGCGGGGCCCGGCTGGGACAATTCAATGCGACCTGGCCCTTCGCACGATTGACCGCCGATACAAAAAGCTTGCGCCTGTCGGTGCTCGGCGCGCCACTCAACTTCACGCGCGAGAGCGTGCTCGAACTCTCGGCCATGCGAGGCTATATCTCGCGCGGCCTGCGGATCAGGCACGCCGACAAAGCCTACCCCGAGCGCATCATCTTTTGGTGTTTCGATCTCGATGCGCTGACGGCCGCGCTTAGGCGCCTCGGCTGGATGGTCAGCTGACAGCCTTGGCGATGGTCGGGGCTAGATCGGTTTTCTCCCACGAGAACCCGCCCTCATTATCCGGCGGGCGGCCGAAATGGCCGTAGGCGGAGGTGCGCGCGTAGATCGGCTTGTTGAGGTCAAGGTGCTTGCGGATGCCGCGCGGCGACAGATCCATCACCTCACCCAGTGCCTTTTCAAGCTTGCTCTCCTCGACCTTTCCAGTGCCGTGGGTATCGACGTAGATCGACAGCGGCTTGGCGACGCCGATGGCGTACGACACC
>DATIZL010000168.1:0-16888 GCA_035517115.1 Hyphomicrobium sp.
GCGGCGCGACGCGCGGGCCTCCATCCCTAGCCTCGGCGCTCCCGAGCCTCAACCTCGATCGGCACTCCGATCAACGCCTCCAGTACGTGGTGGCAGAATCCTCGACGCTCAGCGCCAGCGGAACCCTATCCGGGTTGACGATCAGGTGCTCGGTCGGAGGCACGGGGCGCCAGACGCGCACGCCATGCTCGATGGTGACAACCGCGCCGTAGACGGGGCGGGTCTCGATGCGGGTCGTATGAGCGGTCTCGGCCGCGACCGGGCCGGGAAGAGCGGCGGCCAGGGCCGCAAGGGACAATAGTACGGGAACACGCATAACCACACTCCGGGCAACGCCAAAGCCTAGTTAACGTTAGCTTAACGCGAGTTGCCGGCGCATGGCCGGTCATCGCCGACGATGCTTAACGACGCCCTAGATCAGCGGAGCCTCGCGCCGCGCGACAACGGGAATCCACGCAGGAACTCCTGAGCTCCCATCGGCTTTTTGCCGGCGCGCTGCAGCTCCAAAAGGCGGACCGCGCCCGACCCGCAGGCCACCGTCAAGGCATCGTCGAGCAGCTCCCCGGGGCTCCCGCGGCCCTCGGCAAGGGCCGCCCGTAGCACCTTGATGCGCTCGGCCCTGCCCCCGGCCTCCGTCTCGAACCAGGCACCGGGGACCGGCGACAGCGAGCGGATGCGATTGTGCACCTCCTGGGCCGGCCGCGCGAAGTCGATGTGCGCCTCCGCCTTGTCAATCTTGGCGGCGTAGGTCGCACCAGCCTCGGCCTGTGGCGTGCAGTCGAGCGACCCGCGCTCCAAGGCACCGAGCGCGCGCACCATTAAGCTCGCGCCGCGACGCGCCAGCTCGTCGTGCAGCTCTCCCGCCGTCGCCTCGGGGGCAATGGGAATGCGCTCGGCCAGGCACACCGGACCCTTATCGAGACCTTCCTCCATGCGCATGACCATGACCGCGGTCTCGCGATCGCCCGCCATGATCGCCCGCTGAATGGGTGCCGCACCCCGCCACCTCGGCAGCGCCGAGGCATGCAGGTTGAGGCAGCCGAAGCGCGGCGCGATGAGAATGGGCCGCGGCAGTAACAGTCCGTAGGCGACGACCACGGCCGCGTCGGCGCCGAGCCCGGCAAAGGCCCGCTGCTCGGCTTCACTCTTGAGGCTCGCGGGAGACTTGACGGGGATGCCGGCGCTCGCCGCAAACTGCGCGACCGGCGAAAGGCGCTCCGCCATCCCGCGTCCCGCCGGACGCGAGGGCTGGGTGTAGGCAGCGACCACCTCGTGCCCCGCGCCCAGGATCTCAGCCAGCGTCGGCACGGAGAAGTCAGGCGTGCCCATGAACACGATGCGCAGCGTCATTGCAGGATATGGCCCCGCTTGGCGTGTCGGATTGGCGGCGTCAAAGCGCTTCTGTCGCGCGCGCCTGCTTCTTGAACTTGCGCACCACCATGTCGCGCTTCAGTGAGGACAAGAAATCGATGATGAGCTTACCGTCGAGGTGGTTGATCTCGTGCTGGATCGCCGTCGCCAGGAGGCCGCTCGCCTCGAGCTCCTTGCGCGCACCCTCCCGGTCGGTGTAGCGCACGATCAGGCTGGCCGGCCGCTCGATCTCCACGCGCACGTCTGGGATCGACAGGCAGCCCTCCTCGTGCAGGCGCGTCGCATCGCCGAGCGCAACGATCTCGGGATTGACGAGAACGAGCGGCGCCGGCTTCTCCTCGTCCTCGGCGACGTCGAGGACAACGAGCCGGCGCGGGATGCCCACCTGCACGGCGGCAAGCCCGATACCGGGCGCCGCGTACATGGTCTCCAGCATGTCGTCCATCAACCGGCACAACTCATCATCAACGCGCTCGACCGGCTGGGAAACCTTGCGCAGCAATGGGTCAGGAAGAGTAATGATCGGTCGGATCGCCATGCCGGTGAAATAGGCAACTCGGCGGGTGGGGTCAATCGAGCCGGTTCACCCGACCGGCCTGGCGTGAGGAAAACCTCGGCCCCGGCAGTGTCCGCGGGATGCGGGCTCTGTCGAGGCCTGGAGCAGCAATTCCGCGCAAAGGCTGTGCGGAATATCTCGCGTTACTTCGGCTGGTCGCCGGTGGTGGTTCCGGCATCCGGTGCGGCACCGGCATCAGGCGCCGGAGCAGGTGCGTTGGGATCCGCCGGCGCAGCCGTGGTGGCGCCGGTGTCGGCCGGCGGCGGAGCTGGATCGTCGGCGTAAACCGGCGCGACGAAGCCGAACGCAAGAATGGATGTTGCTGCAAGCGCCAGCAGGACTTTCTTCGTTGTCATGTGTTTCTCCATGGGCGTTGTGCTTCGCCGCCTTGGTCGAAGCCTACGCGAGAGACCGGCCGCGAAAGCGTGGGGATCACCGGCGCAGAAAGAAGCCATTTTGAGGCGCACGCTTCCCTCGCGGGGGAAAAGTGCTCCGCGTGCCTTTGGAGTAACGCTCGAATCGACTGCTACCCTACCGTTGCCTATTTCTCGTGCACGAAACCCGTTATGATGTTGCGCATTTTCGTTGTTGCTCGCGATGCGCGGACGATGGAGCAACGAGAGGTAGAATCGTTCGTTGGCGACTCTTGCGGCCATGCCCCCGACTCCCTCATCACTGATTCTCGGCTGGCAGGAATGGATCGCTCTGCCCGACCTCGGCTTGCCCGCCTTGAAAGCGAAGATCGACACCGGCGCCAAGACGTCTTCGCTGCACACGCACCTGATCGAGCCCTACGGGCCCGCCAAGCGGCCGATGGTGCGCTTCACGGTGCGCCCCGATCCCAATCGCAAAGAGCTGGAGATCGATGCCTGCGCCGAGGTGGTCGACCGCCGCGCTGTGACGAGCTCCAACGGCGAACGTGAGCTGCGGTACGTCATCGCGACGCGCGTCCACATCGGCGATCTGTCGTGGCCGATCGAGATCACGCTGGCGAACCGCGAGCGCCTCACCTATCGCATGCTGCTCGGCCGCCAGGCCATACGCAGCAACATACTTGTCGACCCGGAATCGTCCTTCCGCCAGCCCAAGCTCAGCTACGCGCTTTACGGCCGCAGGTGAGGCAAAGGCTCAGGCTAGCGCCAGCGCCGACAACAACGATCGGTTGACCGCATCGATGCCGCAGAACCTCTCCGCCTTCGCGCGACTCGCCCGCGCAATGGGCGGAATAAGGTCGGGGCGCTTGAGGAAGCTCTCCATCGCCGTGGCGAGCGAGTGAGCATCGCGCGGTTGCGCGAAGCAACCGTTGACCCGGTCGTCGACGGTGTCCCGGCATCCCGCGACATCGGTCGTCACGATGGGGCGCCCGGCCGCCAAGGCCTCGAGCACGGGGTGCGGCATCCCTTCGCCGCGCGACGGATAGACGAACACGTGCGACACCGCGAGCAGCGCGCGCATGTCCTGCACCGGCCCTAGGTATTCGACCGCAGGCGCGTAGGCTGCGACCTCCTCGGCCCGCATGCCAAGCGAACCTTCGCCTGGAGAGCCGGCCAGCAGGAAGCGGCAGTGCGGGGCGCGCTCGCGCAGATCGCGCGCCGCCTCGCAGTATTCGACGACGCCTTTGCGCCGGTCGAGCTCGGCTACCATGAGGAACACGAGCCCATCATCGAGAGGCGGCAGCGAAAGCGCGCCGCGGCTTTGCAAATCGACTCCCGCACCTGCCACCACGACCGTCGGCAGTGCGGAGGGCAAGATGCCCAGCCGCCTCATGAGACCGAGGTCGTCGCGATTGCAGAAGACGACCTCATCCGCCGCCCGCATCGCCTGGCTATAGCGCCATGCCGGCATCTCGTCGGGCGCCAGCGTTCCGGTAAAGCGGTGCTCCGGCAGCCCATCGACGAGGAGAACAACGCGCTCCGCGCCCGCACCGCGTGCGGCAAGCGCGGCATAGATCATCGGCTTTGCGCCGCATCCAAACACCGTGTGCGGGGCCCAGGGCGCCAAAAGGCCTTTGAGTGCGCCGATCGCCTTCCAGTCGGCGAAGAGCTTCAGGGCGCCTTGCTGGCCGGAGAACACGGCCCTTTCCGCCCCCATCCCATCGAGCGCGTGGACGTCGGCCGCCGTGAATTCGGGAGCGACGACCATGAGCTTGTGCCGGCGGCCCGCAATCTCGGAAAGAAGCGAGCGGCGCAAGAGCTGCAGCGGCTCGCCGGCCGCGCAAACGACGGCAACGCGCCTCACGCCCGTCGCCGGTGCTGCCGCTGCCATCGCCATGTCAGTGCAAGGTCCGCGTGGATGGGCTCCAGGCCGGGCGCGGTGCGTCCTCGTCTTGCCCCGCGCCCTCCGAGTGGTAGCCCTCGACGGTGCGCATCAACACCGACTGCATCGTCTCCACGTCGCGCGCGTTCATCGCGGCCTTGAGCAGGTCGAGCTCGCGCTCGAGCTCGTCGCGCGGCAGGAAAGGCTCATCCGAGCGCATGATGCGCGGGTGCTCCGTCGCCGTCGTGTTGGCACCGATCAACAGCTCCTCATAGAGCTTCTCGCCCGGACGCAGCCCCGTATAGACGATGGCGATGTCGCCTTCGGGGTTCTCCGGACCTTTCACGTCGAGGCCGGTCAAGCGGATCATGAGCCGCGCCAGGTCGTCGATACGCACGGGCTCGCCCATATCGAGAACGAAGAGGTCGCCGCCGTGTGCCATGGCGCCGGCCTGGATCACGAGCTCCGCCGCCTCCGGAATCGACATGAAGTAGCGGATGATCTCGGGGTGCGTGACCGTGACCGGGCCCCCCGCGCGGATCTGCTGGCGGAACTTGCGCACGACCGAGCCCGAGCTATCGAGCACGTTGCCGAAGCGCACCATCGTGAAGACGGTCGATCCTCCGCTTGCTGCCTCGGCCTGCAGGATGAGCTCGGCGAGCCGCTTGCTCGCCCCCATCACGTTGGTCGGGCGAACGGCCTTGTCGGTGGAAATCAGCACGACGAGATCGACGCCTTCGGCCTTGGCGCATTCGGCGAGCACCTGCGCCCCGAAGGTGTTGTTCGACAAGCCGCAGATCGGATTTTGCTCGACGATGGGCACGTGCTTGTAGGCGGCAGCGTGATAGATCACCTCGATCCCGTGATGAGCGATCGTCTCGCGCACGTGCACGGCATCGAGCACCGAGCCGAGCACGGCGATGAGCTCGGGCCGCGGCGAGCCCCTAAGCGAGCCGATCAACTCGCGGGCTTCGCTCTCGATCTCGTAAAGGGCGGCCTCCGATATATCGAGCAACACGATGCGCCGGGGGCCGTGCTTCAAGAGCTGACGCACGAGCTCGGAACCGACCGAGCCGCCCGCGCCGGTGACGAGGATGGACTTGTCCTGCGTCTTGCGCGCGAGCAGCTCGCTGTTTGGCGGAACCTTGTCGCGCCCGAGCAGGTCGTTGACGTCGAGCGGCCGCAGGTCGCTGACGCGCACGCGGCCCGAGGTGATGTCCTCGACCGCGGGCAACACCTTGACCTCGACGGGGTGCACCGCGAGCTCTTTCAGCATGCGCCGGCGCTCGCGCCGCCGCGCCTCGGGCAGCGCGATCAAGATTTCGCGCACATTGTACCGCTCGATCAGCTGCCCGAGCTTCTCGGGGTTGTGCACTTTGAGCCCGGCCACATACTGACGCCAGAGCGAAGGCTCGGTATCGATGAAGGCGACGGGCTCGCGATCGTTGGCGCGGCGGAGCGCGGCCAGGAGCTGCACGCCGAGCTGCCCGGCACCAAAGATGATGACGGGCTTGCGCTCCGTATCGGCTGGGAGCTCGGACAGGCGAATGCCGACGCTCTCCAGCAAGATCGCCGCGAGCTCGCGGCTGGCGGCGATGAACAGTGTCGCCAGAATGCCGTAGGCGATCACAACGGAGCGCGGGATGCCGGATTGGCCGGACATCAAGAGGATGAGCGACCAAATTAGCACGGAAAGCCAAATGCTTCCGATGATACGGGTGTGTCCGCGGTAGCCGAGATAGCGGGTTACGAGCTTGTAGAGCCCGGAGAGCGCAAACGTCGTCACCGCGACGAGGGGGGCGCTCAGGAGCAAGAGAGCCGTCGTCAAGTCGGGCGGCACGTAAAGGGTCGTGTAGCGCAGCGACAGCGGCAGCCAAAGCGCCAGGCTCAGCAGCGAAAAATCGAGGGCGACGAGGATGCCACGCTTGGTGAAACGGGGCAGCCCAAGCAGCGAGGCTTGCCAACGCGCCCATAAGGACTGGAACGTAGGAATGACGGTCACCCCCCTCCCCTTGCGCCCTTCCCCAGCGAACAGTCGAAGGCGGCTCCCCGGTGGCAATAAGATTCGTGATGCAGCTCAACAAGATAGCAGATCGTACCTTGTTGTCTTGGCGAAATGCCCGAGCCGTGAAAGTTGAGCAATAGCATTGGGTTGTCTGCGCCGCCAGACGCCAGCGCAGCTTATGCACGCCAAGTTTTGCCCACTTTCGAGACGAGCTCCTCGCCGAGCGGTCAAAGCCGGCGCCGCGCCTTGATGGCGGCGGCGAGCGTCCCCTCGTCGAGGTAGTCGAGCTCGCCACCGATGGGGACGCCCTGCGCAAGCCTCGATACGACGACGCCGGTCGGCGCGAGTTGCTCGGTGACATAGTGCGCCGTGGATTGGCCCTCCACGGTTGCATTGAGAGCGAGTAGAACCTCGCTCGCTTCTCCGGCGCGCGCCCGCTCTATCAAGCGGGCAATGTTGAGCTGGTCAGGACCGATGCCATCGAGCGGAGAAAGATGGCCGCCCAGAACATGATAGAGGCCGTTGACGACGCCGGCGCGCTCGAGTGCCCACAGGTCGCCGATCTCCTCGACAACGACGATCATCGAGCGGTCGCGCCGCGGATCCTGGCATAGGCTGCACGGAGAGACGGTATCGAGGTTGCCGCAAACCGGGCACTCGACGATCTTTTCAACCGCGGCGGAGAGCGCGTCGGCGAGCGGCACAAGGAGATCGTTGCGCCGCTTGATGAGTGCGAGCGCGGCTTTGCGCGCCGAGCGCGGCCCGAGACCCGGAAGGCGTCCCAGGAGCTGCACGACACGTTCGATCTCGGGGCCTGAAACCTTTCGACTCATTCGTCGCTGATCGAGTGCAACCTATGCCGCCGCCGCGCCAAAACCGCCTCGGCGTTTGCTGGCGCCCCTCTATAAGGCACGCAACGGCCGGCGCCAAATCGCGGCCCGTGCGGCCGCGATCCGCGCGATCGCCATGACTTGGATCAAGCCTTCTCCCGCGCGCGATATGCACTAAATGGCAATGCTTTCCACCTTTGGATCGCCGTCGGAGTTGGAGTATTTTGCCCTCACATTTGAGGGGGCAACGCACCCCCCATTTGGGAGGAATTCGCATGCAGCTCATCGTGAAACCCGAGACCCCGGCGACGGCTCTGCAGCGCGTGGGTCAGAAGATCAATATCCGCAATCGCTACGAGAACTTCATCGGAGGCGGCTGGGTGCCCCCCGCGCAAGGCCGCTACTTCGAGAATCGCACGCCAATCAGCGGCGAGGTCGTCTGCGAGATCGCACGCTCGTCCGCCGAGGACATCGAGAAAGCGCTCGATGCGGCGCACGCCGCCGCCGACGCCTGGGGCAAGACTGCCCCGGCCGCACGCGCAGCGATCCTCAACAAGATCGCTGACCGCATGGAGGCCAACCTCGCCGAGCTCGCGACCGTCGAGACCATCGACAACGGCAAGCCCATCCGCGAGACCATGGCCGCCGACCTGCCGCTCGCCGTCGATCACTTCCGCTATTTCGCGAGCTGCATCCGCGCTCAGGAGGGCTCGCTCTCCGAGATCGACGAGACGACGATCGCCTACCACTACCATGAGCCTCTCGGGGTCGTCGGCCAGATCATCCCGTGGAACTTCCCCATCCTCATGGCGGTGTGGAAGCTCGCGCCGGCGCTGGCCGCCGGCAACTGCGTGGTCTTGAAGCCGGCCGAGCAGACGCCGTTCAGCGTCATGGTGCTGATGGATCTCGTCGGCGACCTGTTGCCCCCCGGCGTGCTCAACGTCGTCAACGGCTTCGGCGTCGAGGCCGGCAAGCCGCTCGCCTCCAATCCGCGCATCGCCAAGATTGCGTTCACGGGAGAGACGACGACCGGCCGCCTCATCATGCAGTACGCAGCCGAGAACATCATTCCCGTCACGCTCGAGCTCGGCGGCAAGTCGCCGAACATCTTCTTCGCCGACGTGTTCAACGAGGATGATGCCTTCTTCGACAAGGCGCTCGAAGGCTTCACCATGTTCGCGCTCAATCAGGGCGAAGTGTGCACGTGCCCGTCACGCGCGCTCGTGCAGGAATCGATCTACGACGCCTTCATCGAGCGGGCCGTTCAGCGCGTGAAGAAGGTCGTGCAGGGCAACCCGCTCGATCCCAACACGATGATCGGCGCCCAGGCTTCCTCCGACCAGCTCGAGAAGATCCTCTCCTACATCAACATCGGGCAGGGCGAGGGCGCCCGCGTGCTGACCGGCGGCAGGAAGGCCAACATCGGCCGCGGCTTCGAGGGCGGCTACTACGTCGAGCCGACCGTTTTCGAGGGCCACAACAAGATGCGCATCTTCCAGGAGGAGATCTTCGGCCCCGTGCTGGCGGTCACCAAGTTCAAGACCGAGGCGGAGGCGCTCGCCATCGCCAACGACACGCTTTACGGCCTCGGGGCCGGCGTGTGGTCGCGCGACGGCAACACCGCCTATCGCATGGGGCGCGGGATCAAGGCGGGCCGCGTTTGGACCAACTGCTACCACCTCTATCCCGCACACGCCGCGTTCGGCGGCTACAAGCAATCGGGCGTCGGGCGCGAGACGCACAAGATGATGCTCGACCACTATCAGCAGACGAAGAACATTCTCGTCAGCTATAGTCCGAAGGCGCTCGGCTTCTTCTAGGGTCGGTAGCGAGAGCGCGAGACCGGAGCCTTCCGGTCTTGCGCTTGCGCACCGGATCGGGATGACAGTCGCCCGGGTTTCAAATACGCCCGCCGCCGCCGCTCTCATCGAAAAGCTGCGGGCGGCGCACGGCGATCTCCTTTTCCACCAGTCGGGCGGATGCTGCGATGGCAGCGCCCCCATGTGCTATCCGCTGGGCGAGTTCAAGATCGGCCAGCGCGACGTCTACCTCGGCCGCATCGCCGGCTGCCCGCTTTACATCAGCGGCCCGCAGTTCGAGTACTGGCAGCACACCCACCTCATCATCGACGTGGTGCCTGGGCGCGGCGCCGGCTTCTCGCTCGAGGCACCGGAAGGAATGCGCTTCCTCACCCGCTCGCGCGTGTTCACCGATGCCGAGCTCGACGAGCTTGAGAAGGCGGGAGACCCTCCGCGCGGGCCCGACGCCATGCACGCAGACGGCCGCTAACCCGCGCCTTGCGCGAATATGCTGAGCGGCTTCTTAGGGTGTTATTGCAAACATCTGAAAATATTTAAAGATTTAGCGCGACGCTGAATGAATAAATAACAGGATTTTGGTCCTATCGTGCTCACCTTGCGGGGCGCGTCCCGTCAGGATCTAGGGCATGCACCGCATGGGATCCATCACGCCAACGATTGCTCCGACACCACCTCACCCTCGGGTGCTCGGGTGGTTCGGCACCACCGCCCTCGCCATGGGCGGAAGCAATCAGATGATCTTCATCATCACCGCCCTCTTCGTCGGCCAGGGCGCAATCCTGGGCCAGGGCAGCGCGGCGGTGCCGCTCCTCATATTGGGCGTGCTGCTCGGCTGGGCCGCGGCTCCCGCCTGGACCGAGCTCGTCTTGATGTGGCCCAACCGGGTGGGGGGAATCTCCGCCGCCTGCGCCGAAGCGTTCCGTCCCTATAACCCCGTCCTCGCAGTGCTCACCGGCACTTGCTACTGGTGGGGTTGGATTCCGACTTGTGGTCTCACCGCCCTTCTCTCCGCGGCTGCTTTCCAGCACTGGTACTTCCCCGACTTGCCGGTCCAGGCCTTTGCCGTTGCCATCGTGTGCTTCTTCACCTTCGTCAATCTCTGCGGGATCAAGTGGGTCGCGCGCCTCGCCATGCCCATCGCGACGGCATCGGCAACGCTCGCTTTTCTTTCGGCGCTGATCCCCATCTACTCGGGCACAGTCGACTGGCAACAGGCCTTCTCCTACCAGCTGACCGTGCCCTTCGAAGGGTGGTTCGGCGGCCTCACCTCCGTCATGGCGGGCCTCTACCTGATCGGGTTTACGGCGCCCGCCTTCGAAGCTGCGGCCTGTCACGTCGGCGAGACCATCGATCCCAATAAGAGCGTGCCGCGCGCCATGCTGGCGGCGGCGATCATGGCCGGCGTCTACTTCATCGTCCTGCCCGTCGTTTGGCTCGGCGTGCTCGGCCCAAAGGCGCTCGGCGAGGATCTCGCCACGGTGCTCGGGCCGACTTTTGCTCCGCTTCTCGGCAGCTTTGGCAAGGCCGCGGCGATCTGGTTCATCGTGTTCAACATGTTCCATGGCACGCTGCAGCCGCTCGCCGGCGCCGCCCGCACCATGTCACAGCTCAGCGACGACGGGCTGCTGCCCCGGTTCCTCTCCTTGCGTATCGCGAAGACGGACTGCCCTTGGGCTGCGACGGTGCTGACCGCCACGTGCGCGATCATCTTCCTCATGGCGGGCGACCCGGTGTGGATGATCGCCGCGGCGAATTTCACCTATCTCATCGGCATTTGCATGCCGAACGTTGCCGCTTGGCTGTTGCGGCGGGACATGCCGGATGCGGCGCGCCCCTATCGGGCTCCAAGAGGCACCATCATGCTCGGCGTCGGCGCTGCCTGCGTCTGGCTCATCTCGGCGATCCTGGGCTTCCAGCAGTTCGGCCTGCCGACCGTGGTATTCGGGCTAGCGCTGGCCTATTCCGGAGCCGCCCTCTACGCGTGGCGCGTCATTGAGGATCGGGTGCGCCGCGGGCTTCCGCCCATCGCCCAGACCCTCCATTTCAAGCTGACCGGCGCCATGGTGCTGGTGCTCCTACTGGACGGCATCGCCTACCTGCTCGCGGTCCATACCATTCCCACTGGGCACGAGCAGCTCGTTGCCGTGCTCGCCGACATCTTCGTCGCGGTGGCGCTGTTGACCATCAGTGTCGGGCTCGTGCTGCCGGGGATGATCACCTACTCGGCGCAGGAGGTGAGTGCGGCGGCGAAGCGGCTGACGTGGGGAACGCTGCGCGAGTTCAATCTCGCCATGCAAGCGCTCGGCCGCGGTGACCTGCAGGCCGCGCACGCCTCCGTCAACATCGTGCCCGTCAAGACCAATTCCCGCGACGAGCTCGGGGAGATGGCCGCGAGCTTCAACCTGCTGCAGGAGCAGGTGAAGGACGCTGCGTTCGGACTCGAGGAGGCGCGCGAGAACATGCGCATCGCGCGCGCCGAGCTTCTCGAGCGCCATGAGCAGATCGCGCATCTTGCGCACCACGATGCGCTCACGGACCTGCCCAACCGCAATTCGCTCAACTCCCGCCTGGCGCAGACGTTGGAGCGCGCCAAAGCCCGGGGCGAGACCTTTGCCGTGCTGTCGATCGACCTCGACCACTTCAAGGAGGCCAACGACGTCTTCGGACACATGATCGGCGACGAGCTTCTGTGTGCAGTCGCCCGCCGGCTCGAGGTCGCAGCCGACGGCGCATTCGTTGCCCGCATCGGCGGCGACGAGTTCACGCTCATATCCGGGATGGGTCCGCAGCCGCGAACCGCCGAGGTGCTCGCCAGCCGCACGCTGCAGGCGGTGGCCGATCCATTCGAGGTGCGCGGCCAGAAGATTCCGCTCGGTCTCAGCATCGGCGCGGCGGTCTACCCGCGTGACGGCTCCGACCTCGCAACGCTGCTCGCCAACGCCGACGCCGCGCTCTACCGCG
The DNA here is from genome assembly GCA_035517115.1 of Hyphomicrobium sp. GTDB lineage: Bacteria > Pseudomonadota > Alphaproteobacteria > Rhizobiales > Hyphomicrobiaceae > Hyphomicrobium_A. Next base: position 11,800 of record DATIZL010000168.1, read on the forward strand.
CCAAGGTCGACGGACGCCAGACGGCCCGCTTCTTCGATCCCGAGATGGACCGCCGCCTGCGCGAGCGCTTCGCGCTACAGCTCGATCTGCGCTCGGCCATCGCGCGCAACGAGTTGTTCCTCCATTACCAACCGCAGGCCGCGATCGACGGCGAGGTGTTCGGTTTCGAAGCCTTGGTGCGCTGGCGGCACCCCAAGCTTGGCGTCATTCCTCCCGGCGAGTTCATCTCGCTTGCCGAGCAGAACGGGATGATCGTGGAGATCGGCGCCTGGGCGCTGCAGGAAGCTTGCCGAGAAGCCGCCAGCTGGACCGCTCCGCTGCAGATCGGTGTCAACCTTTCGCCCGTGCAATTCCGCTACGGCGACCTCGCCGGCCTCGTGCACCTCATCCTCCTGGATACGGGCCTTGCGGCCGGGCGCCTGGAGCTCGAGATCACCGAGGGCGTCATCTTCGATGAGCCGGCGCGCGCGCTTTCCACCCTGCGCCGGCTGAAAGCGCTCGGCGTCAAGATCTCCATGGATGATTTCGGCACCGGCTACGCATCGATGTCGTCGCTGCAATCGTTCCCGTTCGACAAGATCAAAATCGACCAGAGCTTCATCTCCGGGGTGGAGACCAATCCCCAATCGGCGGCCATCGTGCGCTCGATCATCGGGCTTGGAAATTCGCTCGGTATTCCCGTTATCGCCGAGGGCGTCGAAACCGAGGGCGAGCGGGCATTCCTGCGCCGCGAAGGCTGCCGCGAGATTCAAGGCTTCCTGATCGGGCGCCCGGACCTCATCCAGACCTACGTCGAGCTGACCAGCGGCTCCAAGGTCCGCCAGTTCCCAGCAAGAGCAGGTTGACCTGCCCTAACGCTGCGCGCTCTCGCCGCACATCGTGCGACGCTTGTTGCGCCCTGCGTGTGGCCCGTGCGCACTAGGAATCACGAGAGTTCGCGTCAACATTCCGCGCAGGTGAATTCGCCCGCGCCTCGCCGACGCCTGGCGCACGCGCTCGAGCAGGAAGCGATGAAGAAAACCGCCTTTACGCTGCTGGCCATCTTGGCCTGCTGGCTCTCGTTTCAAGGAAACGTTTCCGCCGACCCGGCCTCGCCTTTCAAGGATCTGCCCGGGCGGTGGGTCGGCGATGGGCGCCTCGGCTTCAGGGATGGCAAGGCCGAGACCGTGAAGTGCCGCGCAACTTATTTCCTTTCGGACGACGGCGGGGAGCTCAAGCAGAATATCCGCTGCGCCTCCGCAAGTGGAAACGTCGAGGTGAAGAGCGAGATCAAGCACAATGCCGACACGCTCACCGGCACCTGGAACGAGCTCATCTACAATCTCGGCGGCGACCTCACGGGGCAAGTCACGCCGACGGGCTTTCGCATCAATGTACGCGGCGAGGCGCTTACCGCGAACATGGAAGTCATCGTGCGCGAGGGCAAGCAGATCATCGAGATCCAGTTCTTCAGCGAGACCCTGGTCGGGCTGACGCTGGTGCTTGCCAAGGACTGACCTCGCGCGAGCGCGGACGCTCTCAACCCGCTTTCTGATAGGTGCCCATGAGCTGGGCCTGGGCTAGCACATGGCCGCGCATCGCCGCCTCGACATCGGCCTTCGTCGGCTTGCTCAAATTGAGCTCGGTGTCGAGCGCGTAGAGCTTGTGGAAATAGCGGTGACGGCCGATGGGCGGGCATGGGCCGCCGAAGTCCGCCCGCTTCCAATCGTTGAGGCCGACCTTGGTGCCGGGTGGCAGCGCGGCGCCGACGCCCTCGGGCAAGCCCTTCGAGCTGGCCGGCAGATTGTAGAGCACCCAGTGCACCCAGGTCATTTTCGGCGCCTTGGGATCGGGTGCATCGGGATCATCGACAATGAGCACGAGGCTCTTGGTCCCGGAAGGCACGCCCGACCACGCGAGCGGCGGCGAGGCATCCTTGCCCTCGCACGTATACTTCGCGGGGATTTCGTCACCCTCGGCGAATGCGGTGGACGTAATGCGTAAGGTCACGGTTTCCTCCCTGCTGACCGTCGCCCAGGCCGTGATGGCCGCGGCAGCGAGAAGCGCCGCTCGCATTGGGCGCGCGCGCCGCTCCCGCATCAGAATAGCTTCATCCCCGGCGGCAGCGGCAGCCCTCCGGTCATGTCCTTCATCTTCGCCTGCAGCTGCGCCTCCAGCTTGCCCTTGGCCTCCTGCGCGGCGGCCACCACCAAGTCCTCGAGGATCTCGACCTCGTCGGGCTTCATGAGGCTCGGATCGATCGAGAGCTTCTTCAGCTCGCCCTTGCCGCCGATCACGACCTTGACGAGGCCGCCGCCGGCTTGGCCGTCGATCTCCATCTGCGCCAGCTCCTCCTGCATCCGCTGCATGCGGGACTGCATCTCGCCGAGCTGCTTCATCACGCCCATCAGATCCTTCATGCACGCACTGCCTTTCTTCGCAGAAATCCTTAGCCGGTGCCGGTCTCGTCCGTGGCAGGACCAAGCAGCGGACGCACCTCGGCGATCCTCGCATCGGGAAACTCGTCGAGCACGGCCTTGACCGCGGGGTGCGTCTTCAAGGCTGCGAGCTCTGCTGCCTCGCGCTCGCGGCGCACCTCCCCGACGGGACGGGCGCCCGGCTCCTTGGAGAGGAGCACCACCCAGCGCCGCTGCGTCCAGGCAATCAGCTTTTCGCGCAGCTCATTGGCGATCTGCGCCGGCGCCCCCGGCAGCAGGAAGAGATCGATCGACCCTGCCTGAGCGTCGAACTTCACCAGGCTGACGTGCTCCTCGAGGTGGACCTTCAGCTTGGCGTCGCGGCGTTCCCCCACGAGCGCGATGACATCGGCAAATGAGCGCGGATCAAAAAGGGGCGCCCCAGCCGGCTCCTCGACCAGACCCTCGCCGGGCGCACCTGCGTCCTCGTCATCCGTTTCGGCCGTGGCACTGGCGGTCGGCTCGGCGGTGCTCGCCCCTTCGAGCGCAAAATCGCGCGTGCTCTCGCGCGCTGCCGGCTTCGGTGCGCCGCGTGCGAGAGATTCGCCGCCACCGAGCGAGCGGATGAGCTCGTCGGGCGCGGGCAGATCGGCCGTGTGCGCAAGCCGGATCAGCACCATCTCGGCCGCGGCCTTGGCGTTGGGCGCCTTGCTTGTCTCTTCCCAGCCCTTGAGCAGCATCTGCCAGGCGCGCGCAAGCAGCGGCGTCGAAGTCCGCTCGCCTATGCTTCCGGCGCGGCGGCGCTCCTCTGCGCTCATCGCCTCGGTGCCGGCCTCCGCACCGACCGTTCGCGCACGGGCCGCCGCGTGCACCGCCTCGGCAAGGTCGGCGAGCATTTGCGCGGGTTCGGCGCCATCGCGATGCAGAGCATCGAGCGTTTCGAGCGCGGCCTTGGTATCGCCGCGCAGGGTCTGCTCGAGCAAATCGAAGATGCGCCCGCGGTTGGCAAGCCCCAGCATGGCGCGCACGGTCTCGGCCGTCACGCGGCCCCGGCCCAGGGCGATCGCCTGATCGAGCAGCGACAGCCCGTCGCGCACCGAGCCCTCGGCTGCGCGCGCAATGAGCGTCAAGGCATCGTCCGCGGCCTCGGCGCCCTCGTTGGCGACGATCTTGCGGAAGTGCGCCGAAAGCTCCGGCACGTCGACGCGGCGCAAGTCGAAGCGCTGCGTGCGCGACAGCACCGTCACCGGCACCTTGCGGATCTCGGTCGTTGCGAAGATGAACTTGACGTGCTCCGGCGGCTCCTCGAGCGTTTTCAGAAGGGCATTGAAGGCGCCCTTCGAGAGCATGTGGACCTCGTCGATGATGAACACGCGATAGCGCGCGATAAGCGGCTTGTAGCGCGCGCTCTCGATCAGCTCGCGCATGTTGTCGACGCCGGTATTGGAGGCAGCATCCATCTCCACGACGTCGGGATGCCGGCTTTCCATGATCTCGGCGCAGTGGCGGCCGAACACCGGCATGTCGAAGGTCGGCTGTGAGACCGTGTCGGTCTCGTAGTTGAGCGCGCGCGCGATGATGCGCGCCGTCGTCGTCTTGCCGACGCCGCGCACGCCGGTCAGCATGTAGGCCTGCGCGATGCGCGCGGACGCGAACGCGTTGCGCAGCGTCTTGACCATCGCCTCCTGGCCGATCAAGTCGTCGAAGGTCTGCGGGCGGTACTTGCGCGCGAGCACGACGTAGGGCTGCGCGGCGCCTGCTTCGGCTCCGACGCCCTTCGTGTTCCCACTGTCTGTTTTTTTCTTCGCCATGAAGCTAATGACGCCGCTCGCCTCTACTCAACGTCATTCCCGCGGAGGCGGGGACCCAGCACAGCCGGCTGCATCGGATCCGCTTGGGATTTGAAACCGGCAATCGCAGCTGCATCTGCGTCAAGAAACCCTCGCGTCGATCTGACCTGGATTCCCGCCTCCGCGGGAATGACGAAAGGGATGAGGCACCGTCGCGGCAAACCGCGACAAATATGCGAATAGAGGAGGCTGGCGAACGACCCGCGTCCTGATCGTTAGGGCTGCTTCCTTCCGGACCTGACCCGGTTGGCGAGGGATGCGTCCGCCGCCAACCTCCCGGGCCGATTATGGGGGGTCGAGCCGCGCGTTACAACCCTCTCGCTCGGCGTATCGAGCCCATTGCAGCGCAAGCCTTTTCTCGCGCGCCCGCGTCAGATGCAGCGGCCCCCGTCGACTTCGAGCGCGACGCCGGTAATGAACGAGGACGCCGGCTCGGCGAGGAACAGCGCCGCGTTCGCGATATCGTGCGGCTGTGACAAGCGCCCGAGCGGAATGCCGGCAATGAACCTCGCGCGGTTCTCCGGCGTATCGGGGCGCCCCATGAACTGCTCGAGCATGCCCGTCTCGCCCATCACAGGGTTGATGGCGTTGACGCGGATGTTCTTGGGGGCCAGCTCCGCCGCCATCGACTTCGTGAGCGTGATCACCGCGCCTTTCGTTCCATTGTACCAGGTGAGACCCGGACGCGGGCGCACGCCCGCCGTCGACGCGATATTGATGATCGTGCCGGCGCCGCGCCGCTCCATCTTCGGGACGGCGGCGAGCGTCGACAGATAGATCGACTTCACGTTGACGGCATAGATGCGGTCGAACTCCGCCTCTCCCACCTCGAGCAGCGGCTGG
>DATIZL010000169.1:0-2937 GCA_035517115.1 Hyphomicrobium sp.
GGCATAAGGCTCGGCACGCCGGCCTGCACCACGCGCGGCTTCGGCATCGCCGAGTTCCGCAGCGTCGGGGACATGATCGTGGAAGTGCTCGACGTGCTGGCGCACAAGCGCGCGGAAGAGGATTCGCTCACCGAAGGCAAAGTGCGCGACAAGGTGAAGGCGTTGATTGCAAGATTTCCGATTTATCAATGAGCAAGACGGCTACGTTTTCAGCGTCATGGCCGGGCTTGTCCCGGCCATCCCGATTAGCAAGGCAGTGCGCACCTAAGCGGGATGCCCGGCACAAGGCCGGGCGTGACAAAAGGGAGAGGGTGGGGGGCTAATCATGCGTTGCCCAAGCTGCGGAAGCCTCGACACCCAGGTGAAGGATTCCCGTCCGACGGACGACTCGGCGTCGATCCGGAGGCGGCGCGTATGCCCGGACTGCGGCGGGCGGTTCACCACCTTCGAGCGCGTCCAGCTGCGCGAGCTCATGGTGGTCAAGAAGAGCGGCCGGCGGGTTCCGTTCGACCGCGACAAGCTGATGCGCTCGGTGCAGGTCGCGCTGCGCAAGCGCCCGGTCGAGCCCGAGCGGGTCGAGCAGATGGTGTCCAAGATCGTGCGCGAGCTGGAAAGCATGGGCGAGAACGAAGTGTCCTCGGAGACCATCGGCGAACTGGTGATGGAGCACCTGCGCCAGCTCGACGACGTGGCCTATGTGCGCTTTGCCTCGGTCTACCGCAATTTCCGCGAGCCCAAGGACTTCCGCGCCGCGCTCGACGAGTTGTCGGGCGAGGACAAGCCCGCCGCCACCGCGCGCAGCAAATGAATAATCGTCGGGCGAGCGCCTTAGCTCCTTCTTTCCCTCCCTCCGCGAGCTCTTGCGAGCGGTGGGGAGGGTCGGCGACGAAGTCGCCGGGGTGGGGGGCTCTTCACTTCCGCGCTCGTGTTTCCCCCCGACCCCTCCCCACCGCTTCGCTTCGCTACGCGGGGGGAGGGGAGCGGCGGTGCCGCGCCAAATGAGCACCGAAGCCAACGTCACCGCCGACGACGCGCGCTACATGCAGCTCGCGCTCACGCTCGGCCGGCGCGGGCTCGGCAACGTTTGGCCTAACCCGGCGGTCGGCGCCGTGATCGTCAAGGACGGCGTGATCCTGGCGCGCGGCTGGACGCAAGAGGGCGGCCGCCCACATGCCGAGGTCGAAGCCTTGCGCCGCGCCAAGAAGTCGGCGCAGGGCGCCACCATGTATGTGACGCTCGAGCCCTGCGCGCATCAGGGCAAGACGCCCCCTTGCGCCGACGCCATCGTCAAGGCCGGCATCGCGCGCGTGGTCTCCGCCATGGAGGACCCCAATCCCGAGGTGGCCGGGCGCGGGCACGAAAAGCTGCGCGCCAAGGGCGTCGCGGTCGACGTCGGCCTCAACGCCGACGAGGCGCGCCGGGTCCATGCCGGCCACATCGCCAAGGTTACGCTCGGCCGCCCGCATGTGCTGTTGAAGATGGCGATCTCCGCCGACGGCAAGGTCGGGCTTGCCGGCCGCAAGCCGGCGGCGCTCAGCGGCGAGGCCGCGCGCACGCGCGTGTTTCAGTTGCGCGCGCAGTCGGACGCCATCCTGGTCGGCATCGGCACCGTGCTGTCCGACAATCCGCAGCTCACCTGCCGCCTGCCGGGCATGATGGAGCGCTCGCCGGTGCGCGTGCTGCTCGACGCGAAGCTGCGCGTGCCCCTTAACACCTCCGTGGTCGCCACCGTGCGCGAGACGCCGACCTGGGTGATCGCCGCGCGCTCAGCCTCCGCCATGGCCGAGGAGATTTTGCGCGACAAGGGCTGCAAGGTGTTCCGCGTCGACGACGAAAACGGCAAGCTCGATCTTGCCGGCGTGCTCGAGACGCTCGCCGGCGAAGGCATCACGCGGCTGCTGGTCGAGGGCGGCCCGACGGTCGCCGCCAGTTTCGTCGCCGCCGACCTCGTCGACGAAGCCGCGCTCGTCTATTCCGAGAAGCTGATCGGGGAGGCCGGCATCGGCCCGCTCGAGGGCATGGCGCTCGACGCCTTGACCTCCCACCTGCATGCCCGCGGCAGCGAGCGGCTCGGGCCCGATACGCTCGAACACTACGAGCGCGCGTGAACCGGCCCCGACGGGGCGCCTTTTCAAAATCGCCGCGCGGTATATCCTGCGCCGCTTCATTGGGAGGACCGACCCATGGCCAAGCGAAAAAAGAAGGTGAGCCGCAAGCCGGCGCGCAAGAAAACACGCAAAGTAGCGCGCGCCCGCCGCGCGCCTGCCCGACGCAAAAAGGCGCTCACGAGAATTGAGGAGGCCCTCGAGGTGCCGAACCGCGCCGCCGCGCTGCTATGGGGCGAGCCGCGCCCGCTCGAGCAGCCGGCGGGCACAAAGAAGGATTGATGTTCACCGGTATCGTCACCGACGTCGGCGACGTGCGGTCGGTGACCCCGCGCGCCGACAATCTCAGCCGCATCGCGATTGCCTGCTCCTATCCGCGCGCCGAGCTGAGCGAAGGCGCTTCGATCGCCTGTTCCGGCGTCTGCCTGACTATCGTGGGCGCTGGTGAGGAAGGCGGCCGCACCTGGTTCGCGGTCGACGCCGCCGCCGAGACGCTGCGGCTGACCACCGCCGGCCGCTGGCGCCCCGGCACCCGCGTCAATCTCGAGCGCCCCTTGAAGCTCGGCGACGAACTGGGCGGCCATCTGGTCGCCGGACATGTCGACGGACTAGCCACGGTCACTGCCCGCGACGACTTGAATGACATGGTCCGTTTTTCGCTGCGCGTGCCAAAGGAGTTGGCGCGCTTCATCGCGACCAAGGGCTCGGTCGCGCTCGACGGCGTCTCGCTCACCGTCAACGCGGTCGAAGGCGACACCTTTTCGGTGCTGATCATCCCGCACACGCTTCAGGTGACGACGCTTGGCGCTCTGAAAAAGGGTGACGATGTCAA
>DATIZL010000170.1:0-23551 GCA_035517115.1 Hyphomicrobium sp.
GGCCGCAGCAATCTGGGAGCGCCCAACAATGAAAATCTATCCGACCCTAGAAATCCCCAACACGCTCGCTGCCGGCCCCGGCCCCGGGAACACGGACCCGCGCGTGCTCGAGCGCTTCGCCAAGTCGGGCGTCGCCGACCACATGCAGAAGGACGTGGTGCGCGGCATGCTCGAGGCCAAAGAGATGCTGCGCGAGCTGTGGGGGACGAAGAACGTCTACACCTACGGCGTCGCCGGCACCGGCTTCTCCGGCCTCGACTGCGTGCTCTCGCTGATCCTGCCGGGCGACAAGGTCGTCGCCTTCCCCAACGGCACCTTCTCCGGCATCGATAGCCTCACCATCCGCATGAAGGCGGCAACGGCCGAGGAGCTTGCCGCCGACTCGCTCAACCCCAAGCCCGCGAGCGTGACGATCGTCGAGACGCCGCACGGCCAGTCGGTCACCGGCGCCACCGTCGACAAGGCGCTCGCCGAGAAGAAACCCATGTGGGCGTTCATGGCCCACTGGGAGACGGGCTCGGGCCGCGTCAACGACTTGAAAGGCTTCTCCGATGCCTGCCTAAAGCACGGCGTGATGGGCATCGTCGATGCCGTCTCGAGCCTCGGCGTCGCCGACTTCAATATCGACGACTACCCGGGCGTCGTCGCCTGGGCCTCCTGCCCGCAGAAGGGCGTGCTGTCGCTGCCCTTGACCTACGCGCCCGTCAGCTTCACCGACAAGGCGATCGGGATGGTCAAGAAGCGGGGCTGCCGCACTTATGAGCACCACCCCATCCTCGACGCGCGCCATTGGGGCATCGTCGACGGCAAAGATGTGCCCAACGCGGTCTACCACCAGACCCATTCGTGCTACGCGGTCGCCGCCTTCCACGAGGCGCTGCGCATCATCTTGGGCTACGGGCGCCGCCGCAAAGCCTCCGACTACGCCTATCACGAGAAAGCGCTGCGCCAGGCGGTCGAAGCCATGGGCTGCGACGTCACCTCCAACATGACGAGCCTCGTGGTGTTGAACCTGCCAGGCAAGCTCAAGGGCAAGGAGAAGGACCTCGTCGCGGGTGAGCGCGCCAAGGGCTTCGGCATCTGGCCGACGCTGTCGGAGCCGGTGCAGGTGCGCATCGGCATCTTGAACCAGCTGTCGCCCGAGCAGATCTCGGAGATCGTCAGCCGCTTCGCCGACGCCATGCTCGCCATGGGCGCGGAGTTCGACAAGCAGAAGGTGATGAGCGGCTTGAAGAGCTACTACGCGCAGGCGGCGTAGGTTCTGTCACACAACCTAGTCCCCTCTCCCCGTCATGGCGGAGCCATGCTTCGCATGGACGGGGAGAGGTTAGGGTGAGGGGGTTCGACGCTCGCGAACGATTCTCCCCCTCCCCGCTCGCCCGCGCGAAGCGCGGGCTCGCGACCTCTCCCCACCGGGGAGAGGTGAATCTGGGGCGACCAATCCACCACACTGCGAAGTCCGCGCGGGTTTGCCCCGCGCAGCCTGTGGCCTATTGGAAGTGTCGTCCTCAGGGCTTGTCCCGAGGATCCAGGGCCCCGCATACTCCCAGCGGGGAGCGAATGAACCTCTACTGGGTCTACATCCTTGCGAGCCGGCCGCGCGGCACGCTCTATATCGGCGTGACCAACAACATCCTCGGCCGCGTCGAGCTGCATCGGGATGGCAAGGGCTCGAAGTTTACGGGTCGCTACCGCGTCACAACGCTCGTCTACTTCGAGGAGTTCAGCGACATCAATGACGCGATCCAGCGCGAGAAGACGCTGAAGCGCTACCTGCGCGACTGGAAGATCAAGCTGATGGAGCAGTCGAACCCGCAGTGGGTCGACCTCTATCCTGGTCTGCTGGCGCGCTTCGGATAGGCAGGGAGCAAGCGGAAGACTGGAATCCTCGGGACAAGCCCGAGGATGACAGAGGAGACCTCAAGGAACTCGGTGTCAGACCCTCAGGGTCTGACACCACAACCGAACACGAAGGCCGCGCGGAGCGACCCGCGCGGCGTCGTGCAGTGCCCAATATTCCGTGCGCGACTAGCCGAGCCGCTGCTCCAGCGCGCTAAGCTCGTCCGCCAACGCCTTCGGCAGCTTCGCCCCGAAGCTCGCGAAGTGCTCGCGGATCATCGGCAGCTCGGCCTTCCAGCCGTCCTTGTCGGCGCTCGTCAGCTCCTTCAAGTCGCCGGCATCGACCTTGACCCCGGAGACATCGAGCGCGCCGTCCGCCGGCAGCTTGCCGATGGGGGTGTCGACCGCTTTCGCGGTGCCGTCGCAGCGCTCGAAGATCCACTTCAAGACGCGGCTGTTGTCGCCGTAGCCCGGCCACATGAACTTGCCGGCCGCATTCTTGCGGAACCAGTTCACGTAGAAGATCTTCGGCATCTTGGCGCCGCCCTTCTCGCCCATCTTCAGCCAATGGGCGAAGTAGTCGCCCATGTGGTAGCCGCAGAAGGGCAGCATGGCCATGGGATCGCGGCGCAGCTCGCCGATCTTGCCGGCCGCCGCGGCCGTCTTCTCCGAGGCCATGATCGAGCCGAGGAACGTGCCGTGCACCCAGTTCAACGCCTCGGCGACGAGCGGCACCACGCTCGCGCGCCGGCCCCCGAACAGGATGGCGTCGATCGGTACGCCCTTGGGATCCTGCCACTCCTTGGCGATCACCGGGCACTGCGCGGCCGGCGCGGTGAAGCGCGCATTGGGGTGCGCGGCGGGGCGCCCTGAATTGGGCGTCCACGAGCGGCGCATCCAGTCGGTGGTGTGCGCCGGCGGGGCGCTCATCTGCTCCCACCACACGTCGCCGTCGTCGGTCAGCGCCACGTTGGAGTAGATGCAGTTGGCATAGAGCGTCTCCATGGCGTTGAAATTCGACTCGGTCGAGGTGCCAGGGGCGACGCCGAAGAAGCCGGCCTCCGGATTGATGGCATAGAGGCGCCCATCCGCGCCGAACTTCATCCAGCAGATGTCGTCGCCGATGGTCTCGGCCTTCCAGCCGGGGATCGTCGGCATCAGCATGGCGAGGTTGGTCTTGCCGCAGGCCGAGGGGAAGGCCGCGCCCATATATTTGGATTTCCCCTGCGGGTTGGTGAGCTTGAGGATCAGCATGTGCTCGGCCATCCAGCCCTCGTCACGCGCCTTCACGCTGGCGATGCGCAGCGCGTGGCACTTCTTGCCCAGAAGCGCGTTGCCGCCATAGCCCGAGCCGTAGGACCAGATCTCGCGCGTCTCCGGGAAGTGCGAGATGTACTTCGTCTTGTTGCAGGGCCAGGGCACATCGGCGGTGGTCGGGGTCGAAAGCGGGTAGCCGACCGAGTGCAGGCCGCGCACGAAGTCGTCCGAGTCCCCGAGCGCCTTCCATACCTCGGAGCCGACGTGCGTCATGATATGCATGTTGGCGACCGCATAGGCGCTGTCGGTTACCATCACGCCGATGCCGGCGATGGGCGAGCCGATCGGGCCCATGGAGTAGGGCACTACGTACATGGTGCGGCCCGCCATGGCGCCATCGTAGAGCTTGGAGAGCGTCGCCTTCATCTCCGCGGGCTCGAACCAGTTGTTGGTCGGGCCCGCGTCGTCCTTCGACTTGGAGCAGATGTAGGTCTGGTCCTCGACGCGGGCGACGTCGGCAGGATCGGAGCGCACGAGAATGGAGTTGGGCCGCTTCTCCGGGTTGAGCCACATGGCCGTGCCGCTGTCGACCAGCGACTTCAGAAGCGCCTGATACTCGTGCTTGGAGCCGTCGCACCACACGACGCTCTCCGGTTTGAACAGGGCTTTTGCCTCCTCGACGAACTTCAGGACTTTGGGATTGGTGGTGGGGGCTTGCTCGTTGCTTTGCTGGCCTGAGAACTGGGACTTCAAGGCGGACAGAATGCTCATATGCAGCGGTTCCTCGAGCGTTGGAGTGGGGCCGACGGACGTTGCGTGCTTGCTATCATTGAAATGACGGCCATTTCAAGCGACGCGGCCTGAGGCCTGCCGCCGCCGCTGCCATCCCGACATCCATTGTCATCCCGGGCGAGCGAGCCATAAGGCAACGTCATCCGCGCGCAGGCGGGGATCCAGGACCGGCATGGCTCCGCCATGACGGGAGAGGTGCAGACCCCGGTTGGCGGCAGCGCGGCGGCTATCGCGCCGCCGGCGAAAAGTCCTCAACGCTGACCGGCGGGAAATAGACGCCCTCGAGCCGGCGCACCCACACCTCGCCGGTGCGCGCCCGCAAGCTCGCATCGGAATAGCGGTAATCATAAAGGAGCGCGCGTACGTACTTGGGTGGGTGCTCGGGGAAGGGGTTCGAGGCGAGCAATCCCAGCACCTCAGGGCTCCCTTGCAGCAGCCGGAGCAGCAGGCCCTCGATCCAGCGGTTCTGACCGGCGCCCTCGAAGGCGGCGAACCAGAGCTGCCAGTCGAGGCGCGGCTGGTGCGGGATGTTCCATTTGAGCGGCCGGTTGGTCGGGCCGGCCTTGTAGCGGAACTCGTACTCGCGCCAGCTCTGCCCGTCGTCGGAGCCTTCGATGATGATCTCCGGGCGCGTCGTCGTCATGGTGGCGAACACGCCGTAGGGGTTGACGATCGCGTAGGGTGCGATGGCCTCGGTGAGCCGGCCGATGAGCGGGAGATGGCGGTTGGTGAAGGGCTCGGCCATGATGTCGAGCCCGACGGGAATGGCGACGAGCGCCAAGAGCGAGGCGAGCACCGTCGCCGTCCTCCCCGGCTGCGGCGCTCCTGCCTTGATCCGCTCAGCGAGTGGCGCCGGAAGGACGCGGCGGAGCTGCTTGTCGTCGAACAGGAAGAGGCAGAGGAGGATTGTCAGCAGGTTGAAGAAGTTGAAATTGCCGGTGAGGACGATCGCGAGCTGGAACGCGATCGCCATGAGCCCGGCAATGGCGCGCGGACGCCGCGGCAGGAAGATCATGAATACGATCAAGAGCTCGATGACGAGGGTGAGGCCCGTGAGCGCGGAAAGCAGCCACTCGGGCATCTGCGCGGCATACCAGGCGAGCGGTGTCGGCAGCGGCTCGGTCAGGAAGTGGTACTTCAGCGCGGTGAGCTCGCGCCAGGTGGGATCGCCGGAGATCACCTTCACGACGCCGGCGAGGAACAGGAAGCGGAACACCAAGAGGCGGTAGAGCCATACGACGATGCGCGTGCCGCCGGTCAAGAAGATCGCGAGGAACCCGCTCTCCAGGAGGAGCTGGTCCCACTGGAAGTTCGTGAACAGCTGCCCGGCGTAGGTGTAGGAGAGGTAGAGCACGAACAGCGCGATGAGAGCGGGGCGCACGAGCACGCCGAGCAAGACGAGGGCGCCGAGCGCGGCGCCGAGCCACGCGCCGGCGATGAGCGCGGTGTCGCTCTGACCGAGCCAGAAGAGTGTGGGGAGGCGCCAGTAGGCGGCGGTGCCCCAGGCTCCGTGCGCGGCGGGCAGGTAGCGGTCGAGCGGCGTGATGCCGTCGTGGCCGACGAGGCCAGAAATCTGCACGGCCAGCGAGACGAAGGCGGCGGCGTAGATGGCGCCGAGCCCGCGCAGGAACAGCCAGGAGACGAGCGCGTAGGATTCGGGCTCGAGCGTCGGGCCCCAAAGGATGCGCGTGATGGCGGCAAGCAGCCCGCGGCGCTTCGACAGGAACGAGTAGGCGGCCTCGCTCACGGGAGCAAAGCCCGGCAGGTACCGGTAGAGCCACCACCACCAGCTTCGCGCCGGCGCATAGGTCAGCAGACGGAACGTCGCCGCGGCGCCAGCGTAGGTGCTCCCGTCCGGCTCGATGAGCTGCATCGCGCGCTTGAACTCATCGAGCGGGATGCGGGGGAAGTCCTTCGCCGCCTCCTGGTAGGGGCGGTAGACGACGCGCTCGCCCGTCAGTTGTCCCCAGTAGTCGACCCAGGTGCGGCAGATCCCGCAGTCGCCGTCGTAAATTAATGTCGGGCGCAATTCACTCACAGTTCGCTCGTGTTGCGGGGAGATTTCGCTCATGTGGGGCGTAAATTAAGCCATGTCGCGGTCTTGTTCGATGGCCCTTGACGCGAAGCCCGCGCGCGCCCTTATTTCTTCCTACCAGCCGGCCGGACGGCCGCTGCCGGGAGTGCGGGCGACTGTGGCCCATCAAGCAAGCCCGGTGGAGGAAAGTCCGGGCTCCATGGAGACACGGTGGCGGCTAACGGCCGCCGGGGGCGACCCCAGGGAAAGTGCCACAGAAAGCAAACCGCCTGGGTTCGTCCCAGGTAAGGGTGAAAGGGTGCGGTAAGAGCGCACCGCGCCGGCGGCGACGCCGGCGGCAGGGCAAACCCCACCGGGAGCAAGACCAAATAGGGGCGGCCGGGCGCGCTTGCAAAAGCGGCGCCCAAGTCCGTTTCCAGACCCGCCGCCCGGGTTGGTTGCTCGAGGCGTCCAGCAATGGGCGTCCCAGACGAATGGCCGTCGCGGAGGGAGACCTCCAGACAGAACCCGGCTTACAGGCCGGCTGGTAATTTTCTCGCTCGGCTCGAGCGGCTTTTCGGGGCCGCAATTGATGCGTTTTTGGACGCTCAAAGAGCGCGCGTTAACCATAAAAATCTGTTGCCGCAAATCCCCTCCTGAAGCTCAAGAGCACAGTAAAGATTGAGGCCTAGCGTCGGTCGCGCTCGGGTTCATTGGAGATCCACATGCGCAAGCAGTTAACGGCACTCATCGGCGCTGCGGCGGGCTTGGCGGCCCTGGCCGCGAGCGCAGGCCCCGCCGCCGCCTGGCACAGCTACCGTTGGTATGCGGACTATGCGCCGCTCTACCGCCCGTGTTGCGGCGCCGTCTACGGCCCGCCGGTCGTCTACGTCGTGCCGCCGGCCTACGCCTACTATCCGCGGCCGCTCTATCGTGCCGGCTGCTGCGGCACCATCTACGGCCCCGCCGGCACCTACTATCCACGTGCAGTCTACTATCCGCGCGCGGCCTACTACACGTACGGCTACGTGGGCTACCCCTACCCCTATCGCCGCGGCTGCTGCTGGTAAGCGCCGCTCACATCAAACGCGCTTGCTCGCGACGAGCCAGGCCGGATCGAACCATCGGTCCGCCTCGCCGTCGTAGGGCAAGCGCGTGATGTCCCAGTGCTCGATATACGGGGCGTAGACGTCCCACACCGGCGGGCCGCCGCCGACGAAGACGACGCGGCCCGGGAATTGGGCAAGCGTGTCCTCCGGATCCATGTGCGAGCGCAGCTCGACGACCGTCATGAACTGGCGCTCGTACTCGGGCACCGCGCGCGCGGTGCGCGGGCCGGCGAGCAGCACGTGACCGCGCGTCATGCGGAAGAAGTTGGCCACGTCCTCCCGGTACTCGGGGCCCTTGTAGCCCTCCCACGGCAAGTGCCCATGGAGGCCGAGCTGGCCGCGCTGGCCGATGGCGCACATCGCACGCACGTATGGCATCAAGCGATCCTTCGATTGGCCGCGGTGGAGGAACCCACGGTGGGCCGAATATCCTCAGCGGTCGAGGAACGGGAGCAGCGTCGATAGCAGGGCTCCCGGCACCTCGTCCTGGGGAAGATGATTGCACTTGTTGAGAACGGCGAGCCGCGCGTTGGGCAGAACGTGCGCCAGCCGGCGTCCCGTCGCCAGCGGCACGATGCGGTCGCGACGGCACCAGACGACGAGCGTCGGCTGCGCAATTTTCCTGTAGGCGAGGCCCATCTTGGGTCCGTTCGTGTCGACAATCGACTGGCCGGTGGCGATAAACGCGTGGCGGCTGCCGATGTCGTAGAACGGCGCCGCATAGCCGCGCACGTCGGCTTCGGGCACCACGCGCCCCGGCGCGCTGACGAGCCGCAGCATCATGCGCGTCATGAGCTCGGGCGTTGTGACGGCCATGGCGACGTAGGGCAGTCCGGGCACGCTGAAGAACCAATCGCCGTCGGACAAGTCCTGCTGCAGGGCAGGCGTGTCCATGACGACAAGGCGCCTGATGACGCCCGGCTCGCCCGAGAAGTCGCGTGCCGTGCGCAGGGCGACCACCCCGCCGAACGAATGTCCGACGAGCGCAACGCCGCGCAGACCGCGTTTGCGGATGAAGGCGGAGACGAGCGCGGCCTGGTCGACCGCCGAGTAGTGATCATCGAACGGCTTGTCCGAGTGGCCGAAGCCCTTGAGGTCGAGTGCGATCACCCGGTGGGCGCGTGCGAGCGCCGCAACGATGTGGCGCCAGGTGAAGAGCGACCCGCCGAGGCCATGCAGGAGGATGAGCGGCGGTCCTTCCCCGGCCTCCTCGACATAAAGGGCGGTCGTAGCGCGCCCGGGCGCATCGAGAGCGATTCGGTAGCCAGAGCCAGCGCCAGCTGCGCTCCAAAGCGCGGCGAGGCACGCAACCAGGAGACCTCCGAGAATCGCCCAACGCACACGCCGAACCATGTTGCCGATTGAACTCTGAAGCCGCTGCCACTTCCGAGGGCTCGAATGGCGTCGCTTGAGCGAGTTTGAGCCGATGGGTGGCAATCCTGCCACCGGCCTTTTTAGCCGCCGAATTGCGGGCCTGTGGAGCGGATTTGAGCAGGCTAGGGAACGGCATGGCGCCTTCGCCCACGAGAAATAGTTAATAGACCATTGACGACCAGAGTTTCCCATGTAATCCCATACATGCCCGTCCGCACCGGGCAGGGTACGTGGCAGGGCGCCGGACCTCGAAAGACAAAGAGGGCCGAGGCCTCGAGCGACCGCCACGGCCCGCCGGTGCGACGGGATTTTCGGGCGCAGTTCTAGGCCCTTGAACGTGGCGTGGTCTGACGAGTGGTGCGCGAGGCTTTGAGGGGATGGAGCGCTTTGTCTCGACATTCACCAACAAGATCGACGCCAAGGGCCGGGTCTCGATCCCTGCCCCCTTCCGCGCCGTGCTCGAGCGCGACGGTTACGCTCACGCCAGCGCTGGCGGCATCTACTGCTACCCCGCGCTCGAGGCTCCTGCACTCGATGCAGGCGGCGAGAGACTTGCAAAAAAGATCGACGGGCTTCTCTCGGGCCTGCCGGATTATTCGGATGAGCGCGACGAGCTCTCTGTCGCGCTCTACGGCGACGTCCAGGTCCTCACCATCGATGGGGACGGTCGCATCAGCCTTCCTGAGAACCTTCGCGCGCACGCCGGCCTCACCACCCAAGTCACGTTTGTCGGCCTGGGTGACAAGTTTCAGATGTGGGAGCCGAGCCGCTTCGCCGACCGGCGGGAGCGCGCGCGCGAAAAGGTCCACACCACTCGCAAGCTCTTCGGCGCGGGGAACCGTCTCTCCCTCTCGGAGGACGACGGTGACGAGGGAGCACGGGGATGATGGTGCGGCGAGGACCGCCAGGGGCCGCACCCACTGAGCCGGAGACCGCCCGCCACATCCCCGTGCTGCTCTCGGAGGTCGTCGAGAGCCTAAGCCCGCACGACGGCGAAGTCTTCATCGATGCGACGTTCGGAGCCGGCGGCTACACGCGCGCGCTTCTCGAAGCTGCGGACTGCCGCGTCATCGCCATCGATCGCGATCCAACGGCGATCGCCGGTGGCCAAGCCCTATGCGCGGAGTTTCCCGGCCGCCTCAGTCTCACGGAGGCCCGCTTCAGCGAGCTCGACGCCATCGCGGCGGAGCAGGGCAGCACCCAAGTCGATGGTGTCGTCCTCGACATCGGCGTCTCCTCCATGCAGCTCGACGAGGCGGGGCGCGGCTTCTCCTTCCAGGCCGATGGCCCGCTCGACATGCGCATGTCGCTCAAGGGCCCGACTGCAGCGGACATCGTCAACGGCGCGAGCGAGGAGGAGCTCGCGCGCATCCTCTACGTCCTCGGCGAGGAGCGGCGTTCGCGCGCCGTTGCGCGCGCGATCGTCAAGGCGCGTGCCGAGGCGCCGATCACGACGACGCGTGCGCTCGCCGATCTCGTCGGGCGTGTGCTCGGCCCGCGCAAGGAGGACGGCAAGCACCCGGCAACGCGCACCTTCCAGGCGCTGCGGATCTACGTGAACGACGAGCTCGGCGAGCTGGCGAAGGGGTTGAGCGCAGCCGAGCGCTGCCTGAAGCCGGGCGGCCGACTCGTCGCCGTCACATTCCACTCGCTCGAGGACCGCATCGTGAAGCAGTTCCTCACCCGGCGCGCCGGCAAGGAGAGCCGCGCCTCGCGCCACCTGCCGGCGCAATCGTTAAAATCCAAGCTACCGAGTTTCCGGATTGTTAACCCCCGCCCATTAACTCCTTCTAAAGGAGAACTCGAGGTGAACCCGCGCGCCAGATCGGCACGGGCTCGGGTGGGGGTCAGAACGGAGGCCCCTGCGTGGCCGGCCGACGAAGCAGACTTGGGAGCGCCCTCGATCGAGACTTGAACTCGCGTTGGAGGCTGTCCTGATGAGTATCGTCAATCTCGCGGCTTTCGCCCTCGCCTTAGCGAGCGCCTTCCTGCTCTACGGCATTAACTACGACACTCGTCTGCTCGAAGCGCACGTGCAGGGACAGGAGCGCGCCATCGATGAAGCGCGTAGCGATATTGCTGTCCTGAAGGCCGAGCGTGCCCACCTCGGGCGGCCGGAGCGCATCGAGCCGCTCGCGCGCGCCCAAGGCCTGCAGCCCGCGGCCGAGCAGCAGCTTGCCGCGAGCCCCGACGAAGCTATGACCCGCGCGCTCGCTCAGTCCGGCGCCTCGCGCGCCTCGGCGCCGAAGGCCAATTGAGATGAGCCTCTCTGTCACGCCGGAACGCGGAGATGCGGACGCGCCGCCCGATTCCATGCCGCGCCCGCCCGCCAACGGCCCGCTGCGCACACTCATCGCCATGATCGCCATGGCGCTCGCGTTCATGGCCGTCGGCGCGCAGCTCGTGCGGCTCGCGCTGCCGAGCCAGTCGGACATCACCTCATCCGTCAGCGAGACCGTGGGCGGAAACTATGCGCGCCCCGACATCGTCGACCGCAACGGTCGCCTGCTCGCCTCCGACGTCGAGGCCTACTCGCTGTTCGCCGATCCCGCCCGCGTGCTCGACCGCGACGAGATCGTCGAGAAGCTCGCCGCCGTTTTCCCCGATCTCGATCGCAACGGCGTGCGCAAGGACCTTTCCGACCGCACGCGCCGCTTCGTCTGGATCCGCCGCGGACTGTCGCCGCGCACTGCGCAAGAGGTGCACAACCTTGGTCTTCCGGGTCTCGACTTCCGGCGCGAGCTGCGGCGCGCCTATCCCGGCGGTGCGCTCGCCGGTCATGTGCTCGGCTCAGTCAACATCGATAACCGCGGCACCAACGGTATCGAGCGCTATGTGGACGAGCGGATCGGCGTCGACGCCGTGCAGAGCGCGACGCTGACCGAGCGGGCGCCAGTGCGCCTGTCGCTCGACTTGGGCGTGCAGCACGCGGTCGAGAGCGAGCTCGAGGACGCCATGCACCGGTTCGAGGCCAAGGGCGCCGCAGGCCTCGTGTTCGATGCCAACACGGGCGAGGTGCTCGCGTCGGCCTCCTTTCCCGAGGTCGATCCCTCGCGCCCGACCACCGGACTCGACACCACGCGCGCCGACAAGATCGCAGGCAGCACCTTCGAGCTCGGCTCCGTGTTCAAGATGGTGACCCTCGCGTTGGCCCTCGAAGGCGGCTTTGCCAAGCTCGATACCGTGCTCGACGTGCGCCAGCCGCTCGCCGCCGGCCAATTCACCATCCGCGACCTGCATCCCGTCGGGCGCCCGCTAACGGTCTCGGAAGTCTTCATCCACTCCTCGAACGTCGGAGCGGCCATGCTGGCCACGCGCGCCGGGCCGCAAAAGCTGCAGACGTTCCTGCAGTCGCTCGGACTGATGACGAACATGCAGACGGAGGAGGGGCCGATCGCGCCGCCACAGCTTCCCGCGCGCTGGGGGCCGGTCGAGACCATGACCATCTCCTACGGGCACGGCTTCGCCGTCTCGCCTTTGCAGTTCGCGGCGGCGGCGAGCGCGCTCCTCAACGGAGGGCATAGAGTGCAGCCCACCTTCTTAAAGCGTGCGCCGGAGGGCGAGCCCACAAAGGGGGTGGAGCTCATCAGCGCGGCGACGAGTGAGCGCATGCGCGAGCTGATGCGCCTCAACGTCACCGATCCTGCCGGCACGGGAAAGCGCGCGGCCGTCGCCCGCATCGCGATCGGCGGCAAGACGGGTACGGCGGAGATTCCGGGGCCCGGCGGCTATCGCGAGCGCGCCGTCATCTCCTCGTTTCTCGCGGCGTTCCCGATCGACAAGCCGAAGTACGTCGTGTTCGTGCTGCTGTTTGAGCCGAAGCCGACGCACGCCGCCAGCGGCGAGGTGCTGGCCGCGCTCAATGCCGCACCGACAACGGGGCGCATCATCGCCCGCATTGGGCCGCTCTTGGGCATGATGTCGGCTTCTGCAACCGGCAGATCGGGGCTCGCGTTTGACGGGACTCTGCCCGCAAAATATGAAGCTCAGTGACGCGTTCCCCTAAGCGGCGATGCCAGGTAGGCTGAACGGGCCAATGCTCCTCTCCTCTCTTATCGGAGCCGACGCGACAGCTCCACCCGGTGCGGGAAGCATCGCCATCGCCGGTCTGACGGCCGACAGCCGCCAGGTGCAGCCGGGCTATCTGTTCGTGGCGGTCGCGGGAACGAAGGCGGACGGCGCGCGCTTCATCGCCGATGCCATCGCCAAGGGCGCCGTCGCCGTGCTCACCGGTGCGGCGACGGAAGTCGCGGGTGGCGTGACGGTTCCCGTTCTGCGCGCCAACGAGCCGCGCCGCGCGCTGGCGCTGATGGCGGCGCGCTTCTACGGCGCGCAGCCCGAGACCGTGGTTGCGGTGACGGGCACCAGCGGAAAGACCTCGGTCGCGGATTTCGCGCGGCAGATCTTTACCGCGCTCGGCCACCGCGCCGCCTCGCTCGGCACCATTGGTCTCGTGAAGCCCGACGGCAGCGTCTACGGCTCGCTGACCACGCCCGATCCCGTCTCGCTGCACAAGACGCTGGCCGAGCTTGCAGCCGAGGGAGTGACCCATCTCGCGTTCGAGGCCTCCTCGCATGGCCTCGACCAGCACCGGCTCGATGGCGTGCGGCTGAAGGCCGCCGCCTTCACCAATCTCGGCCGCGACCATCTCGACTACCATCCGACCATCGACGCCTATCTCGCGGCCAAGCTGCGGCTGTTCACCGAGTTGCTGCCAGAGGGTGCCGCCGCGGTCGTCAACACGGATGCCTCGGGGGCCGCAGAGGTCGTCGCCGCCGCACAAGCCGCAGGCCGGCCGTTGCTCACCGTCGGCCGCACGGGAGAAGGGCTGAAGCTCGAGCGCCTCGTGCGCGAAGGCTTCGCGCAGCGCATGTCGGTTGCGCACGAGGGGCGCACCTTCGACGTGCGCCTGCCGCTGCTCGGCGAGTACCAGGCTGGAAACGCGCTCGTTGCCGCCGGATTGGCGGTAGCCGCCGGCGAGGCGGCTGGGGAGGTCATGCCCGCGCTGCAGCACCTCAAGGGCGTCAAAGGCCGGCTCGAGATCGTGGGGGAGGCGCGCGGTGGCCTCGCCGTCGTCGACTACGCACACAAGCCCGAAGCGCTCGGCGCCGTGCTCGACGCGCTGCGCCCGTTCGCGACGGGAAGACTCATCTGCGTCATGGGCTGCGGCGGCGACCGCGACAGAGGCAAGCGCCCGCTCATGGGTGCAATTGCGGTGGATAAGTCCGACATCGTGATCGTCACCGACGACAATCCGCGCAGCGAGCGCCCCGAGGCGATCCGGGCCGAGATCCTGGCCGCGGCGCCCGGCGCGCGCGAGATCGGCGACCGCGCGGAGGCAATCCGCGCCGGCGTCGCCATGCTAGGCGAGGGCGACGTGCTCGTCGTCGCCGGCAAGGGCCATGAAACCGGACAGATCGTCGGCAACAAGGTCCTCCCGTTTTCCGATCACGATGAGGTCCGCAAGGCATTGGGGGGTTAGCTCCATGACGGAGCCGTTGTGGACATGGGGGGACTTGCTGGCGGCGTCGGGCGCGGTGGCCGATGGCTCGCCTACGGCGGCAATCACCGGGTTCTCGCTCGACACGCGCTCGCTGCAACCGGGCGAGGTGTTCGTCGCCATTCGCGACGTGCGCGACGGGCACGATTTCGTGCTCGAGGCGTTCCGCAAGGGTGCGGCCGCGGCCCTCGTCGAGACAGGCTACAAGCGCGTTGCCGGCGATGGGGCCTTGTTGCGCATCGGCCGTCCGCTCGAGGGCTTGCGCAACATCGCCCGCGCCGCGCGGGCCCGCTCCGAGGCCGGCGTCGTCGCCATCACCGGCAGCGTCGGCAAGACCGGCACCAAAGAGGCGCTGCGCGCGTGCCTGTCGCGGCTCGGGGAGACGCACGCTGCCGAGAAGTCGTTCAACAACCAGTGGGGCGTGCCACTGACGCTCGCACGCATGCCGGCCTCCGCGCGCTACGGCGTATTCGAGATCGGCATGAACCACGCGGGCGAGATCGCGCCGCTCTCGGCGCTGGTGCGCCCGCACGTGGCGATCATCACCACGGTCGAGCCCGTGCACCTGCAGTTCTTTGCCTCCGTCGCGGACATCGCGGAGGCCAAGGCCGAGATCTTTGCCGGCCTCGAGCCGGGCGGCACCGCCGTCCTCAACCGTGACAACGCGTACTTCGATCTCTTGCAGAAGCGCGCCCGCGAGGCGGGAGCGCGGGTCTTCTCCTTTGGCCGCCATGCAGATGCAGACGTGCGCCCCGAGGTGTGGACGCTCGGCGCCGAGGGCTCCGATATTGCTGTGCGCGTAGGCGGCAAGCGGATTGCCTATCGTTTAGCCGCACCGGGCGCACACATCGCGCAAAACTCGCTCGCCGTCGTGGCAGCGCTCGCCACGCTTGGCGCCGACGTCGAGGCAGCACTGCCCGCTCTTGCCGGCATCACGGCCGCCAAGGGCCGGGGGGCGCGCCGGGAGCTCAGCCTCGAGGATGGCGCCATACTGCTGATCGACGAGAGCTATAATGCCAATCCGGCGTCCATGCGCTCCGCGCTTGCCGCCATGGCAACGGTTCCGCGCCAGCGCTTCAAGCGCCGCATCGCCGTGCTTGGTGATATGCTCGAGCTTGGGGACCAATCGGCCAGGTTGCACGAGGACTTGAAGGAACCAGTTGACGCGGCCGAGGTCGATCTGGTCTTTGCCTGTGGTCCGCACATGCAGCGGCTCTATGCCGCGCTTCCAAGCGCGCGGCGCGGGGAATGGGGACCTACGTCGCAGGATATCCTCGCCCCGCTCGTCGCCGCGGTGCGCGGCGGCGACGTCGTGATGATCAAAGGCTCGCTCGGCTCGCGCATGGAGCCCTTAGTGGAAGCGTTGGTGCGCAAGAGCGAGGTGGGGGCGGTGGGGCGCTAAAGAGGGACGCTAAGCCGCGAGCCGACGTGAATCGGCCGCTGTCGGAGACGTGGGATGCTTTATGAGCTCGTGAACTTCAGCGACCAAATCGGCGTGCTGAACGTTTTCAAGTACATCACTTTCCGCACCGGCGGAGCGATCTTCACCGCGCTTCTGTTCGTGATGTTGTTCGGGCCCGGGATCATCGACCTCCTGCGCGTGAAGCAGGGCAAGGGCCAGCCCATCCGCGACGATGGGCCCAAGACGCACCTTCTGAAGACGGGCACGCCGACCATGGGCGGTCTCATGATCCTCGCCGGCGTAACGGTCGCGACGCTCCTGTGGGCGCACCTCGGCAACCCCTACATCTGGATCGTGCTTGGCGTGACGCTGAGCTACGGCGCCATCGGTTTCTACGACGACTATCTGAAGGTGACGCGGCGCACGAGCTCGGGCTTCTCGAGCCGGCTGCGCCTGCTGCTCGAGCTCGCGATTGCCGCGGTTGCCACGCTGTTCGTCATGTGGCTGGGGCCGCCTGAGATCTCGCAGATGCTGACAGTGCCGTTCTTCAAGAACGTCGTGTTCGAGCTCGGACCGTTCTTCGTGCTGGTCGGCATCATCGTCATCGCCGGCGCCGGTAATGCGGTCAACCTCACCGACGGCCTCGATGGTCTCGCCATCGTGCCGGTGATGATCGCCGCCGCCACCTTCGGCCTCATCACATATCTCATCGGCAACGCCAAGTTCGCGCAGTACCTGCAGATCCACTATGTCGCCGGCACCGGCGAGCTTGCCATCATCTGCGGTGCGCTCATCGGCGCTGGCCTCGGTTTCCTCTGGTTCAACGCCCCCCCGGCCATGATCTTCATGGGCGACACCGGCTCGCTTGCGCTCGGCGGCGCGCTCGGCGCCATCGCGGTCGCTACCAAGCATGAGATCGTGCTCGCTATCGTCGGCGGACTGTTCGTCCTGGAGACGTTGTCCGTCATCATCCAGGTGGCCTCCTTCAAGATGACGGGTAAGCGTGTGTTCCGAATGGCGCCGCTGCACCACCACTACGAGCAGCAGGGCTGGCAGGAATCGACCGTCGTTGTTCGCTTCTGGATCATCTCGGTCGTGTTGGCCCTCGTCGGGCTCGCCACGCTGAAGCTGCGTTAAGGGCAGAGAGATCGGGCGAACCGCGGTAGATTTGCCCATGATTCGCATCACGGCTTTTGCGGGGAAGCGGGTCGCCGTGTTCGGCCTCGGCGGCTCCGGCATCGCCACCGCGCGCGCACTCCAAGCGGGCGGAGCTGAGGTCATCGCGGGCGACGACAACCCTGCGAGCGTAGCGGCCGCCGCCGCGACCGGCATTCCGACGGCCGACTTGAAGGACGCGAACTGGATGACGTACGCGGCCCTCGTGCTGGCACCGGGCGTTCCATTCACGCATCCCGAGCCGCACTGGGCCGTGCGCCAGGCAAAGCTCGCGGGCGTTGAGGTCATCGGCGATCTCGAGCTCTTCGTACGCGAGCGGCGTGCGCAAGCCTTCGAGGTGCCGTTCATTGCCATCACCGGCACCAACGGCAAATCGACGACGACGGCACTGATCGCGCACATCTTGAGGAGCGCGGGCCGCGACGTTGAGGTCGGCGGCAACATCGGCACAGCCGTGCTGTCGCTTGCCGAGTTTGCGCCGGGGCGCCACTACGTCATCGAGTGCTCGTCCTATCAGATCGATCTGGCGCCCAGCGTCGATCCGACCGTCGGCGTGCTGCTCAACATCACGCCCGACCACCTCGACCGGCACGGCACCATCGAGAACTACGCGGCCGTCAAAGCTCACCTTGTGCGCGCCGCAAGGAATGCCGTCGTCGGCGTCGACGACCAATATTGCCGTGCGATTGCGGAAGCGCTGCGCGAGCATCGCGGCGGCGCGGGGCCGGCCGAGATCGTGCGCCTTTCGACACGCGCCTGCCCCGACTGCGAGATCGGGGTGGACGGGCGTCGTGTCGTTCTGCGCAAGGGCGGCCGGTGCACGGAGATCGCCGACCTCTCCGGCATCGGCTCGCTGCGCGGGATGCACAACGCCGAGAACGCCTGCGCCGCGGCCGCGGCGCTCTTGCTGCTGTCAGAGCCGCTGACGCGGGATCAGATCGTAGCGGGCATGCGCAGCTTCCCCGGCCTCGCACACCGCATGGAGGAGCTGGGGCGGCAGGGGCGCACGCTGTTCGTCAACGACAGCAAGGCGACCAACGCCGATTCCGCCGAGAAGGCGCTCGTGTCCTATCCCGGCGACATCTATTGGATCCTCGGCGGCAAGCCGAAGGCCGGCGGCATCACGAGCCTCACGGAGCACTTTGCCCGCGTGGCCAAGGCCTACCTCATCGGCGAGGCGACGGAGGAGTTCGCCGTCACGCTCGATGGGCACGTGCCGTTCGAGCGCTGCGGCACGCTCGCCGTGGCAACCGCCGCCGCCGCGCGCGATGCCGCCATGAGCGCCGCGCCGGAGCCGGTAGTGCTGCTGTCGCCGGCCTGCGCCTCCTTCGACCAGTATCGCAATTTCGAGGTGCGCGGCGATGCCTTCCGCGCCCTCGTCGCGGCGCTCCCCGGCATCGTCCTCAAGGAACGCGCCGCATGAGGGTCTCGCGCGCCGACCGCAGCCGCGTCGCCGATTGGTGGTTCACCGTAGACCACGTGCTCGTCGGCGCGATCCTGGCGATCGTCGGCGCCGGCCTCGTGTTCTCGCTTGCGGCAAGTCCAGCGGTCGCCATCAAGAAGGGCCTGCCGACCTACTATTTCGTCGAGCGCCATTTTCTCTTCTCCGCCCTCGGCGTGCTCATCATGCTGGCGATCTCGCTGTTCTCGCCGCGCGGCGTGCGGCGGCTGGCGCTCGCGCTGTTCCTGGCATCGATCTGCGGCATGATCGCCGTGCATCTCATCGGCCCGGAAACGCACGGCGCGCGGCGCTGGCTCAACTTCGGCGGCCATTCCTTCCAGCCGTCCGAGTTCGCCAAGCCGGCGTTCGTCGTTCTGTCTGCTTGGCTGCTCGCCGAGAGCGAGACGCGCACCGACATGCCAGCAATGCCGCTGGCGATCGTCATGGCCGCGCTGTTTGCCGGGCTCCTGCTGGCCGAACCCGATGTAGGGCAGACGATGCTCATCACCATCGTGTGGGCGACGCTGTTCTACCTGTCGGGGCAGCCATTGCTGGGAGCCGGCATCATCGCCGCGTGCGGGGCGCTCGGCTTCGCCTTTGCCTACTCGACCTTCGAGCACGTGCGCTATCGCGTCGACAAATTTCTCGCACCCACGCCGGGCGATTACTCGCAGCTCGACCGCGCCATCAAGTCTTTCTCCGAAGGCGGCTTCTTGGGACGCGGGCCGGGCGAGGGCACCATCAAGGCCGTGCTTCCCGACGCGCACACCGACTTCATCTTTGCCGTTATTGCCGAGGAGTACGGGGTGGTAGCTTGCCTCGTGCTGCTCGGCCTCTTTGCCTTCGTCGTCATGCGCGCGCTCGTAAAGGCGGCGCAGGAGCCCGATGCGGCAACCCGGCTGGCGGTCCAGGGGCTGGCGTTGGTGTTCGGATTGCAGGCCTTGATCAACATGGGCGTCAACGTCGGGCTGTTGCCCGCCAAGGGCATCACGCTGCCCTTCGTATCGGCGGGAGGATCGTCGATGCTGGCGGTCTCGATCACGCTCGGCATGCTATTGGCGCTGACGCGGCGGCGTCCCGACGTGGCGCGCTTGCGCAAGCCGCCCGTGCTGCCCGGCATCGGCGGCCTTGAAGCGACGGTGCGCAAGTGAGAAGCGATCCCCCCTCGGTGCTGTTGGCGGCCGGCGGAACCGGCGGGCACCTGTTCCCTGCGCAGGCGTTGGCCGAGGAGCTCGCGCATCGGGGCATCACCGTCGATCTCGTCACCGACACGCGCGGCGACCGCTACGGCACGAGTTTTCCCGCGCGCAAGGTCTATCAGGTGCCCTCGGCTACGCTGGCCGGCTCCTCACCCGTCGCCACGGCGCGCACGGCGTTCATGCTCGCGCGCGGGCTCGGCGCCGCCTTTGCCCTGCTGGGCCGCGTCAGGCCGAAGGCCGTCGTCGGCTTCGGCGGCTATCCGACGTTCCCCCCGCTCAAGGCCGCGCGCCTGCGCGGGATCCCCACCATCCTGCACGAGCAGAACGCCGTGCTCGGCCGCGCCAACCGCATGCTGGCGAAGGGCGTGACGGCGATCGCGACCTCGTTTGAGCGCACGAAGTTCCTGGGCACCGACCTTGCGCCCAAGGTCAGGCTTACCGGCAACCCGGTCCGCTCGGCGGTCATCGCCGCGGCGCGGCGTCCCTATTGGGCGCCGGACCTAAGCGGTCCCATCGAGCTTGTCGTGTTCGGCGGCAGTCAGGGCGCCCGCTTCTTTTCCGAAAGCGTGCCCCCGGCGCTCGCGCGCCTCCCCGCCGAGCTGCGCGCGCGCCTGCACGTCGTGCAGCAGGCCCGCATCGAGGACGTGAGCCAGGTCTTGTGCGCCTACCGCGATGCGCAGATCAAAGCCGACGTAGCCGCCTTCTTCGCCGACCTGCCCGAGCGCCTATCGAAGGCGCACCTCGTCGTCGCCCGCTCCGGGGCCTCGACGACGGCGGAATTGACCGTCATCGGACGCCCGGCAATCCTCGTTCCGCTGCCCCATTCGCTCGACAACGACCAGCTCCAGAACGCCAGGAGGCTTGCCGAATCGGGTGCGGCTTGGTGTATCGAGCAGAAGGATTTGTCGCCCGAGCGGCTTTCGCGCGACATTGGGGAGTTGCTAGTCTCTCCGGACAAGCTCAGCCGGGCGGCCGCGGCCGCCAAGAGCCTGGGCAAGCCCGACGCGGTCGAGCGTCTGGCCGACTTGTTGGAGGAGCTGTTGGGTCGAGGTTGAGGGGGTCGATCCGGCTACTGGAGGCACCTGGCGCCATACGCGGGCCACGAAGCTGGCGGCTATAGGCGGCACGAGGGACGAGGGACCTAACACCATGCAGATGCCCCGCGAGATCGGGACCTTCCACATCATCGGCATCGGCGGCATCGGCATGAGCGCCATCGCCGAGATCCTGCTCGCCAAGGGCTATTCGGTCCAGGGCAGCGACCAGAAGGACAGCGCGAACGTGCGCCGCCTGCGCGCAAAGGGCGTGCGCGTTTTCATCGGGCACGATCCCGTCAATCTCGTCGGCGCGCGCTCGGTCGTCATCTCGAGCGCGGTGAAGTCGGGCAATCTAGAGCTCGAGGCCGCGCGCGCCAAGGGGCTGCCGGTCATCCGCCGGGCCGAGATCCTCGCCGAGCTCATGCGCCTCTATTCGACGGTCTCCGTCACCGGCACGCACGGCAAGACGACGACGACCTCGCTCATCGCGCACGTCTTCACCGAGAGCAAATACGACCCGACCGTGATCTCCGGCGGCATCATCAACACGTGGGGCTCAAATGCGCGCCTCGGCAGGGGCGAGTGGATGATCGTCGAGGCGGACGAGAGCGATGGCACGTTCGTGCGGCTCCCCACCCAAATCGGCATCGTCACCAACATCGATCCCGAGCACCTCGACTACTTCGGCTCGGTCGAGAACATGCACCGGGAGTTCGAGACCTTCTTCCGTAACATTCCCTTCTACGGCCTAGCCGTCACCTGCATCGACCATCCGGTGGCGCGCGACATGATCGAGCGGCTCGAGCTCCGCCGCGACGGGCGCCGCCTCCTGACCTACGGCACCGCGCGCGGTGCCGACCTGCAGTTGCGCGCGGTGCGGCACGAGCGCGGCTCGATCGTCATCGACGCCGAGCTTGGCCCTCGCGTGCGCGGCGGCGCGCGCGCAATGCGCGGCTTAACGGTGCCCGTCCTCGGTCAGCACAATGCCTTGAACACGCTTGCCGCCTTCGCCGCCTGCAGCGAGGCCGGGCTCCCGGATGAGGCGATCCGCGCAGCGCTTTCGACCTTCAACGGCGTCAAGCGCCGCTTCGAGCTCACCGGCACCTGGAACGATGCGGCCATCTACGACGACTACGCCCACCACCCGGCCGAGATCGCCGCCGTGCTCGCGGCCGCCCGGCCCGCCGTGCGCGGGCGCCTCATCGCCGTGTTCGAGCCGCACCGCTACACGCGCGTGCACGACCTTTTTGGCGAGTTCTGCGCCTGCTTCCGCGATGCCGACAACGTGATCGTGGCGCCGCTCTATTCAGCGGGCGAGACCCCGATCGACGGCATCGACCATCGCTACGTCGCCGAGGGCATCCGCACCGCGGGACATCCGGCCGTCACCGCCATCGAGAGCCCGAGTGATCTGGCTCCGCTGCTGCGCCATATGCTGCGGCCGGGCGATACGGTCGTCTGCCTCGGCGCGGGTACCTCCACCGAGTGGGCGCACGCGCTGCCCGGGTGGCTGGGCGGCAGCCAGGAACCGCGTCGCGCCGGAGGCGCGCACTAGAAAACATGCCGGAGGCGCGCACTAGAGAATCTGCCGGAGGCGCTGGGGGATGTGCCGGACGCGCGTTAAGAGAATGTGCAGGCGGCGCGCACTAGAAAGCGCCACGGAGGCACGTTGACGTTTTCTGACCTCACCACCGAGCTTTCAGCAAAGCTGCCCGAGTTGAAGGGCCGGCTCGCCGCCAACGTGCCCTTGGCGGACATCACCTGGTTTCGCGTCGGCGGCCCGGCGCAGGTTTTGTTCAGCCCGGCCGACGAGGCGGACCTCGCCTACTTCCTCAAGCGCATCCCAAGCGACCTGCCGGTCACCGTCATCGGGCTCGGCTCCAACCTGCTCGTGCGCGACGGCGGCGTGCCCGGTATCGTGATCCGCTTGGGGCGCGGGTTCGGCAACGTCACCGCGGAGCCGGGCAACCGCGTGCGCGCCGGCACCGCCGTGCCCGACGTGAAGGTCGCGCGCGCGGCGGCCGAAGCGGGCACCGCGGGGCTCGCCTTCTATCGCGGCATCCCCGGGTCGGTGGGCGGCGCGCTCAGGATGAATGCCGGTGCGCACGGGCGCGAGACCAAGGACGTCCTCATCGGCGCCCGCGCCGTCGACCGGCAAGGCAACGTGCACACGCTGTCGCTCGCCGACATGGGTTTCTCCTATCGCCATTGCGGGGTGCCCGAGGACTTCATCCTCGCCGAGGCGCTCTATCAAGGCACACCCGGCGATCCCGCGGTGATCCTGCGTGAGATGGACGAGGTTGCCGATTATCGCGAGAAGAACCAGCCGATCCGCGAGCGCACCGGAGGCTCGACTTTCAAGAACCCACCGGGCCACAGCGCCTGGAAGCTCATCGACGAGGCCGGCTGCCGGGGCTTGCGCGTCGGCGGCGCCAAGGTCTCCGACATGCACTGCAACTTTCTCATCAACGAGCGCGGCGCCACCGGCGAGGACATCGAGCGCCTGGGCGAGACCGTGCGCGCGCGTGTGAAGGCCCGCTCCGGCATCGCGTTGCAGTGGGAGATCATCCGCTTGGGCCTGCCGCTGCCCGGCTGCCCGACCGGGGAAGCGCTCGCGGAGGCCGCGTTCTCATGATCGGCCAGAACGCGATCGGGGCGGCGCCAGTGCGCACGCGCGAGCATGTGGCCGTGCTGATGGGCGGCTGTTCCGCGGAGCGCGAGGTGAGCTTGCGGTCCGGTGCCGCGGTCACCGCTGCGCTCACGGGCGAGGGCTATCGCGTCACCCCGCTCGACGCCGGGCGCGACGTTGCCGCGCGGCTCGCCGAGATCAAACCCGACGTCTGCTTCAATGCGCTGCACGGCCGCTTCGGCGAGGACGGCTGTATCCAGGGCGTGCTCGAATGCGCCGGCATCCCCTACACGCACTCCGGTGTGCTCGCCTCTGCGCTCGCCATGCACAAGGAGTGCGCGAAGGACGTGATGGGCCCCGCGGGTGTGCCCGTCGCCGATGCCCAGGTGGTGACGCGCCGCCAGGCGCTGGAGCGGCACGTGATCGAGCCGCCCTACGTGGTGAAGCCGGTGGCAGAAGGTTCGAGCGTCGGCGTCGTCATTGTTGAACAGGGCGCCAACCGCCCGCCGGAGGACATCGCCAAGGGTGGCGGTCTCGACGATATCGTCATGGTTGAGCGCTACATCCCGGGCCGCGAGCTCACCTGCGCCGTCATCGGCAATTTCGTGACCGATGTGATCGAGATCGTGCCGCTCAAGGGGCTCGCCTTCTACGACTACGAGGCCAAGTACGCCCCCGGCGGCTCCAAGCACGTGCTCCCGGCCGAAATTTCACCCGATGTTTACCAATTGGTCCGGAAATACACGTTGGCTGCCTGCCGGGCGCTCGGCTGTCGTGGCGCG
>DATIZL010000171.1:0-44048 GCA_035517115.1 Hyphomicrobium sp.
GCCATTTGCAGGAGCTGGAAGCGGCCGAAGATGTTCTGGATGTGGTGGCTGATCTCGTGCCCGATGAGGAACGTGATGCCGGCCTCGCCCTCGGGCCCGAACTTGGCCATCAAGGTGTTGGCCGCATCGATGCCGACGAAGACGGTTGCGTTGCCGCTGCAGTAGGCCGGTCCGTCGCCGGTGTAAAGGCCGAAACAGTTGGACGGAGCGAGGTGGTCGACGAAACGCACATTCACGTTGCCGACCTCGAGCGCGTCCGTTGCGATGAGGCGCTTCCAGGTGGCGATGGCGTCATCGAGTACACGCGCGACGATGGCGCGCAGCCGCATCTCGCGGGGCGGTAGGCCGCTCTCGGACGCAACGGCGGGCACCTCGATGCGGCCCACGTCTGCGTCCGCACCCTGCGAAGCCCCGCCTCCCAGCGCCACCGTGGCCGCGAAGAGAGCGGCGGCCGAGAGCCTAAGGGTTGTTACTGAAGGTGTCGCAGGCATTGATGTCGCCCGACTCGAGACCAGCCTTGAACCATTTGACGCGCTGCGCCGAGGTGCCGTGCGTGAACGATTCCGGCACCACGCGCCCTTGCGTCCGCTTTTGGATCATGTCATCGCCGATCTGGCTCGCGGCGTTGAGCCCTGCCTCCACGTCGCCCGGCTGCAGCCGTTTCTTGACCTGATCGTTGAGGTTTGCCCACACGCCCGCGAAGCAGTCGGCCTGCAGCTCCATGCGCACCTGCAGAGCATTCGCGGTCGCTTGGTCCGATTGGTCCTTCAGCTCCTGCACCTTGTCCGCGATGCCGAACAGCTTCTGCACGTGGTGGCCGACCTCGTGCGCGATCACATAAGCCTGGGCGAAGTCGCCCGGCGCGTTGAACCGGCGCTTGAGCTGATCGTAGAAGGCGAGGTCGATGTAGACCTTGCGGTCGAGCGGGCAATAGAACGGCCCCATGGCGGCGACGCCGACGCCGCAGGCCGTGCGCGTGGCGTCGGTGAACAGCACCATCTGCGGGTCGACGTACTTTTTGCCGATGCTCGCGAACTCCTGCGTCCACACGTCCTCGGTGTCGGCCAGCACCTGCGAGACGAACCGCTTCATGTCGTCCTGGTTGGTGACGGCGGTGCCCCCGGGAAGCCCGGGGATGTCGGTCGGCGAGCGGCGCGCCACACGGCCGGGGTGCTCCTGCTGCTCCGACTGCGGCAACTGTACTTGCGGGAAGTTGCCCTCGCTCAGAAGCTCGAGCGGATTGATGCCAAGCGCCCATAGGATGAGGCCGATGACGATCAGCGTGCCGAGGCTGCCGCCGGTCAACGGGATCTGGATGGCGCGTCCGTCGCCATCGCCGCCGGGAAACGGGAACATAGGCCCGCGCTCGCCGCGCCGGTCCTCTACGTTGTCGCTTTGCCGGTCGTCCTCGCCGTAGCGCATGCCACACTCCGCCCTTGCCGCCAGCGCCGGTGACCCCCGCGGACGCTTCTCGGCGGCATTGTGCGCGGATTAAGAGCGGTGACAAGGGCCCCTTAGTCCGAGCGGGCTGAGCCTGTTCGCGGCGCGCCTTTAATGGGTAGCGGGGGCGGCAGCGCCGGAGGCAACGCAGCCGTTGCGGCCACCGGCAGTTTGGCCTTGGCAAGCGGCTTCAACAGGCTGCGGACGGCGCGCGAGGCCGCGATTGTGCCCTCGTTGGCGAACGCTTCATGGTTCTTCTCGATCTCTTTCAAATCGTAGCGATAGTTGACCATGAGGCCGAAAGCTTCGGCGAGGCCCTTGGGCGAGGGATCGGCCATCCAGTTCAACCGCTCGAGCCGGGCACCGTTGCCGAGGTGGAAGCGTGCGACCGCGTCGACGGGCTTGCCGTCGCGGCGCTTGGCCTCGAGGAAATAATAGGCGGCAAGCGCCAGCACATCGTCACCGGGCTCACTCTCCTCGCTGTCACCGCTTCCCGGCTCTGTCGCGGTCAAGCCCCCGACCTCCTGCAGCAGCAGGCGCGCCTGGGCGCCGACCTGATCGGGCACGCCGGCCTCACCCGGCGCGTTGGCCGCGTCGCGCAGCCAATCGGCAAACGCGGGGACCGGCGAGAGCGTGACAAAGGTCTTGAGCCGTGGCTCCTCACGCGCCAGCTCCTCGACCACCTGCTTCAACAGGAAGTTGCCGAAGGAGATGCCCTTGAGGCCATCCTGGCAGTTGGAGATCGAATAGAACACCGCGGTGATCGGCGCGCTCGCGGCCGCATCCGGCTGCGGCTCATCCAAGACCTGTCTGATCGCTCCGGGCACGGCGTGCAACAGCGCCACCTCGACGAAGACGAGCGGCTCATCGACGAGCGAGGGGTGGAAGAAGGCAAAGCAGCGCCGGTCGGCGGGATCGAGCCGTCGGCGCAGGTCGTCCCAGCTTTTGATCTCGTGCACGGCCTCGTAGCGGATGATCTTCTCCAGGATCGCCGCCGGCGTGTTCCAGTCGATGCGCTTGAGCACCAGAAAGCCGCGGTTGAACCACGAGTAGAGGAGCCGCCGCAGGTCGGCATCGACGGCGGCGAGCGCCGGGTCGTCGTCAAGGGGCGCGCTAAGCAGGTCGCGGCGCATGGAGACGATCTCGGCGGTGGCGCCGGGCGCGAGGTTCAAGCGGCGGAAGAACTCGAGCCGCGGGCTGTCGAGCGCCTTCTGCAGGCGCCCGAGGGTCACGTCGCCGGGGTCGTCGAGATAGGCTTGCGCAGCCTCGGCGACGCGGCCGGCATCAGGCCTCAGCTCGGTCGCGAGGAAGCGGAAAAAGGTGAGCCGGTCGCCGGCATCGAGTTGTGCGTACCGGTCCAAGAGCTCGCTCGCGATGGCGACGCCCGAGGCCTCGCCGCGCCCGGAGATCAGCACGCGGGACAGCTCCTCGACGTCGGCTTCCGCGCCGGCGCCGAACAGCGAGCGCGGGAGCAGCGCGCGCCCCCGGTCGGCGATGGAGCCCAGCAGCTCCTGCAGGAAAGAAACGTTCACGTCTAACAACCCTTCCGTCTAACCGGCACATCCGCCGTCGCCCTCAATGGGCAGGTAGTGCGGGCCTCGTCATCGCTCAAGCCATGCTCGACAGCACGAGGCCCTCGTAGGTCAAAACGCGGCGCGAGCGGGTCCAGGGGTCGGCGAGGATGCGGAACTCGGCGTAGTGCGGCAGCTCGCGGTGCGTGAGATAGGCAGCCTCGTCATCGTAGACCTGGTAGAGCAGGAAGGAGGCGCCATCGACGCGGTCGAGGTAGACGTCGTAGCGGCGGCAGCTCGCTCGATGCACAGCCGGGCATAGGTGATGAGCGCGGTGCGCATGTCGTCCTGGTGGGCGCGCTCGGCCTCGAGAAAGACGACGACCACGAACATGTCCTGCTGCTTCATGGACTCACCCGCTCAACTTTCGCCGCTGGCAGCGGCCCAAAGTGTTTGCCCGGATCAGCGATTCATGAGGACATACGTCAACCATTCCTAAACCGGTTGCCGTGACATTCCGTTAACCACGGCGCCGCAGCCCGGCTTTTGCACCCATGGAACCGCTGCCGATCCTCGACCGCACCACCTCGAACCTCGCCGAGGCGAGGAACGATACGGGCCGCGTCGCCTTCTGCGGGCCCTACGTGCTCTCCGCCATCACCGGCTACCCCATCAGCAAGGTGGAGGACGTGATCCGGATGGGGCGCAACAGCACGCGCAAGACTGTCGTCAAGGGCACTGCGGCGGACGAGGTCGCCGAAGCGCTCGCACAGTTCGACTACGAGATGACGCTGAAAGAAAGCTACATGAGCCGTCCGCGCAAGGAGCGGCCGACGCTGTGGGCGTGGATGCAGCGTCCGCGCAACGTCTGGGCCCACTACATCCTCGCCATCCACAAGGGCAAGGAAGGACACTGGATCCTCGTGAAGGGGGTGAAGATGTGCGACACCTACACCGAGGGGCGGTGGACCTTCGTGGTGGACGGTCCGCATCGCGGCGCACGCATCATGGAGGTGTTCGAGGTGCGCAAGTCTCTCGGCGTTTGAGGCGTCACGCACACTGGAGCCTCGAATCAGATCTTGCCGGCGACGTCGCCGCTCAGCTCATCGAGGATCGGGCAGTCTGGGCGATCGTCGCCCTTGCATGCCTTGATGAGCCGCGCCAACACGCCGATGATGGCTTGATGCGCTTCCATCCGGCTGCGCACGGCTTCTTTGTGCAGCACGGCGAGTGCCCTAACCTTCCGGCTCGGTCGCTTCTTATCACGCCAGAGCTTAAGCAGCTCGTCGATTTGCTTGATTGGAAAACCGAGCAAGCGAGCTCGCCTTATGAACCGAAGCTCATGAACGTTACGCTCGTCAAAAGTGCGATAGCCGCTATCACTTCTGCGAGCCGCGGTTAAGAGACCAATGCTTTCGTAGTACCGGATCAGCTTCGCCGACACGCCAGACTGCCGAGCTGCTTCGCCAATGCGCACGGTCCAACGCCTTAAGCTAAGCTTGACCTTCCAATCGCTGGAAGGTCTAGCACAGCAAGGCGCTCCGCTTTGATTTGGCTCAATGACAGGAGGCCCCTCATGGATAGGCTCAGCCCGGTGACCGTCGGTTTAGCGACGGCGATCACATTGGCCATCGTAAACACTCTCTGTGCGGCTGTGGTGTGGCTTTGGCCCGATGCTGCGTTCACCATCGCAGGTTCGTTCGCGCACGGGCTCAATTTCCGTGCCATGCAATCAACCGAGCCGCTTAGCCTTGGTCGGTTCCTGGCCGGTCTGATTAGCATTGGCATCATCGGGTTCGTCATCGGCGCGGTCTTCGCCTGGTCCTACAACGCCCTGCGGCGCGTCTGAATCGAGCTTGGAGATGGGCATAGAGCTAAACAGAACCGCAGCGGGACCGGCACACGTGCCGATCTCCCTTTCGCTGCCCTTCCATTGCGAAAGCCTGCTCGAAGTGCACACGCCGGCCGATGTGCTGTTTTCCTATCTGGATGACCACGCCCAACTGGCGGCTCACATGAGCAAGTCCTCTTGGATGATGCTGGGATCGCGCATGGCCATCGAGCTTGACGCCTCGCAGGGACGCGCCGTTGGAGCACACATCTGCCTCGCTGGCCGTGCGTTGGGCATTCCTCTCTCGGTTGAGGAAGTCGTCATCGAACGCCAACCGCCCTTGCGAAAGGTATGGCAGACGGTGGGCATTCCCCGTCTTCTCGTCATCGGCGATTACCGGATGGGCTTTGAGATCCGACCGCTCGCGTCTTCCGTTTCGCTGCGCGTCTTCATCGACTATGCCCTGCCGACGAAATTTCCCGGAAGCGCGCTCGGTCCCTTGCTTGGGGCGTTCTATGCTCGCTGGTGCACAGCGAGCATGGCACAAGACGCTGCAAACCACTTTCCCTGCACGGAGCGCTGACATGGATAGGAGAGCGAGCTTCTGGACCTCGCGCACGTTTCTCATCGCGCTCGCGCTTTCGGCCGTGGGCACAGTGTTCTTGTTGAGCGGCCATCGCGCCCACCTGCTCGGTGCCATCCCCTATCTTTTCCTGCTGGCGTGCCCGTTAATGCATTTCCTTGGAGGACATGGCTCGCACCATCATCATCACGACCGCACGCAGCGCTGGCCCGGTGATGAGGAAGAGCACCTGTAACCCGGGCATGGGAGACCCAATGGCGCGTTCCTTCCTGCCATGAGTGGCCAAGAGTAGCTCGGCGTTTAGCGGCGACTTTAAGATCGCGTTCAAGGGAGCGCCGTTAGCGTGCCCTCATGCGCAGAACCGGACTTTTCGCCGCCGCAGTTGCCGTGGCAACGCTCATCTCCCTGGGACCCGCCGCCGCGGACGACGCGGCCACGATCAACGCGTGCCTGAAGAAGGAGCACGACGCGGCCCGCAGCGGGCGCGATTGCATCGGCCGCATCTCCGATCCCTGCCTCCGGCAACCCGGCCACGAGTCGACGACTGGCATGGTGGAGTGCGTCGACACCGAGACCAAGGTCTGGGACGATCTCTTGAACGCGGACTATCAGCGCCTGCTCGGCGCGCTCGGGGACAAGGCGGCGGAAAGCGTACGCCAGGCCGAGCGTGCCTGGATCGCCCTGCGCGATGCCGACTGCGGCGTGCCTTACGAGATTTACGAGGGGGGCACGATGGCGCGCCTCGACGGCGCCAACTGCGTGCTCGAGCACACGGCCGATCGCGTGTTGCAGCTGCGCACGTGGTACGAGATGGCGCACCCGGAGTAGGGTTGGCCGCAACGCAGCACGCGCCCCCAACCTCGGACCGCTAGAGCCGATTGCGCGACGCTGGGCCAAGGAGCGCCGATGATCGACGTACGCCTCGCCAGGCGCGCACTCACGATTTTCGCAGTGCTTGGGCTCGCCGCCGGCGCTGCGGCCTATCTGCTCGGCAACCGCGATGCCGCCGGCTGGATTTGGTCTGTGGCCACCCTGCCCGTCGTCATCGCTCTCGCGCTCTCTATTGCGCGCGACCTGGCGGCCGGGCGCCTCGGCGTCGATGCCATTGCCCTCCTGGCCATGAGCGGCGCACTCGCGCTCGGCCAGCCGCTCGCAGGCGTCGTCGTCGCCATCATGTACACGGGCGGGACCGTGCTCGAGGACTACGCGGTCGCGCGCGCGGAGCGCAGCCTAAAGTCGCTCGTCGATCGCGCGCCGCGGCTTGCTCACCGGCGCGTCGGTCAAGCCGTCGACGACGTTGCCATCGCGAACGTGAAAATCGGCGACGCAATTCTCGTGCGCGCCGGCGAGATCATTCCGGTCGACGGCCTCATTACGTCGGCGACGGCTGTGGTCGACGAATCGGCCCTCACCGGCGAGCCCATTCCCGTCGCGCGGCAGAGGGGCGAGAGCATCCGCAGCGGCACGCTCAATGCCGGCGATACCTTTGAGCTGAGGGCCACTGCCACGGCTGAGGAAAGCACGTACGCCGGGATCGTGCGCCTCGTCGGCGCCGCGCAGACGGCCAAGGCCCCGTTCATCCGCTTAGCCGACCGCTATGCGTTGCTCCTGCTGCCGGCGACACTGCTCGTTGCCGGGTTCGCCTGGCATCTCTCTGGCGATCCCGTGCGAGGTCTCGCGGTGTTGGTGGTTGCCACCCCATGCCCGCTCATTCTCGCCGCCCCCGTCGCCTTCATTGCCGGCGTCTCCCACGCGGCAAAGCGCGGCATCATCGTCAAAGGCGGCGCGGCCCTCGATGCTCTCGCGCTTACCCACACTGTGCTGTTCGACAAGACCGGCACCCTCACCGTGGGTGGTGCGCGCTTGATTGCGGTGGAGACGGCGCCGGGGGAGAATGCGGATGAGATTCTGCGGCTGGCCGCATCGTTGGAGCAGGCCTCACAGCACGTCGTCGCTGCCGCCATCGTGGCCGCTGCCGCCAGCCGCGGTCTCGCCTTGCAGGTGCCCGAGCAGGTGCACGAGATCATGGGCTCCGGTCTCGAAGGCACGGTTGGTGGCCGCAACGTCCGGGTTGGCTCGCACCAATTGATCTTCGGCGCCCACAAGCCGGCCGATTGGGCCGGGCGTGCGCTGCGGCGCGCCTCCTGGCGCTCGGCGCTGAGCGTGTTCGTTTGCGTCGACGGCCGCGTCGCCGGCGCCCTGCTGCTGGCCGATGAGCTGCGCAAGGAAACCCCGCGCGCCGTTCAATCGCTACGCTCCGCCGGGGTTGCGCGCATCGTCATGGTGACGGGCGACCGCGCCGATGCGGCGGAGACGATCGGTGCCGCGCTCGATCTCGATGCGGTGCTCTCCGACCGTATCCCCTCCGACAAGGTCGATGCCGTCGCCATGGAGCGGCGGCTGCACCCGACGCTGATGGTGGGCGATGGCATCAACGACGCCCCCGCCCTCGCCGCGGCCGACGTGGGGGTCGCCTTGGGGGCACGCGGGGCAAGCGCCTCCTCGGAGGCGGCCGATGTGGTGATCGTCGTCGATCGCCTCGATCGTGTGTCGGAGGCTGTCGCCATCGCCAGGCGCGCTCGCGACATCGCCGTCGAGAGCATCGTCGCCGGCATGACGCTGTCAGGAATCGCTATGGGGTTTGCCGCCTTCGGCTGGCTTGCGCCGGTCGCGGGCGCCCTGACGCAAGAGGCCATCGACATCGCCGTCATCCTCAATGCCCTGCGCGCGCTCGGCCCCGGGTGGCATTGGAGGCCGCGCCTTCTGCCCGATGGGTTTGCGCGCGAGCTTGGCCACGAGCACCGGCTGCTCGAGCTCGAGCTCGACCAGCTGAGGTCCATCTCGGATGCGCTCGACGATGCGAGCGGGCAACAGGCGGTGGAACTCATCGCGCGTGCGCATCGCATTGTCGAGGAGAGCATCGTCGCGCACGAGCGCGAGGACGAGGCCATCGTCTATCCGCGCCTGATGAAGGTGCTCGCCGACGGCCACGGTCTGTCGGCCATGAGCCGCGCCCACCGCGAGATACTGCACCAGGCGCGGCTCCTGGCGCGGCTCGCCTATGGCTTGCGGGCCGAGGATGCCGACAAATACCTGGTGCGCGACGCCCAGCGCGCCATCGAATCGATCGAGGCGCTGGTTCGCATCCACAATGCGCAGGAAGAGGACATTTACGAGCACGCGATCCGCCGCTCGTGAGCGCGCACCGCTTGGAGCTTGGGATCAAAGCCGCTGAGAATCAAAAAAGGGCCAGACGGAAGGTCGGGCCCAGTGGAGGAATTTGCGTTGCCCGACGAAGGTGCCTCGCAGGGAGCCTTATGGAGAGGGGACGGATACCGCCGCTATGCCGTCTGGGTGTGGTGACTTACTTAAGCCGAGGGTGCCGCCTCGCTTGCCGGCGCTTCGGCTGGCGCGGCCGCTGGTGCAGGTTCGGCTACCGCCGCAGGCTCGGCGACCGGCGCAGCTGAACCCGGCTCGGCGGCCTCAGCCGAGACGGCAGCCGGCTCGGGCTCCGCGCAAGGTGCCACCGCGGACGGTGCCTCGGCCGCTGGCTCTTCCGAAGCCGGAGCTACCGACGCTTCCGCCGCTGCCGGCTGCTCTGCCGGAGCCGGCGCTTCGGCCGGCGGTTCGGCGAGAGCAAGGTCGCCACCTGGTGGCATCTCGAGCGCCGTCCCGCACGCGGCAATCCGGCCGGCGGCCGGTTCCGAAGCCGGGGCGACTGACTCGGCCTCGGCAGACGGCCCCCTGGTCACGAACGTCATCAGGTCGTTCGCCGCCGCGAGCACCGTCTCCGACTTGCCGCCCAGCTCGTAAGCCATGCGCAGGCAGTTGAGACGTAGTTCCTCAAGATCCATGTTTGCTCCTTTGCAAGTTAGAGATAGGTCCCCTGCGATGCAGAAGACCCAAGTAATGTATCACGCGTGAAAGCTTGGCGGCGGAGCCGTAAAACTGTTCAACCGGAATATTTCCAAGTAAAGGGGCGGGCAGGCGATCGAGCTAGGCAGCCGGTGCGCGAGGCTCGATGTCACGCGTTCGCGGAGGCGACGCTTGCAGGCGCGTGAGCCGCACCCGCTGCGCCTCAACGTCATTCCCGCGGAGGCGGGAACCCAGGACACTTCAATCAAGCGCCGGACGACCGCTTCGCAACTCATGCGAGCCATAGCCGACAACACTGCGGAGGCTTGACCGAGTCCTGCGCGGGGTGAGTGGGTGGACGTGGCGCGCGTGCGGCGCGAACTCGGGCGCGAGCTAGGCGACAACATGCGGGCCATCGCTAACGGGCATGCCAATGACATGCAGGGCGCTGCCGCTTTCGTAATGACACGCGACTTATATTCTTATCTAAGCCATAAGAACGGCGCAGCAGCTTAGCGCAGAACTCAGTCCTTCGCACGCTCGACATAGGAGCCGTCCGCCGTCATGACCACAACGCGGGTTCCGGCGGCGACGTGCGGCGGCACCATGATGCGGGCACCGTTCGACAGCACCGCCGGCTTGTAGGAGGAGGAGGCCGTCTGCCCCTTAACGACCGGCTCCGCTTCCACGATCTCCAGCGTCACGCGCTGCGGCAGCTCCACGGAGATGGGCTTGCCCTCGTGCAGCGAGACGGTGCAGGTCATGCCCTCCTGCAGCCACTGCGACTGATCGCCGATCACATCCTTCGATATCGAGATCTGGTCGAAGGTCTCGGGATGCATGAAGTGGAAGCCGAGGTCGTCCTCGTAGAGGTAATTGTAGTCCTTCTCCTCAAGATAGACGCGCTCGACCTGGTCAGTGGTGCGGTAGCGCTCGGTCACTTTCACGCCGTCCGCGATGCGGCGCATCTCGAGGTGCGTGACCGGGGTGCCCTTGCCGGGGTGGATGTTTTCGGCGTGAATGACGACGGCGAGCTTGCCGTCGAGATCGAGCACATTGCCCTTGCGCACCGAGGAGGCGATGACCTTTGACACTTATGTAGTCTCCGTTTGCGTGAAACCGGCGCGGGCGCGAGGCGCGCTTCATTCCGGTCGGAAGGGGGGAATCTCGGGGGCTCTCATACCCTTTCCCGCGCGGGTGGTCTAGAGAAGCCCCCATGAGCAGCAACCGTCCCTGGTGGGACCCAGAGGTGCACGCCGACCGGCGCCCGCTCCTTGCGGCACGCGCGCGCATTAAAGCGGCGATCCGCGCGTGGTTCGAGGCGCAAGGATTTGCCGAGGCCGAGACCGGCGTCTTGCAGGTTTCGCCCGGTAACGAGGCGCACCTGCACGCCTTCAAGACCGAGTTCATCGGACCCGATCTCTCCCGCACCACGCTCTACCTGCACACCTCGCCGGAGCTTGCGTGCAAGAAGCTGCTGGCCGCGGGCGAGCGCAAGATTTTCACCTTCGCGCCCGTATTCCGCAACCGTGAGCGCGGCGCGCTCCACGCGCCCGAGTTCACCATGCTCGAATGGTACCGCGCAGAGGAGCCCTACGAGACTGTGATGGCGGACGCGGCCGCGATCTTGAGGCTCGCCGCCGAGACGGCCGACAACCGCTTCTTCTCCTGGCGCGGAGTGACGGCCAACCCGCGCGCAGAGCCCGAGCAGTTGACTGTCGTGCAGGCCTTTGCCCGCTACGCCGGGGTCGACCTTCTCGCCAGCATGACGGAGAGCGGCAATGACACGCGGCGACTTGCGGCCATGGCGGAGGCCGCCGGCATCACCGCGCGCGCACACGACACCTGGTCTGACATCTTCTCCAAGCTGCTGACAGCGCTCATCGAGCCCAAGCTCGGCAACGGCCGCGCCACGCTGCTCACGGAGTATCCAGCAAGTGAGTCCGCGCTTGCACGGCGCGTCACGCGCGACCCTCGCCTCGGGGAGCGCTTCGAGCTCTACTGCTGCGGGGTCGAACTCGCCAACGGATTTGGGGAGCTGACCGATGCAGACGAGCAGCGCCGCCGTCTCGAGGCCGAGATGGTTAACAAGGAGGCCCGCTACGGCGAGCGCTATCCTCTCGATGAGGACTTTCTCGCCGCGCTCGCGCAAATGCCGCCGGCTTCGGGCTGCGCGCTAGGCTTCGACCGCCTCGTCTTGCTGGCGACGGGAGCCACACGCATCGACCAGGTGATCTGGACTCCGTTCCGGCCCTAGTCCGATTGATTCACGCTTTCACCCTCCGGAGTCGCGATTTCTCCCATGCCGTTCGACTCGCTGCTACTAATAGATTGTTGGTCCGAGCTAACCAGGGAAGTCGCCGATGGCAATCTTCTCGACCGAGGAAGTGCATCCCAGTGAGCGGGTGTCCTATTGGGATGTGAATGTCATTAGGGGCTTCGCAAAGCTCAAGGTGCCCAGGAACGAGCCCTTCAACGGCAGCCTCACCGTGGGCGAGATCGGCTCTATCGGTGTGTCGCGGATCGAGAGCGACCCCTTCGAAATCCAGCGCAGTAGAAAGGAAATCGCTCATTCTCACGCAGACGACTACTTCATCCATCTGCAGTGCGCTGGCCAATCGACGCATCTTCAGGGTGACTGCGAGACTGCCATCAAGGAAGGGGAATTCTTTCTGGTGGATCTCAGGCGCCCGTTCACGGGATGCCTCCAGACGCGTGGAAACATATTCACCCTCCGAGCATCGCGCCGCGAGATAGAGGCCCGTCTCGGGCCGGCTGGGCCATTGGCTTTGCGCACTATGGACTCGCAAAAC
Organism: Hyphomicrobium sp.; assembly: GCA_035517115.1. GTDB lineage: Bacteria > Pseudomonadota > Alphaproteobacteria > Rhizobiales > Hyphomicrobiaceae > Hyphomicrobium_A. The sequence goes on from DATIZL010000171.1 coordinate 12,034, forward strand.
GCCGTGGCGGGGTTGGCCTTCGGCTTCTTGACGATGCTACCCGAGCGTGCCGATACGCTCGAGGGGGGACCGGCCACCAAGATCGCCGAGCAGGCCCTGGACCTGCTGGCCCTCGCCTACTCGGCCACGACCCAAGGCGGTGTCGCCCTCTCCTCCCCGCGCGCGGCCGCGCTCACGATGCTAAAGGCCACCATCGAATCCCGCCTGCATGACCCGGACTTGAAGCCGATGACGGCAGCGGCGGCGGCCGGCATCAGCGTGCGCTACGCCAACGCGCTCATGGCACAGGAGGACACCGGCCTCGAGGCTTACATCATCGCGCGCCGGCTGGAGCGCTGCCGGCGTACGCTCGACGACCCGTCGCAGGCGCGCCGGACCATCGGCGACATAGCCTTCAGCTGGGGCTTCTCCGACCTCTCGCACTTCGGGCGCCGGTTCAAGGCGCAATTCGGGTGCACGCCGGGCGACTATCGCAGGCAGCGCGCAAGATCTGGGATGGTCGATCAGCTGACTACGACCGGAAGGTCGGGAAGCTAATCTCGCGTGACTGAGGTGCCGGGCTTATGGCGGTGTCGCTCTTCGCGCTGAGCTCGAATCTCGTCCCCATAGAAGTGATAGATGCCGCGGCCGGCGCTCTTCGAGTGATAGAGCGCCATATCGGCACTCTTCAACAACTTCTCTGCGTCAGTTCCATCCTCAGGCGAAATGGCAATGCCGATCGACATTCCGATCGTAATTTGATGACCGTCAATGTCGTAGGGCGCACAGACTTTCTCGATAAGCCGTTCAGACAATCGCGCCGCCTCCAGGTGGGGCTCCCTGGAGATCTGCAGCACGACAAACTCGTCGCCTCCCATCCTGGCTACCGTATCGGTTCGCCGCACGCAGCTCCTCAGCCTTTCGGCCACGGCACGTAGAAGCGCATCGCCGACGGAATGTCCGAAGGTGTCGTTTACCTCCTTGAAGCGGTCGAGATCGAGGCACAAGACCACCACGGCTTGTCCACTATGCGGAGACGCGAGTGCTTGCTCGAACCGCTGCTGAAGGAGCGTGCGGTTGGCGAGATCAGTAAGCCCGTCATGAAGTGCCAGATGGGCAACACGGCTTTCCAGACTGAGCTCGTGTGTGACGTCCTCGTGCGCGTCGACCCAGCCACCGTCGGGCATGGGTCCGGCACTGACCCGGATCGCACGGCCGTTGCTCAGATTGTAGGTATACGTAAAGGGCTGGCCGTGGGCGACTTTGGCGAGATAGGCGGCGATGCGCTGCTCCCACTCTTCGAACGTCTCCGACGAGGAGGTGACGGTGTCGCTGGCCTCGTGGCCTATGAGCTCGCGCAGCGGCGTTCCTGCGCGGCTGAGCTCGGGAGGCAGGCTGTACATCTGGACGTAGGCGTCGTTGCAGAGAACGAGCCGCTGATTGGAATCGAACATCGATATGCCGGCCGGCATGTGCTTCAGCACCATGTCCAACTGAAGATTCCGGGCCGCAAGCTGCGCATGCAGCTCCCTGCTCTCGGTCACGTCGAGGCGAAGGCTCATGTAGCCCTGTAACCTGCCGTCGCAGTCACGGATCGCGGCGTTGGCCGACTTCACCCAATAATAGGTGCCGTCCTTGGCCCGGTTGCGAACGTCCGCCTGCCAGACCTCGCCTTTGGCAAGCGTCGCGTACATATCTCTCCAAAAGCTCTTGGGATGGAATCCGGAGTTCAAGATGGCGTGAGTTCGCCCGACGAGTTCGCCGCGCGTGTAGCCGCTGATACGACAGAAGTTGTCGTTGACGTGCGTGATGGTACCGCGCGGGTCCGTTTCCGAGATGATAGCCAATCGATCGACCATCGCACTCTGCAGGTCGAGCCGGGCGAGCATCGTTGCAAGGACTTCGGAGGAGTCCGGTCTTTGGTGTAAAGGGCCAATGGACACTGGGCCGCGCACTTGCGAGGTGGGTTTCGTATGCCGAAAGGTGGGACCGGGCATCTTTTGTCTGAACGGCAGGCGGCGAGTTGATAAGAACGCTGGCTGAGCCGCCAGGACGCAGAACCTTCCCATACTCATGCACTTCGTGGCTCACTTTGCGGTTAAGGCGCCGACTACAATGCAACGAAACTCTGTGTACGTCTGACGTTCCCGTACTGTTTAGGGAGTCGCGGAAGGCGCGTAGACGCGCATCGCCCACCGATGTCTGCCGGCCTTGCATCGCGCAAACCCCGGGACGCGGCCCTCGGGCCGTTGCTTTAGGAGATTGAATCGGGAAGCGGAATGAATTCCTCGGCGTCTCCTGGTACAGGCGAAAACCGCCCCGCCTTCCAGTCGGCCTTGGCCGCGTCGATGCGGTCCTTGGAGGAGGAGACGAAGTTCCACCAGATGTGCCGCGGGCCGTCCATGGGCTCGCCGCCGAGCAGCATGAGACGCGCCTGCGAAAGCGCGAGGATGGAGATGCGATCGCCGGGACGGAACACCAGCAGCCGCCCGGTGGAGAACGTCTCCCCAGCAATGTCGATCTCTCCCGAGGCGATATAGATCCCCCGCTCGTCGTAGTCGGGATCGAGCGGCAGCACGGCGCCCGGCGCCAGCACCGCCTCGGCGTAGAAGGCGGGATGCGGAAAGGCCGCCGGCGAGGTCTGCCCGTAAAGCGTCCCCATGATGACGCGCACGGTCTTGCCGTCCGCCGAAATGCGCGGCAGCTCGCTGGCGCCATGGTGCGCGAAGGCGGGCGCGCCCTCCTCGTGCGCCTTCGGCAGCGCCGCCCAGGTTTGGATGCCAAACAGGCGCGGGCCCTTGGCGCGCTCCTCAGCGCTCGTGCGCTCCGAGTGCACGATGCCGCACCCGGCCGACATGAGGTTGAGCTCTCCCGGCTTGATCGCGAGCGCCGAGCCGAGACTGTCGCGATGCATGATCTCTCCGTCGAACAGATAGGTGACGGTCGCGAGCCCGATGTGCGGATGCGGCCGCACTTCGATGCCTGAGCCGATCAGGAACTCGGCCGGACCCATCTGATCAAAGAAGATGAAAGGTCCGACCATTTGCTTGCTGGCGGCCGGGAGCGCGCGCCGCACCGAGAAGCCGCCGAGGTCGCGCGCACGCGGCACGATCACCTGCTCGATCGCGTCGCAGGAGCGTGGGTTGCCGGGAACCGGGTCGTTGTTGGGCTGCCAACTCATCACGAGCACCTCGGCTCAATGTTCGCGCGCGCGCATCTTGCCTATATGATGGTAGCGGTTCTTATTTGCGCGCGCGGATCAAAGTGTCCGCCCAAATCAACCAGACAAGCAGCGGGTGAGTGAAATGCCGGGCATTCTCGAAGGCAAGGTCGCCATCGTCACGGGGGTCAGTCACGCGGGCCAGGTCGGTGAGGCGGTCGCCAGGGACTTGGCCGCCAAGGGAGCGGCGCTGACCATCTGCGCGCGCAAGCCCGCCGACGCGGAGGCGCGCGCCACGGAGCTGCGCGAAGGCGGGGCGCGCGTGCACGCGGTGGCCGCCTCGCTCACCGAGGAGCCCGAGGCCCTGCGGCTCATCGACGAGACGCTGCGTGCCTACTCGCGCCTGGACATCCTCGTCAATCTCGCAGGCGGGCTCACGCTCTATAAGCCTGCCATTGAGTTCAGCCTCGAGGACTGGACAAGGGAGCTCAACAACAACCTGCTGACCGCGTTCCTCGTCACGCGCGCGGCCTTCCCGCATATGGCGAAAGCCGGCTCTGGCTCCATCGTCAACTTCGCGCGCGCCGGAGGCCCGCAGGCCAACATGGTCGCCTACAATTGCGCCAAGGCCGGCGTGGAGGCGTTGACGCGCACGTTCGCGCTCGAGGGGCGCGATGCCGGCATCCGCGTCAACGCGATTGCGCCGGGGCTTGTCGACACGCAATCGAATGTCGCTGCCATGAAGCCCAAGGACATGAAACGCTGGGCCAAGCGGGACGATATCGCCGAGGCCGTCGTGTTCCTCGCCTCCCCCGAATCCCAGGGCATCACGGGACAATTGATCGCGGTAACGGGCTGGGGCATCTGACGGCGGCGGAGCGGAGGCTAGCGATGACGGCGGAGGGCGCCCAGCTCAGCGGGCCGGATTTCACGCAAGGGATCGAAACCTCGCGCCTCGCCGACGGCGCCATGCTGCTCGGCTATGCCAACGGCGAAGCCGTGCTGCTCGCCCGCCGCGGCGCCGAGGTCTTCGCCATCGGCGCTGTCTGCACGCACTACAACGGTCCCCTCGCCGAGGGTCTGCTCGTCGACGACACTGTGCGCTGCCCATGGCACCACGCCTGTTTCAGCCTACGCACGGGCGAAGCGCTGCGTGCCCCGGCCCTGAACCCGGTCGCGTGCTGGAAGGTCGAGCAAGCCGGGGGCAAGATCTTCGTGCGCGAGAAGGCGAAACGGGCTGCGCCGGAGCAGCGGCCGCCGACCGGCTCGGCCCCGCGCTCCATCGTCATCGTCGGCGGCGGAGCCGCCGGCAATGCCGCGGCCGAGACGCTGAGACGCGAGGGCTACGCTGGCTCAATCACGATGCTCAGTGCCGACGACGCAGCACCTTACGACCGCCCGAACCTGTCGAAGGACTACCTCGCGGGCAAGGCGCCTGAGGACTGGATCCCGCTGCGTCCGGCGGACTTCTACAAGAAGAAGGAGATCGGCGTCCGGCTCGATGCGCGCGTTGCCTCCATCGATCCTCCCGGACGCGCGGTCGCGCTGTCGGACGGCAGCCGCGTCCCCTTCGACGCCCTGCTGCTGGCGACGGGTGCCCGGGTCGTCCGCCTCGACACACCCGGTGCCGACCTGCCGCACGTGCACTACTTGCGCTCGCTCGACGACAGCAATGCGCTCATCACCGCCGCCGAGAACGCGCAGCACGTCGTCGTGATCGGGGCGAGCTTCATCGGTCTCGAGACCGCCGCCGCTCTGCGCGAGCGCGGTCTTAAAGTGCACGTAGTCGGCCCGCAGGCGCGGCCGCTGGAGCGCGTGTTGGGCCCTGCGCTCGGCGACATGATCAAGGCCATCCACGAGCAGCATGGCGTCGTCTTTCACTTCAATACCACCGCCACGGCGATCGATGGCGCGGCGGTAACGCTGAAATCGGGGGAGCGCATCGCGGCAGATCTCGTCGTCGCCGGCATCGGCGTGCGGCCCGAGACGGGGCTCGCCGAGCGAGCGGGCCTCGAGGTAGACAATGGCGTGCTCGTGGATGCATGCCTGGAGACGAGCGCGCGCGGTATCTTCGCCGCGGGCGACATCGCGCGCTGGCCCGATCCGCATACGGGAAAACGCATCCGTGTCGAGCACTGGGTCGTGGCCGAGCGGCAGGGGCAGACGGCCGCGCGCAACATGCTGGGGCGGCGCGAGGCCTTCGATGCGGTGCCGTTTTTCTGGAGCCAGCACTATGATGTGCAGGTGAACTACGTCGGCCACGCCGAGGGCTGGGACCGCATCGCCGTCGAGGGGAGCGCCGCCGAGCGCAATTGCACCGTGAGCTATTTCGAGGCTGGGCGCAAGGTGGCGGTGGCTACGGTCGGGCGCGATATCGACAGCCTACAGGCCGAGGTGGAGCTGGAGCGTTCCCGCGCTAGCGCGTAGGGCAGACGTGCCGACCGGTCCGCGGCACCCTCAGATCTTGGCGAAGCGTCCGGCCGGCTCACAGGTGATGCGCCGGATGTACTGGTTGGGATGCGCGGCAGCCCACTTGGCGCCCTCGACCTGCGACGCCATGAGGCACCCGACCATCGTCGTTCCCTCGTTGAGAGGCAGAGGCGGCAGCTCGTGGCACGAGGCGCCCTCGACGATCGAGCAAACGCTGAACACCAATTGAAGCATCGGCAATTGGACCATGGCCGCTCTCCTGGCGGTTGGCCGGCAAGCGCGGTTCTTTCTCTCAACTTGCGAAATTCGCAACGCTGCAAACGCGCGCCAAGTTCCCGTCAAGACAATCCGCGGCATTCAAGTTGCGTAAACGCCAGAGCCAATTCGGCGCAGGAACCGAACACCCGCGCGTGCGTATCTGCCGCACGCAGGCCCAATCTATCGGGCGCCCCGTAAAGAAAGCCGCCGAACAAAAGCGAGAATTGGAGGCAGCCAATGGCGATCGCCGCTTATCAGCAAACCCCGAGAAGCTACGTCGACCCGCACAACGAGTTTCCGCCTCCCGGAGAGGCGGAGCTCGCCGCGCACCTGCGCACCTACCGCTCCTTCGTGCGCGGCGCCCTACTCTTTGCCGCGCACGTGGCGGTGATCCTGGCGCTGCTGGCGTATTTCCTCACCGGTTCAGGCTGAGGCGTACTATTTGAAGCCGTTCCAGTAGCCGAACTGATAGTTGATGCCGACGCGCACGAGGCTGCCGTCGGTATCGAGATTCCACGTATAGGCGTTGTGGTTCACCACGCCGGACACGTTGACCGAGCCGAAGTCGAAGAAAAGGTACTCGACCTTCACGGTCCACTGCCCGCTCAACACCGTCTCGAAGCCGCCGCCCGCGGTCCAGCCGTTACGGAAGGATTCGTTCTGTGCGTTGAACGACAGCGAGCACGGCGGGAACGTGCACGCGTTCACCACCGATACGGTCGTGTCGGCACCGATGTAGCCCGCGGTTCCGTAGAGGAGCCACTGGTTGAACAGCACCCCCAACCTGCCGCGCAGCGTCAGGTAGAAGCCCATGTCCGTGCTGGTGGAGGTGTCGTAGATGAAGGGGATGTAGCCTTGCGTTGCGCTGCCCGCGAGCCCGAGCTCGCCGAGATCGCCTTCGAGGCCATAGAGAACGGGCCCCACTTGCCAGTTGTAGCCGAGCTGAACTCCGCCGGTGAAGCCGCTCGGTGCCGCGCTCCAGTAGTCTCCGGCCTGGGTAAATCCGTTGACGTCCGTGGCGGTCGTGCTGCCCCAGGCGCCGCCGAGGTTGGCCCCGAGATAGAAGCCGCCCCAGCTGTGCACGGGGACGACTTCGGTGGTGGGATACGGATCAGCTGCGCTGTGCTGCGGGCCGATCGCACTGAAGAACGCCACACACAGCACAAGCACCAACTGAATACGACGCATGACCTCACCCCTCTTATTCATTACGGACTGCGCCACTGAAACGGATGCTTTGCCTACGCCAAAACGAGCGCGTGGTATCGCGACGAGCGAATCATGTCCCCGATATCAACAAGACCCATGCCGATCCCGGCGAGCTGTGGTAGTGGCGGCACAAGCGGGCGATAAGGGCCTCAATTCGTTCGCGCATCCTCACGGGAGCAAGCCATGACCGCCTTTCGGCACACGCTGAAGTCCGTCGATGACCTCGCCGATGCCGGTCTCGTGTCACGGGCACGGGCCGCGCAAATTGCGCCCGTGGCGGACCGCTACGCGGTTGCGGTGAGCCCGGCTATGGCGGCGCTCATCGACGCGAGCGATCCCGCCGACCCCATCGCGCGCCAGTTCCTCCCAGATCCGCGCGAGCTAATCCGCCGTGACGAGGAGCGCGACGACCCGATCGGTGATCACTTGAAGAGCCCGGTTGCCGGCATCGTCCACCGCTACCCTGATCGCGTGCTCCTCAAGGTCGTGTCGGCGTGTCCCGTCTACTGCCGCTTCTGTTTCCGCCGCGAGATGGTCGGCCCGGGCAAGAGCCCGGCGCTATCGGAAGCCGAGCTGGGCGCCGCGCTCGACTACATCCGCGCGCATCCTGAGGTATGGGAGGTGATCCTCACGGGCGGCGATCCGCTCATTCTGTCGCCGCGCCGGATTGCCGAGCTGACCGCAGCGCTCGGCAAGATTGCGCACGTCAAGGTGCTGCGCTGGCACACGCGCGTTCCGGCGGTGGCACCCGAGCGCGTCACGCCGGACCTCGTCGCGGCTCTCGGTTCGCGCAACCAGGCTGTGTTCGTGGCCCTGCACGCCAATCACCCGCGTGAGATGACGGTGGCGGCACGCGGCGCCTGTGCTCGCCTCATCGAGGCCGGCATCGCCATGGTGAGCCAGACCGTACTCTTGCGCGGCGTCAACGATGACGCCGCCACGCTCGAGGCGCTGATGCGCGCCTTCGTCGAGGCCCGCGTCAAGCCCTACTACCTGCACCACGGCGATCTCGCGCCCGGCACCGCGCACCTGCGCACGACCATTGCCGAGGGCCAGGCATTGATGCGTGCGCTGCGGCAGCGGCTGTCGGGGCTGGCGCTGCCGACCTACGTGCTCGACATCCCGGGCGCGCATGGCAAGGTGCCGATCGGGCCGCAGTATCTTGCGAAAGTGAGCGCTGGCTACCGCATCGAGGATCCGCGCGGCGAGGCGCGCGCGTACGAGGATTGTTGCGCCGGCCTGCGCCGCTCCGTGGTGACCACAGGGCTAGAGCAGCGCCAGCAGCACGAGGGCGATGCCGGCCGTGGCGACGTTCCATACGAGCGAACGGATTAAAAAGACCCCGCCTGCGTAGAGCGCGAGATAGACGATGCGGCCGGGCAAGTAGAGCAGGACTCCCCATTCCGTCATCCAACTGTGGCGCCCCAAGACATGGGCGATCAGCACCGCCGCCGCAAACATCGGAAACGTCTCCAGGTAGTTCCGCAGCGCCCGCTCAAGCCGTCCCGCTACGCCTGCGAGCGGCGGCACGCTCTCGTCGCGCGCGGATGCCGTCCATCGGTATCCGCGCTGGAGGCTCGCCGCGTGAGACGCCAGCACGATTTGCACCAGCCCCAGAACGATGCTCAACACGAGGATCCGCAGCTCCAAGGTCATTTTGGCCTCCCCCCAAGTGGTTGCCGCCCTTTCCCGACGTGCTTGCACGCCAGTCTGACCTGGGTCAGACTGCCGCACCAGAGCAAACAAGCCCGCGCGTCGGCCGCGAAGGGCACAAGCCCAACGGGGGAAACATGAACGAGCAAAGCCCGCGCACCACCTTCTTCGGCGCCTGCCCGCACGACTGCCCCGACACCTGCGCGATGCTCTACGAGGTCGAGGATGGCAAGCTCGTCCACGTGCACGGCAACAAGGAGCATCCGATCACGCGCGGCACCTTGTGCGTGAAGCTCAAGGACTTCCATGACCACCACCGCAATCCCGACCGGCTGATGTATCCCCTCCGCCGCGTCGGGCCGAAGGGCTCCGGCCCCAACGGCGGCAATAGATTCGAGCGCATCACTTGGGACGAAGCGATCAGCGAGATCGGCCGGCGCTGGCGCGCGATCATCGCCGAGTACGGCGCACAAGCGATCATGCCGCAAAGCTATCTCGGCAACATGGGGCTCGTGCAGGGCATCAACTCGGGCGACCCGTTCTTCAACAGGCTCGGTTCCACCGTCAACGAGAAGACTTACTGCACCTCGGGCTCCTCGACCGCCTGGCTGTTGACCTATGGCCCCACGGGCGGCGTCGATCCAGAGAGCTTCGTGCACTGCAAATACATCGTGATCTGGGCCTGCAATTCGATCTCGACCAACCTGCATCATTGGCCGTTCGTGCTCGAGGCGCAGAAGCGCGGCGCCAAGGTCGTGGTCATCGACGCCTACCGCTCGCGCACCGCCAAAGCCGGCAACTGGCACATCTGCCCCAAGCCCGGCACCGACGGCGCGCTCGCCATGGGCTTCATCAACTCGATGATCGAGCAAGGTCTCGTCGACCAGGACTACGTCAACAAGTATGTCGTAGGTTTCCCCGAGCTTAGAGAGCGGGCCAAGGAGTTCACGCCGTCGTATGTCGAGAAAGTCACCGGCGTGAAGGCGGACGACGTGCGCAAGTTCGCGCGCGAGTTCGCCACCAGCCAACCCTCTGCTATCCGCATCGGCGTCGCCATCGAGCGCTCGGCGGGCGGCGCGCAGGCCGCCCGCGCCATCTACGCGATTCCTGCCCTTGCGGGGTCGTGGCGCCACGTCGGCGGCGGCATGCTGCAGTTGCCGCTTTGGGACTTCCCGGTCGATTGGGTGAAGGCCGCGCGTCCCGATTGGATCAAGCCGGGCACGCGCGTGGTCAATAACCTGCGCCTCGGCCAGGCGCTCACCGGCGAGATGAAGCTCGATCCGCCGATCAAGAGCCTGTTCGTGTTCTGCACCAATCCGGTGAGCCAATCGCCCGAGACCAACAAGATTGTGGAGGGTCTTAAGCGCGAGGACCTGTTCACCGTCGTCGCCGAGCACTTCATCACCGACACGGCGAAATATGCCGACATCATCCTGCCCTCTGCCATGGCCGGCGAAGCCGAGGACATGATGTGGTCGTGGGGACACTTCTATTTCACGTACAATCAGAAGGCGGTCGATCCCCCCGGCGAGTGCAAGCCGACGAGCGACTTGTGGCGTCTCTTGGCCAAGGAGATGGGCTTCGACGACCCCGTCTTCAAAATGACCGACAGCGAGCTATGCGCCGCCTACATCAATTGGGCCGATCCCAAGATGGGCGGCATCGACATGGAGTACTTCAAGCAGCACGGCTACTACAGGATCGACGTCGGTCCCGTCGATACGCGCGCGCCGCACGCCGCGGGCAAGTTCCCGACGCCCTCCGGCAAGGTCGAGCTGCTCTTGCATGACGCGAAGAACTTCGTCGCGCCGCCGTTCCGTGCCATGTACGAAGCCGAGCAGGATGGCTCGCCGATCGATCCGCTTCCCGGTTACGTGCCGGTGCGGGAATCGCCGGAGACAAATCCGGGCCTCGCCAAGAAGTATCCGCTCAACATCGTCTCCCCCAAGAGCCACGGGTTCTTGAACTCATGCTACGCGAACGAGCCGCACAAGATCCGCGGCCAGGGCGAGCAGTTCGTGATGATCTCCCCCACGGATGCCGCCAAGCGCAACATTAGAGAGGGCGATCCGGTGCGCGTGCAAAACGACCGCGGCGACTTTGAGGGCGTTGCGCGCGTGACCGACGACGTCAACCCCGGCATCGTCGTGGCGACGCTCGGCTACTGGCGCTCGCTCAACCGCTCCGACGGATCGGTGAACTCCATCTCGTCAGACGCCTGGTCGGGCTTGGGCCGGGCGCCGACGTTCTCCGACAACCTCGTCGAGGTCACGCGCGTCAACTGACGCTCAGCCTGACACTCGGCGCAGTTGCCGCCGCCCTTGCAGCTGCCGGAGTTCGAGGCTTTCGGCAGCTGCTCGACTTTTGTGGAGCAGCTCATGGATGCGCTGCTGCGGTGAAGCGCGGCAACTTCTCGAAGGTGTGGAAGGGCGGCGGCGATGGCAGCGTCCATTCGAGCGTGGTGGCGCCCGCGCCCCAGGGATTGGCAGGCGCCGGCACGTTGCGGCGGAAGGCCACGATCACGCCCACCAGGAATACGAGCGTCGCGAACGCCGACAGGTAGGAGCCGAACGAGGAGATCTCATTCCAGAATTGGAAGGCGTCCGGATAGTCGGCATAGCGGCGCGGCATGCCGGCGAGCCCGAGGAAATGCTGCGGGAAGAAGGTGAGGTTGACGCCGATGAACAAGAGCCAGAAGTGCCACTTGCCAATCGTCTCGGAGTACATGCGCCCGCTCATCTTGGGGAACCAGTAGTACCAGCCGGCAAACAGCGTGAAGAGCGCGCCGATCGACATCGTGTAGTGGAAGTGCGCGACCACGTAGTAGGTGTCGTGCAACGCGCGGTCGATGCCGGCGTTCGAGAGCATCACGCCGGTCACGCCGCCGACGGTGAACAGGAACACGAAGCCGATGGCGAACAGCATAGGCGTGGTGAAGCGGATCGAGCCGCCCCACATCGTAGCGATCCACGAGAACACCTTGATCCCCGTCGGCACGGCTATGACCATGGTCGCGAACTGGAAGTAGGCTTGGGTCGCGTAGGAGATGCCCGCCGCATACATGTGGTGCGCCCACACTAGGAAGCCGACGAGCGCGATCGCCACCATGGCGTAGACCATGCCGAGATAGCCGAACACCGGCTTCTTGGAGAAGGTCGCGATCACCTGGCTCACGATGCCGAAGCCCGGCAGGATGATGATGTAGACCTCCGGGTGGCCGAAGAACCAGAACAGGTGCTGGAACAGCAGCGGGTCGCCGCCGCCGGCCGCCGAGAAGAACGTGGTGCCGAAGTTGCGGTCCGTCAGCAGCATGGTGATAGCGCCGGCGAGCACGGGCAGCGACAGCAGCAACAGGAACGCCGTGATCAGGATCGACCAGACGAACAGCGGCATCTTGTGCAGCGTCATGCCCGGCGCACGCATGTTGAAGATGGTGGTGATGAAGTTGATCGACGACAGGATCGACGAGGCGCCGGCGAGATGCAGGGACAGAATGGCGAAGTCGACCGCCGGCCCGGGGTGCCCGACCGTCGACAAGGGCGCATAGGCGGTCCAGCCGATGCCCGCTCCGTTCGCGCCCGCAGGCCCCTCGACGAAGAGCGATGCGACGAGCAGCGTCAGCGCCATCGGCAACAGCCAGAACGATATGTTGTTCAAGCGCGGGAAGGCCATGTCGGGCGCGCCGATCATCAGCGGCACGAACCAGTTGCCAAATCCGCCGAACAGCGACGGCATGATCATGAAGAACACCATGATGAGGCCGTGACCGGTGACGAACACGTTGAAGGTGTGCGGGTCGGCGAAGATCTGCATGCCGGGCGCCTGCAGCTCGGCGCGCATGGCAATCGACATGAAGCCCCCGACGAGACCGCCGACGAGGGCAAAGGTCAAATAGAGCGTGCCGATGTCTTTGTGGTTGGTCGAGAGCAGCCAGCGGAGAGGCCCGTGTGGGCGATCGTGTGCGGCTTCGTGACCTGCCGCGCTGTGTTCCGCTGCCATGTGCTGTCCCTCCCCCTGCTGCCCGGTGCAACGTACGGGCGTTTTCCCGGCCTTGGTGGCCTTAGGCTTGCGAGCCCTAAAACTCGAATTGGGGAACGTTCGCCGCGAGCGGCCTTTCCCCATTTGATTTAGATCAAGGCGATCGGCGGCCAATTGCCGCCTGAAGGAAGAGGGCGGCGAGGATGTACGATCGCTTCGCTGCCGCCTTTTCCTCCGCTGATGCGAGGCGCGACCCAAAATGCGAAGGCCCCGATCGATTTGCTCCGGATGCCCGTCGCGTATGAAGGGATTGTGCGGCGCACTCGCAGAGGCTGATCTGGGTCGGCTCGGCTCGGTGAGCTGGCACCGGCGCTTCCGCGCCGGCGAGGCGATCCACGTCGAAGGCGAGGTGCCCCCCTCCTTCTGTGCCATCGTCTCAGGCGTGGTGAAGCTCTCGAAGAGCCTGCCCAATGGCAGCCAGCAGATCGTGGGGCTGTTCGGTGCCGGCGATTTCCTCGGGCGCCCGTTCGGCGGCGAAGCGCGCGCCACTGCGGTCGCGGCCAGCGAGGTCGAGGTCTGCTGGTTCCCGCGCGCTACCATCGAGACCGTCACGGCCGCATCCGGCGCGGTTAAGGACTGGCTCTATGAGCAGGTCGCCGACGAGCTCGAGAAGGCGCAGGAATGGATCATGCTGCTCGGCCGCATGACGGCTGAGCAGAAGATGGCGGTGTTCCTCTTGTCGGTGATGAAAGCTGCGGCGGACGGCAAGCCGGCGCCAGCGCCGGCGCGCGAGATGGTGATCGAGCTACCCTTGTCCCGCACCGAGATCGCCGACTACCTCGGGCTCACCATCGAAACGGTGAGCCGCCAGATCGCGCGCCTGCGCGAGCGGCACGTCATTTCCGCCGGCAACACCCGTAGCGTCGTCGTGCACCGTCCCGACGTCTTGACCGCTATCGTCGACAGCACGCGCCCTCCGGGCTACCCCGTGCTGGTTGCCAACCAGGTGGATGCATGAGCCCCGACGTTGTAAGACGTTATTCCGCCCCGGTGCCCCGCTACACGAGCTATCCGACCGCTCCGCACTTCTCGGAGGAGGTCGGCGCGGCGCAGTATGCGAAGTGGCTCGCGGCGCTGCCGGCAGGCGCGCGCCTTTCTCTCTACGTGCACATCCCCTTCTGCGGGGCGCTCTGCTGGTACTGCGGCTGCTCGACCAAGGCCGTCAACCGCTACGAGCCCGTCGCTCACTACCTAGCAACGCTGCGGGCGGAGATAGAGAGCGTGGCCGCGCGCGTGCAGGCTAACCATGCGGCGATCCACATGCATTGGGGCGGCGGCTCGCCGAATATTCTCGAACCCAACGACATCCTGGCGCTCGCCGATTCCATGCGACAGCGCTTCAATGTGGCGAAAGGCGCTGAGTTCGCGGTGGAGATCGATCCGCGCGGACTCGATCGCGACCGTATCGCTGCGTTCGCGCAAGCAGGCGTCACGCGCGCCTCGATCGGCGTGCAGGACTTCGACGAGAGGGTGCAGACCGCGATCAACCGCCGGCAGTCGTTCGCGGCCACGGAGGCTGCGGTAGCGGCATTGCGCGAGCACGGCATCGCCGCCATCAACATCGACCTCGTTTACGGCCTCCCGCACCAAACGCGCGACAGCGTCGAGGATACGGTCAAACAGGTGCTGGCACTGGAGCCGAGCCGCATCGCCGCCTTCGGCTACGCGCACCTGCCCCAGCGGCTGAAGCATCAGGCGCTCATCGACGAGGCAGCGCTGCCCGGCACGGTCGAGCGCTTCGCGCAGTCGAACCGGCTCGCGCACCTATTGTCGGCGGCCGGTTACGTGCGCGTCGGCCTTGATCATTTCGCCCGCCCCGACGATCCCCTTGCCTGCGGTCCCGTCAACCGCAATTTTCAAGGCTACACAACGGATGCGGCCGACGCCCTCATTGGGCTCGGCGCCTCTGCCATCGGCCGACTCCCGCAAGGCTACGTTCAGAACTGCGTGTCGGTGGTCGAATATCACCGCCGCATCGCCGAGCACGGGCTTGCCACGGTGCGCGGCTTCCGCTTGAGCGATGCCGACCGCATGCGCGGTTTCGTGATCGAGCGCCTGATGTGCGATCTTGCCTTCCCCGCCGCCGAACTCCATCGCCGCTACGGCGCCGCCGCAACGTCGCTCCTTGCGGAGGCCCAGGCCCTTGTCGAGGCCGACCACGACCGGCTCATCGAGCCCGATGGCGAGGCCTTCCGCGTCACCGAGCGCGGACGGCCGTTCGTGCGCGCCATCGCCGCCTGCTTCGACAGCTATCTTGGCAATGGAGAGGTGCGGCATTCCGCAGGCGTGTAGACTGTCCGGCAAGATACGGGGAAACGCAAATGGACGATCATTTCTGGCCAGCCATGTATCCCGGCCTCATCGTGGGATTCCTGATGGGGCTCTCGGGTGGCAACGTCGTGGGCACGATTCTCGGGACCCTCGGCGGGCTCGCCGGCGCCGTCGCGCTCTATTTCGTGTTCACCTGGCTCGGGCTCGAGGAGACCATCCTGTCGCTCGTGGGGCTCATCGGCGGCGCTGCGGCCGGAGCCTACCTGTTGATGAGCGCCGGCAAGCGCCTCGGCATCGGCGGGGAGCCCGCGGCGAAGTCACGCCGCGGGTGACTACTGGTTCCCCCCACTTCAGGGCGCGCCGCAAATCGTGGCTAAGTCCCAGGACTACTCGATCTTGCTATTGCTGCGCAGCAGCATTTTGGTGCTAAGACCTTGTTGGGCGAACTTTATCGCGCGTCAAGTTGACACGACGGTCGGCTCCGGGCACGGCCGGTGGCACCGCTGCCACCTCAGCGGACGCTGTTCCGAAGGAAACAGCGTGCTGTCCGAAGGCCCGCCACCCTCGCGATCGCGCCAATTTCGGCTGCAAACGCGGAGGGATCGATGTCTGCCATTCAAAGCTGGATCGAGCGCGACGATGCCAAGCGCGCAGAGGACCTTAAGACGAGAATGACGTCCTGGTTCGTGTTCAGGGTGTTTTCCGGCCTGCTGTTCTTGGTTAAGGGCGCCCACTTCGCGCTCACCGCCAGCGGCATCGGGGGCTATGCCCTAGCGGGGCTGTTCGCCGCCGGAGGCCTGGCTTGGCTCGTGGAAGGCACCAAGGGCTTGCGTGCGCGGCTGCTCATTCCAAAAGCCTAGAGAATCCGGGCCCTTGAGCAACCCTTGAGCGGCCGCGCCGTTTCCTTGGGTGTCTATTCCTTGTCCACGTGGAAACGCATGCTCGCGCCGAGCGCCGCCCGCAACCGCCACGGCAGCAGGCGCCCGGCGCGAATGAGCCACAGCAGGGGGAGGGGGAAGGCGATGAACGCGCGGCCGCGGTCGAGGCCGCGTTTGATGCGCGCCGCCGCCGCCTCCGCCGACATGATCATGGGAAGGGCGCCGACATGGCTTGCGACCTGGTTTGTATCGATGTGACCCGGATAGATAAGCGTCACCGCCACCCGATCGGGGATCAGCCATTCCCGCAATGCCTCGCCGTAGCTCATGAGGCCGGCCTTGCTGGCGCTATAGGCGGGAGCGTCGGCCAGGGGTTGCAGCGCGGCAAGCGAGCCGACGATGGCGATGCGCCCCTGCCGCCGCGCGCGCAGCATAGGAAGGGCGGCCGAGATGGTCGTGGTTGCGCTTTCGAGGTTTGTGCGCAGCATAGCCATGATCTCCTCGTCGGTCTCCATGACGCGATTGGCGCCATGGCCCGTGAATACCCCGGCATTGACGATCAGGAGGTCGATGGGCTGGGCGGCGTCGAATGCGCGCATCCAATCGCCCGTCGCGGATACGTCCAGAAGGTCGAAGGCGCCGATCGTCACGTTCGCTCCCCGGGCGCGGCAAGCCGCCGCCGCCTCGGTAAGGCGCGCTTTGTCGCGGCCAAGCAAACCGAGCGCCCGTTCGGGAATGGCGTATTGGAGAGCGAGCGCCCTGCCCAATCCGGCACTTGCACCGCTAATAACGACCGATTGCACGCTTTGCTTCACGAGCTCGCAGGTTTCCGTAAGGTTGCGGTAAGGCAGGGCAGATGTTGGCAGGCGGAGATAAGGAAGCATCTTCGCCTTGCTGACGTGCTAGGGTCTGTGGTTCTTGTCTTGGTAAACATGCTTGCACCTTGAAAATCAACAAACGTCGGCCGGAGGATCAGCGCCTTGGATGTGCGTGAGTCAGATGTAGATAGGCGCGACCTGCGGGTTGAGACGAGCGGAACGTTCGCGCGTGCGCTGACGATGGTCGGCCTGAACGCCACCGCCATGCTTCACGACGCCACCGCCGCCATTCGGACCGCCTGGCAGGGGCTGCAGGTCCGCAAGCTGCTGCGCGCCGCCTACCAGCCCTCGCGCGGCTTCGGCGACCTCGCCGGTTACACGTCCATCCTCAAGCATCGCAAGGTGGCCGAGCGCTTCAATTTCAGCGACCCCTTTTATCGCTGCCACGAGGAGAGCGCCGGCTCGAAGATTTCCATCGACGGGCGCGAGTACCTCAACTTCGCCTCCTACGATTACGTGGGTTTGAATCGCCACCCGGTCGTGTCCCAAGCCGCCAAGGCCGCGATCGACCAGTATGGCACCTCAGTGTCCGCAAGCCGCATCGTCTCGGGCGAGCGCGTGTTCCACCGCGAGCTCGAGGCGGCACTGGCCGATCTCTACGAGGCGCAAGCGGCGCTCGCCTTCGTCAGCGGGCACGCGACCAACGTGTCGACTATCGCCACGCTGATGGAGTCGGCCGATCTCGTCATCTACGACGAGCTCGCTCACAACAGCATTCTCGTCGGCGCCAAGCTGTCGGGCGCCACCGCCCGCGCGTTCCGCCACAACGACATGGCGGCGTTGGAACGGCTGCTGGTCGAGGAGCGCGGCTGCTACAAGAACGCGTTGATCGTCGTCGAGGGTCTCTACTCGATGGACGGCGACATTCCCGACCTTCCCCGCCTGATCAAGCTGAAGCAGCGGCACAATGCCTGGCTCATGGTCGACGAGGCCCACGCACTCGGCGTGCTCGGCAAGCACGGCCGCGGCGTGCACGAGCACTTCGATATCGACCCGAGCGACGTCGACATCTGGATGGGTACCTTGAGCAAGGCGCTGTCGGCGTGCGGCGGCTATATCGCCGGCAGTCATGAACTCATCGAAATTCTGAAGTTCCGCGCTGCCAGCCAAGTCTACTCGGTCGGCATGTCGCCTCCGGTCGCCGCCGCGGCGGCTGCGGCGCTGCAGCTTCTGAAGGCGGAGCCCGAGCGCGTTGCCCGCCTGCAGGCAAACGGCGCCCTGTTCCTGCGCGAGGCGCGTGCGCGCGGCCTCGACACGGTGACCAGCCAGGGCTATGCGATCATCCCCGTCATGGTGGGCGACATCGTGAGGGCCGGCCGCATCACCGACCGCATGCTGGCGCGCGGCATCAACGTGCTGCCCATCATCTATCCGGCAGTGCCGTTGAAGGCTGCGCGGTTGCGTTTCTTCGTGACAAGCGAGCACACGCCGGAGCAGATCCGCACGGCGGTGCGCATCACGGCGGAGGAGCTGGGCAAGCTCGCCTAGGCTGGGTACGCCCGTCACAAATCGCGCGTTCCTCAAGGCTTTCCCTCCTGACAGGGAGCTTCACCCTGGCCTAGTATAAGGCCCTAGGGCAGGCCCCGGTGGGCCGCGGCCCGCGAGCATCGGGGGGAAGCGTCGTGCAGCAGATCATCAGCTCGATCGTGCAGTTCCTGCAGCAGGGAATTGCCGCGATCTTCAAGTTCTTGGAACTCATCTGGACGTGGTCGTTCGGCGAGATCATCGCCGTCTTCCAGTCGGACTGGAAAGCGCTTCCCGTGTGGAAGATGGTGATTCTCATCGCGGTCTGCGCCGTCATCGTCTACGTGCTCTACAAGGCCGTGACCGTGCTCTGGGAAGCGGCCGTGGCGGTGTTCGGGGCCTTCGTCGCGCTGCTGAGCGCCTTCGTGTCGGTGCTGCCCTATATCGTCGCGGCCGGGCTCATCGCCTTCGCCGGCGGGTGGGTCATCCACAATGTGAACTTCTAGCGGAACGTTTCGTCACACCGCGCGAGCCTGGGGGGAACATGCAGCGACTGCTGGCCAAGAAGTCGATCGCGACCCTGCAGGCCGAGGCTCAGGAGACGGAGGTGCAGGCGCTCGTCACCCACGGCGGCGTGCCGCTCAAGCGCACGCTGACCGCGATGAGCCTGCTCTCGCTCGGCATCGGCGCCATCATCGGCGCCGGCATCTTCGTGCTGACGGGTCACGCGGCCGCGGCAAACGCAGGGCCCGCCATCGGCATCTCGTTCATCCTCGGCGGCATCGCCTGCGCCTTCGCGGGCCTCTGCTATGCCGAGATGGCGTCCACCGTGCCGATCTCGGGCAGCGCCTATACCTACGCTTACGCGACCATGGGCGAGCTGATCGCCTGGATCATCGGCTGGGACCTGATCCTCGAGTACGCGCTCGGCGCCACCACCGTGGCCATCGGCTGGTCGGGCTACGTCACGAGCTTCTTCACGGATCTCGGGATCCACTTGCCGACCGCGCTCGTCAACGCGCCGCTCGCCTACGATCCGGCAAGCGGCGCCTGGACCACCACGGGTGCGCTCATCAACGTTCCTGCCGTCTTGGTCGTTGCCGTGATCTCGGCGCTGCTGGTCATCGGCGTGCATGAATCGGCGAGGGTCAACAATGTGATCGTCGTCATCAAGGTGGCCATCGTCATCGCCTTCATTCTTGCCGGGTTGAGCTACATTTCGACCACGAACTGGGTGACCGCGACCAACCCCCAAGGCAACCTCATCCCGCCCAACATCGCACCCGGCGAATACGGCTGGAGCGGTGTCGTTCGTGGCGCGGCCGTCGTGTTCTTCGCCTACATCGGCTTCGATGCCGTCTCGACGGCATCGCAGGAGGCCATCAATCCGCAACGTGATATGCCGATCGGCATCTTGGGCTCGCTCGCGATCTGCACGCTGCTCTATGTGCTCGTCAGCTTCGTCATCACCGGCATCATGCCCTACGACAAGCTGAACGTTCCCGACCCCATCGCCGTGGGCGTCGACGCCATCGGTCTCGCGTGGCTGTCGCCCATCATCAAGCTCGGCGCCATCCTTGGGCTCACCTCGGTGGTGCTAGTGCTGCTGCTCGGGCAGCCGCGCATCTTCTACGCGATGGCACGCGACGGCCTGCTGCCGCCATGGGCCGCGATCATCCACAAGCGCTTCCGCACGCCCTACATCACCACCAGCATCACCGGCGTGATCGTGGCGGTGCTGGCCGGGCTCTTGCCCATCGGGCTCGTTGGCGAACTTGTCAGCATAGGGACCCTGTTTGCCTTCGCGATCGTGTGCCTCGGCGTGCTTGCGCTGCGCATAACGCAGCCCGGGCTCACGCGCCCCTTCCGGGCGCCGGCCATCTACTTCGTTGCCCCGGCCGGTGCCGCTTCCGCGGCCTTCCTCATGCTGGGGCTGCCGGCCGATACCTGGGTCCGTCTCGGCGTCTGGATGTTCTTCGGGCTCGCGATCTACGCCTTCTACGGCATACGCCATAGCCGCGTTGGCGCCCCGGCCGCGAGCAACGTGACGCCGCTGCGGCCGAGACCCGAACGGTCCGGCTGATCAACAGAGTTCGCTTTAGTCGAAGAAGCCGACAGGCTCTATCGTACGGATGCGGGTGCGGAATCCGGCCGCTTGCAGCTCCACGCTCGCGCGCTCCGCCCGCTCCACCGAGAGCTCCCAGTCGAGATCCCGCTCCATTGTGGGCAGAAGCGTGAAGGCGCCCAGATCGCGCGCCGGATACCCTTGCATGATCTCGCGGGCTTCCGCATCCCGCCGCATGGCGTGCGCTTCCGTCAGAACCGTGTAATGCGCACTCAAAACCGCCCTGTCCTCACCCATATTGAGACCCTCTCACTCAACATGTCAGCTACCCGTCACATTCGTACTACGTGACTGCATAGGCCGCTGTTGTTTCAGAGCCTTTTCCACAGTTGCGGGTCGAACGCGGGATGCTACGGACGAGCACATCGCAATCGGCCAATGGAAACGGCGCCGGCGCAAAGCGCCGACGCCGGGAACGCAAAAGTCCGGCGTGGCCCCATCAGCCCCGCCGAGCCTCCATGTAGTAGGTGATCATCAGCATGGACATGAGGATCGCCGACGCCAACCCAGCAATCGTTCCTACCCAAACCGGAGAGTAAGTGCCCCCCACATCGTCCAGGATCTCTTTGCCGCCGAGGCTGCCCGCCAGCGAAGCCACGACCGCGAATACGGCCACCACCAGCGGAATTTTGAAGTCGTTGGGGCCGGCCCCCGACAGGCGGTTGATCAGCTCGTTGCGCACGAGCACGGCGACGATCGTCGCGATGAATCCTGAGATTACGGCCAACACCGGCGGATCGAAATTCGGCCCGAGCATGCCGCCGACCCCAGCGCCGACTGCGGCGGCAACGAGAATGATGATAATCAGGCTTGCGGATGTCACTCCTTCCGGCATGAGTCTCCCCTTTCCCTTTTTGATTGCGGCCGCCGTTGCGTCCGCGCCGCGTTGTATGGCGGCTTCGTTATAGTAGTGCGATTCCGCAGCGGAAAGGGTCAGCATCGCGCGCGGGGAAATGCTTAGTGGCGTTTGCGGCCGTGCGGCGCCGGCGCTGCGGCCGGAGCGGACGTTGCCGTGGCCGGCGACGGCGGAGGCGGCTTTTCTCCCTTAGCAACAATGAGATCGGGGATGACGGAAGCGCCTGGTCCGTACATGCCGAGGATGGTCGCGCAAAAGCGCTCCGTCTCCAACGGAGAGCGCGTTACGTCGGCGATCTTATGAAACGCCTTTTGATACTCTTCGTGAAATTTTTCCCCGCCGCTTGCCGTCGCGGCATCGGCTAGCTTGTGCTCCTTGTCAGTGCTGGTCGTCTCGCAGTGCTTCCAGCTCCAGTCGATGTAGGCGGCATCCTCGGGGCTGAAGACCTTCTCAGCGAGCGCCGGAGCACACAGAAACGCCACCCCCAGCGGCACGATCCGCACGATCCGACGCATTCGCCAGCTCTCCTTCCCCAAGAGTCAATCGCAACGGCCTTATGCATATTTCCGCGACGATAGTGAGACGAAAGAGCGGGAGCGCCCCCAAGCCCTGCATCAGGCGCTCCCTGGCCGCCGATGGGAGGGGGGGTCATCGGCGGCCACAGACCTAACGCGGGGAACGGGGTGATATCCGTCGGGCCCTTCCGCGACCGGGCGTCGCGGTAAGCGGCGTTCGCAAGCGTGCTTTCCGGCGCCTTCTTCTTCCGCCAAAATAGCCTATCGCCCCTGCGCCGGAGCACGCTCTTGAAACGGGCTAGCTGGTTAGTTGCGCTCCTCACCGCCGCGACTCTCGGCGCGACGGCGCCCGCGCGTGCCGAGGATCTCGAGTGCACGCGCTACGTGCCCGAGATCGGCAAGACGGTACGCGTCCCTTGCGCCGATGTTGCGCCGCGGTCTGCCACGACGCCGGCCGCGACCGAGGTTGTCCCTCCGGCCGCACCACCCGCCAGCACGCTCCTCGGCCTCACCCTCACCCCGCTCACCGCGGGCCTCAAGGACAAGTTCAATATCGGAGATACCATCGGCGGCATCTTCGTCACCCAAGTCGACGAGCGCAGCGTGGCGGCGGACCGCGGCGTCAAGCGCGGCGACGTCATCATGGAGACGAACCAGGACGTCGTGAAGACGCCCGACGACCTGTCGCGCAGCATCGAGAGCGCACGCAGCAGCGGAAAGAAGAACATCCTCCTGCTGTTGCGCCACATGGACGGCAAGCTTCAGTTCGTCAGCCTGCCGCTGGGCTAGCTGTTCCAGCCGGAACCGCATTTCGAGCAGAACCCGCTTAGGCTTCGCGCTTGGATCAGTTTGCGCGAGGCACCGATGCCCACTGTCGCCGCATTTGCAGTCACGCTGGCGCTGGAGCGCAGCCAGACGCCCGCGGGCTACGCACGCTTCAAAAGCCATGCTCGCTATTGGCGCAACTGGATCTATCTCGGCATCGGCGAGCTCTCGCTCACCTGGCCGGTCGCCGCGTTCTTACGCAACCTGTAATCCCGCACGAAAGCGGCGCAGGACTCTCTTGCACCGCGCAACGCGGACACCCCCATCTGGAGGCCAAGTCGCATCCATCGCCGCGTGCGCCATGCCAGCCCCTCATCGGTGGAAAGCGAGCGCAAGTAGAACGCGCGTGCGGCCGAGCTCTCGTCGCACGCCCGTTTGATCGGATCGCCATAGAAGCTCGCGACCTTCTCGACCCCCATGCCGGGCGAGGCGAGCCAGCGGGGGATGTAGACGTTGCACAGGCGCTCGACGTCGGTCAGCACCTTGTTGGCGCCGACCCCCACCGCGGGGCACGCGGTGGCGAACGCATCGCCGACGAGCACAAACCCAGGCTGCTCGTAGCCTTGGGTGACGTAAAGGTCGATAGGCCGGATGCGGACGTTCTCGGCCGCAAAGACGCCAGTTACGCTCTCAAGCCTCGGCCATAGCCGGGCGATCGTCTTCTCCGGCTCCTCGCGCAGGCCCTCAAGGCGCGTATCGCGCGCCCCCCAGTACGTGAACATGTTGACGCGCAGGGTCTCGCCGACCGGAAAGATAGCCATGTAGGCGACGCCGTCGGAAGCCTTTTGCGGGTAGTAGGTCAGCGCCTTGAAACGAAAGCTCGCGCGGTGAATGGGACAGAGGTCGAAGCCGATCGCCATGGTGTGGCTGCGGCTGACGACACGCCGCTCGATACCGAGCGACTGCGCCAGCCCCGGGTGCAGGCCGTTCGCCATGATCACGAGCCGCGCGGAGAGCTCCTCGCCGCCCGTCAGCATGAGCATTTGCCGGTCGGCGCTATTGGCGATGCCAGTGACCTTACCGCGGACCTGGCGCACGCTGGCCGGGATTTGTCCCCGAATGCTGTTGACCAACGTGTCGTAGATGATGCCGTAGCGGGCGCTCTTCTTCGTCTCCAGGTACCGCCCGTTACGGGCTATCGTCACCGCGCCGTCTAGCGTGGCATTGCGCAGGACGGGCTCGGCGAGTCCGGTCTTGCGCAAGAGCTCCACCTGCGAGGCATCGAGCTTC
Source organism: Hyphomicrobium sp. (assembly GCA_035517115.1). Classification (GTDB taxonomy): domain Bacteria; phylum Pseudomonadota; class Alphaproteobacteria; order Rhizobiales; family Hyphomicrobiaceae; genus Hyphomicrobium_A. The sequence continues at coordinate 35,803 of DATIZL010000171.1, forward strand.
TCGCAGCGGAATTCCGCCGGATAGGCATCGTGCGGATCGATGAGAACGACATCGTAGCCGGCCTTGCCGAGCATGGCGGCTGCGGTCGATCCTGCAAGGCCGCCGCCGGCGATGGCGATATCACACGTCTTCATGGGTCCTCCGCTCGGCGATTAGGCAACACTCTGCAGCTTGGCCGCTTCCGCCGTGCCGAACCCGGCGCGGCTTTCACCCAGCAGGTGCCGCCGCAGCGCCTCGACCGTTTGGCGCGCGTAGAGCGAGTGCTTGATGCGTCGCTTGACGTTGAGCTGCCCGCGCCAGAGCGGTGTGACGAGCTTGCCGCGAACGCTGAGCGGCACCACCGTGTCGAACAGCGTATCGGTCTCGTTGCAGAACGTGCGCTTGTAGCTCGCCTCGCCGATGCCGAGGTCGAAGGCGGACAGGCCCCGCTCGCAAGCCATGCGCACGACGTTGGCGAGCAGCAGCTCGCCCGGGCTCTCGTTGGAGAGCTCGTTCATGATCATGGAATTGAACATCCCGCAGAACCGGCGGTCGGAGACGACGCCGGCGAACGTCGCGACGATGCAATCCCCGACGGAAGCCACGTAGAGCTCGATGGGCGGCACACCCGTGTTCGGGTCCGGTCGCACCGCTGCCAATTCGATGAATTCGCGCGCGCCCGGCTCGGCGAAGGCGTTGGCGATACCGAGCTGGCGCATGCGCTCCGCCTTTTGCGCAAAGAACGCCTCGAGCACGCGCCGCACGTCCTCTTTCGTGCGCGCCCGCCAATAACTGACGGCTCCATGCTTTGCGAGCGCACGCTCCTTCTGGCGCATCTTTCTGCGGGTGCTCGAGCTTACGCGTTCGCGATAGAAGGCTTCGAAGTCCGAGGGCAGCGTGCTGTGGCAGATCTTGCTGGGTGACTCGTCGTGCGGCAGGTGTGCCAGCGGGTTCGCCACGAAGCTCCAGCTCTTGGGCTGGTTGAGCAGGACCAGCATGTCGACGCTCGGCTCGCTGCGGGCCACGTCATCAAGCGCCGCGCGAACATCGGCGCCCGTAACTCCGCTTGCGACCTCCGGGCGCCAGAGCGGGAAGTTCGCATTCGAATGCTTGCCACCGAGAAAGCGCGCAATCGACAGCGGACCGAGGCGCGTCCGACAGAGCGGCCACAAGAATGCCGCGGTGCCGGCGTGATCGCGGCCGACGACGATAAAGGGAGTGGCGCCTTCCGCCTGGCCGATGGTCTCCTGCCAGCTCGAAGCCCAGGCGTAACGCTGGTAGGGACTCGCCAGGGCCCCGCCGCGCTCAAGCTCGAGCCAGACAGGGGCAGCGGACTCCATGGAGGTCAGGATATCGATCGTGAAGCGGCACGCGGCCATCCCCTCCGCTTGAAGCGCGACGTGGCTCCAGGTCTCGGAGGATGCAATGGTATTCATCGAGGCCACCCTACGTCCGCTGCGGACTGCAGGCCGATCGCCCCGCTAGGAGCGCCGCCCTGTGGTGGCCTTTCTTGCAACTCTCCTGCCAATGGCAGCCGTGCTCACGCCGAAGCAACCGGAAGGTTCGCCCCCCTGAATGGATTTTCCGAGCGTCGCTGTTCCAAAACGGAACAGAGGCGCCCCGTTACGGCCAGTCGGGGATCAGCTTCTGTATCGCCGCGACGAAGTCTCCCTTGCCTGGGCCGGGGGCAGCCTCCGTCTCTGCGCTCGTTGCTGGCGGCTCAGGTTGGCGCGGTGCGGCCGGGGCAGCGGCGACCGGGACCGGTAGCCGACCGGCAGGCGTGGAGACGGGAACGCGCGAATAGTCGTGCAGAGAGGACTCGGTGACGACCGCCGACTCCGTCGGCATGATCCCCGCTTCGCGGTAGGCGCCCGCGCGATTTTTCACCGCGTCTTTAAGGTGAGCCTTCGACAGTCCGTTCTTCACCGAGATGGCGGTCGTTAGATCCGAGATCGCCTGCCCGGGCTTGCCCAACTCACGATACGCAAGCCCGCGGTAGTAGAACGCTTCGGCAATCTCTTGGCGGGAGAGATCACCCTTGAGGGCGCTGCTGAGCGTTTCGACAGAGAACTCGAGTGCGCCTTCTTGGTAGGCGCTCACGCCAGCCGCGAGCGCGTGCTGGGCTCGCTCGCCGTCCTGCGCGTCCTCGGCAAAAGCTTGCGCGACTGCAACCGCGAACAATCCGGCGGCAGCCAAAAGCACAAGCGCCTTTGGAGTGCGCGAAGCGTGCCTCATGCGTCTCGTCAAGCCGGGGCGGTGTTTCCGTCGCAGTTTGCGCGAAAACTAGACGTGATTCGCCCCAGCCGACCAAGCGATGATCGGCTCTCCGTGCGATATGAACAAGAGTAAGCGCCGTGTGCCTATGGCGGAGCACCAATGCCACTACGCCCGGCCCCGCCGCGGGCGCCGCTTTCAGGGGTGTTGCTTAGGCTCGTGAAGCGGCTCTGTTTGCGCCGGAAGCGGCGGCGGGGTCATAAGTACTCTTGAGGCCGACATGATCTCCTGTGCCCGGTCGAGAGCTGCGCGGGTACGATCGTAGCGTTTTCCGAGCTCCTCGATGGCAAGCACCCCGTGCGCGATGTGCCGGCAGGTCTCTTCGATCAAGATGAGAGTGTCGGCGTAGGGGCTAGGCATGACTTACTCTCCACAACTGTTTCGAAGAGATTAGCGATGGCGAGAGATCGAAAGTGTGGCCGCGCACTCGATCCGGTTCGTCGCAGGCGTTAGTCCGCAGTTGAGCCCTCACGCCTTTTGATCGCCAAACTCTCCACCGAGCTTGATGCCGGGCAGGCGGGCCGAGGGGTTGTTTCGAGGGAAGCTGATCTCCGGTCGAGGGGGCCGACCCCTTTATTAGCCCCCCAATGCAGTACGGGGGTCGGCCTTCTTATTGCGTGCCGCCTCTCCCCGCCGACGAGTTGATTCCGAACCGGCGTCCATCCGTATCCTGACAAGGCGCGCGGAACAGCAGGTAGCGGTCCCTGCGCCAAGAAAGAGACATTCATGAGAACGCTAGGTGCGCCTCTCACTCTCGCTCTCGCCGTCGCTCTTACGCCTACGGTCGCCCGCGCCGGCGAACGCGTGACCGACGCGGCCTTGGGAGCGGTCGCGGGTGCCGTCGCCGCGGGCCCGGTCGGATTCATCGGAGGCGGCATCATCGGCTATGCCGCCGGCCCTCAAATCGCGTGCGAGTTGGGGGTTGGGCGCTGTTATCGGCACGTACGCTATAGGCGCTCGCGATATAGCGCACCGGATGCCCCGGCCCGCAGCGATCACAGTGACCACACCCGTGGCCCCGGGGATCTCGGGACGCGCGAAGATCACGGAAACTATTGACCGAGGCAAAGTGAGCGCTTGGTAACGAGGTCGGCGGGTTGCAGCGGCCCCCAGCCCGATCCTGCCTCCGCGTTGGACATACCGCGCGAGTTGGTTGACTCACTTTGGCCGCGCGGTTGACTCAAATCAGACGCCGAATCATCCAACGCTCTGATGGGGTGCACGTCCGCTTGAGGAGGGCGGCCCCGCACGGGGGCTCGGGCGACGTCACCACTCTCGTCGTCCGGGCCTTCGGCATCGGAGCCGCCCGGCACGTCAACCGCAGGACAGGCAGAATGCCTACTCTGCCCTTCGCCGAATACTACGTCGACCAGGCCCCCGAGGCCCGCGGTGTCTACTGCCTGTTCGACAATGGCGTGCTCATCAATGTCGGTCACGCGGCGGGCGCCGGCATTTCCATAAGAAGCTGCCTCCGCAGTCATCTCATGGGGCTCGAAGGGCCCTGCACGCAAAAGGCCACGCATTTCACTTGGAAGGTCACCGCCTGTCCGTCCACGACGGAAGAAGAGCTGCTGAAGGCACATGAAACCCGCTTCGGGCAGCTGCCCCGCTGCAATGCGCGGCGCTGTTCCATGCGCACCTGACCTCGCCATCGGCGTACTCCCCGCTCAGAAAATCAGTTGGAACAAGCCGGTGCTCGCGCCTACCCTCTGGACCTGCAAGCCAACACGGCCGATTAAGGTTCACGTAAGCTGCGGCTGCCCGACTGGCTCATCTGATATTTTCGATTGGGGGAACGGGTCATGCATACTCCTGCCAGCGCGCCTAAGTTGAAGCCGATGACGCTGCACGAATTCCGGCAACGTCGCCGACCGCTTCGCAATATCAACGTCGAGATGCGAGAGAAGCGCTCGCGGTTGGATCGATTGGCGCTGTGGATCACCAGTCACGTCGGCACAATGGGATTTTTTCTTGTTATCTTCACCTGGACGGTCGCGTGGCTTAGCTGGAATCTCCTGGCCCCAGACCGATATAAGTTTGATCCACCCATGGGCTTCATATTCTGGCTTTTTCTCTCGAACCTCATTCAGATTCTGCTGATGCCGCTCATCATGGTGGGCCAGAACCTGTTGGGCCAGCACGCCGAGGCTCGTGCGGAGCATGACTTGGAGATCAACATCAAGGCGGAGCAGGAGATCGAGGTCATCCTGCACCACCTCGAGCACCAGAACGAGATTTTGATCACCATGCTCACCAAGCTCGGTGTCGACGTGCGCGACCTGCTGGAGAGCGTGGCGCGATGAGGCCCGTTTCAAGAGATAGCTTCGCGTAGGCGGCGGGAAATATCCGCCCCGATAGAGTTCGGAGCCCGAAATGAGGGAAGCGGCCCGCCGCCAGGGTCACTTTGCGCCGATCATCGTGTGCGCATGCTGCGCGAGCGGATGCTCTTTGTGGCCCTGGCAAAGCGTGTCTCCGGCCGCTGTCCCCGATGCCCAGTACGTCACCATGAGCTGCGAAGAGCTGCGGGGTGAGAACGACCGGCTGCTGCAAGAAGCGGTGGATCTGCGGCCGCGGTTGACCCCCGGCCAAAGCGAGGAGCAGCGCAAGAGGGATCTGGCCCTCATCAGCGGCGAGATGGATGCGTTGAACCGGGTTCGCTCGGCGAAGAAGTGCTAGTGAGCCTCGCGCAAAGCGAGCGCCAGCGCGTCAGGTCCGCGTAAGCATGCGAGCGTATCCGTCAGGTCTCCTACCGTTTGGTCCTAACTGCCCGGCCGTCTATCGCGACGGCCGGGATTTTCTTTGGGCAATGCGATCACCCGCACCGCTGTTCGCTGGGGTCACTCGAACTCATACCCGAACATCAGGCGCAGGAGAGCCGGCTCGCTGGCCCTGCTCAGCCCCACGGCCGCCCCCAGCTGAGCATGGAGACCGTTGTTGAGCTCGCCTCTCAAGTTGAGCTCCGCATACTCCTGCGTCACGTTAGGATTGAGCGTGAGCCCCAGCGCGCTGTCGCCGAGCCCGCCGAAGAGCTCCGCCCCCAATTTGACCTCCTTCAAGCACCAATCGTCGGCGCGCCGCGGCACGGTGCCCTCGCCCGAACCTTTGGCCCCTTCGAACAGCGCGTAGTTGAGCCCCGCCGCGTACCCGAACTCCCAGTCGCCCGTGCTCAGGTTGACGTCGTTGATCCAGTTGAAGGCAACGTCGAACCTGTCGCTGAAATCGTGGCCGAGGATCAATCGGCTTTCGAGCTCGGAGCCGGACTCCGACTCGGGCGCGTCTGTCCGTCCTACGACCTCGAGCAGATAGCGGTGATCGGGGCGCAGGTCGGCGTACTCGAGGTAGATCACGGGATTGAGAAAAGTGCTGTAGGGGGACAGGCGATAGCGGCTCTCGAGCCGCCAGCCGCCGAAGCCGTAGTCGTCGCCTGCGATCTTGTCTCCCTCGAAGTAGACTGCGGCCATCCACTGATCGGTAATCGCGCGCTCCATCTCGAGGAGCTGGGCCGCGTAGGAGGGGTCTCCGGGGGCGCCGCGGGAGAAGTCGCTCCACAGATTTATCTCGGTGGTGCCCTTCGCCTCGGTGTGATGATCGTAAAGGACGAAATTCGCCTCGTTGCCCGCCTGCGCCTGTTGCTCAGACCAGCAAATACCGGCGAGCGCAGCGAGCGTCAGGCGGGAGAGCGGATTTCTTGCGACCATCGGCAAGCCCATTCGAAGCACTCTACGCGCGAGACCTACGCTGTCGCGAACGGCCCGGCAATCGGTTGGTCAAGACGTCCCCGTTTCGTGGATCAGTTGGGCACTCGTGGACGGCACTCTGACGAAGATGCGCGCAAGGGTCGGGATCATGAGCAGGCTGCAGATCGGTGAGAGCAGCATCCCGCTGACGACGACTACGGCCAATGGCTGCTGCACCTGTGTTCCGATCCCGCTCGAAAGGGCCGCCGGAACGAGGCCAAGACAGGCCGACAAGGCGGTCATGAAGACCTGGCGCATGCGGGTGCTCCCTGCCGCCAGCACGGCATCCTGCGCACCTTGCCCCTTCTCGATGTTTCGGCGGATGTTGGACATGAGCAGGATGCCATCCATCGTCGATACGCCGAACAGAGAGATAAATCCTATCGCTGCCGAGACGCTCAAGTTGAGGCCAGAGATCCAGAGCCCGAGAATGCCGCCGGCGACCGCGAACGGAATGCCAGCGAGCGCCAGCAAGCTGTCGCGAATGGAATTGAAGAGGGCATAGAGCAGCATGAATATGAGCAAGAGGCTCAGGGGCACGATGACGGTAAGGCGCGCCTTGGCCTCCTGCAGCGCACCGAACTCCCCGCCCCATTCGAGCCGGTAGCCGCGGGGAAGCGGAACATTGCGCGCGACCTGCACCTGCGCATCCGCAACCGTCGACCCGAGATCGCGCCCGCGCACGCTGTATTTCAGCGGATAGTAGCGCTGGCTGTTCTCACGATAGATGTAAGCAGCGCCGGCCTCCAGCTTGACCTCGCCGAGATCGCTCAACGGAATATACGCGGTCGGTTGCGATGGATCGTTGTTCGGCAAGGCGATGGGAATCGAGCGGATGGCGTCGACGCTTTCGCGATACTCGGGCGCCAAGCGAATTGTGAGCGGGAAATTCCAGTCGTTCTCGTAAACGCGTGTGACTTCGTGGCCGCCGATCGCAGCCTCCACGACCGTGTTGATGTCGCCGACCGAGAAGCCGTAGCGCGCAGCCTTGGCGCGATCGATGCGCACGAGCAGGTTCGGCTGCCCGAGCAGGCTGAACCCGCCCGGATCCTTGACGCCCGGCACGGTCGCGATCTCGGACTTTACCGCCTTCGACAGGCGCTCGAGCTGGGCCAGGTCGCTGCCGAAGATCTTGACCGCGTTCTCGCCTTTGACGCCGGACAGCGCCTCCTCGATGTTGTCCTCGATGTACTGCGAGAAGTTGAAGTCGACGCCGACGAACTCGCGATTGAGTTGCTCGTTCATCTGGCTGATGAGCTTCTCCTTGGTCAGCCCGCGCGGCCATTCTTCGAACGGCTTCAGCACGACGAGGTACTCGGCGACGAAGGAGCCGTCGGGATCAGTGGCGTCCTCGCTGCGGCCCTGCTCGGAGACGACCGTGCGCACGGGGGCATAGCTCAACAGGATCTTGCGCATGCGTGCCACGGAGTCGACGCCCGCGGGCAGCGTGATCGTTGGTGGCAACAGCGCACGCACCCACATGTTGCCCTCTTCGAGCTTGGGCAGGAACTCGGTCCCGAGCCGCGACGCGATCATTCCGCACACGACCAAGAACGCGAGACCGGAGAGCGCGGCAAGCTTGGCATGGCCCACAGCGAGGCGGAGCAGGCGCGTGTAGATGCGCCGTATCAGCCGCACGAGGAACGTCTCAACCTCGGCCACGCGATCGGGAAGGATGAGCGACGACAGCACCGGGGTGACCGTGAACGTTGCGATGACGGCGCCGAGCAGCGCGTAGGCGTAGGTGCGTGACATGGGGCCGAAAATCTGCCCCTCGACTCCTTGCATGGTGAAGAGCGGCAGGAACGCCGCAATGGTGATGACGACCGAGAAGAGAATGGCGCGGTCGACCTCGACCGCGCCGGCGAGCACGGTGTTGAGCTTCGGTGTCAGACGGCTGTCGAGCATGGCCGAGGACTGATTTGGATGCGCCAGCTGCCGGAAGATGCTCTCGATCATGATCACCGTGGCATCGACGATGATGCCGAGATCGATTGCGCCGACCGAGAGCAGATTGGCGGATTCCCCGCGCACCACGGTGACAATCACTGCCAGAAACAGCGCCACGGGCACGGTCGCGGAAACGATGATCGCGCAGCGTAGGTTTCCGAGAAACACATACTGAATGAGAAAGATCAGCGCGATGCCGAACAGCAGGTTGTGCATCACGGTGCGGACCGTGATGGCGACGAGCTCGCCGCGGTCATAGAAGGGGACCACCTTGACACCGGGTGGCAGGCTGCCGTCGGAGTTGAG
>DATIZL010000172.1:0-4389 GCA_035517115.1 Hyphomicrobium sp.
AAAAGCGATGCACTCCGCTGTGGACGGCGTTGGCTCACCAGTTGCCGGTGGCACGTCGGGCGCCCACGCTGTGCTCATGATCGAAATCGTCTCCGGGCTCACTGTCGCTGTCATCACCGGCTCCGTCTGGCTCGCCTACAATCACCCGAGCGCCTACGGGCTCGCGTCGAAGGTCGCAGCCGCAATATGCCTCGCCGCATTGTTCGGCATCCTCGGCTACTCCGCTGGCATCGAGGCCGCTGCTCGGATCACGGCAACGCCATGGATCACGACGTCGACTGAGCTTACGCCAAAAATCAGCGCGCTCGACCCACCTATCGCCGTCTACCTCATGCCCATCATGGTGGCCCTCTTCTTCATGGTGGCCCTCTTCTTCATGGTGCTCGACTTCTTCCCCTTGATCGGCCTCACCGACGAGGCGCGCCGCCGCGAGCTGCGCGATAGGGAAAGGGCGACCCGAAGGCCGCCCTCGTATTGATCTGTTGGGGCCGCAGCATGAACGAGAAGGCCGAGTCACAGGAGAAGGGCCCCGACGTGGTGCGGGCCGAAGTCCTCAAAATCTATGAACGCGCCTCGGTCATCAATCAAACCTTCGAGTCCTTCGGCGACGAAGAGCCGGGAGTGCACAATCACTCGACACTCGGCAGGCGCATTCAGAACGCACTGATGGACAGCAACGAGACTGTCGAGTCATTTCGCAAGCGGTCCGGTCTCAGCGAGAGCGAGTTGCAGAACATGCTCAATGGTCACTTCCAGAAACCGACGATCGGAAAGGTGTTGAAGGGACTGGCAAGTCTCAGCGAGACCCTCGCTCGTCGTCAAAACCGCATCGAAGTTGGCTGGGTCTCCATCCAGAAGCCTGAGGGGCGGAAACTCGCCGAGAAAGCTCGGAAGTCCTTGGAGCTACTTCTCGACGACGTGAAGGCGAGTAATGAAGCGGGAGAAGAGGATAGCGGGATCACACCGGCGCAGCGCGCTCAGTTGATAGTGTTGGCTAAGGCGCTCGTGACAGAATTAGAGGGCTCGTTTGTCGACAAAGGACGCCTCAACAGCATCCTGCGCTGGCTCAAGAGGATCGCGGTGCGAGCAGCTACAAAGTATGCCGTGAACAAGGTCACCGGCGGGATCGACCTAGCAATTGACGGCCTGGAGCATCTGTCGACTTATGTCTCGGACATGCCCTCGTTCGACATACCGGATGACACGAATTTCACAGGCGACGCTTGAGGAGAACGGGTGACCCGAAGCCGCCCCCTGAGGCCCGCGAGCATCAAGCTATCACGCGCAGTCCACCGGTCGCCCCGTCGCCTCATTCGCATGCCATCAGTCGCGCGGGCATTCCCGTCCTGACAGCCAAGGATGGATGTCGCCCGCCCGCGCGGCCCTAGAATCTCCCCTAACGGTCGCGCGGGTCTTCCATCTCAACCGACGTCTGTCAAAAATGTGAGGCACGGTTCATGCGTATCTCCACTGTTGTCGTCACTGCCGCCCTTGTTCTCGTCGCCGGCGGAGCGCTCGCGCAAACTCTGCGCTTCGACGAGCGCGGGTTCTCGTTCAAGTTCGGCCGCGACGATCCCCGCCGCGATGTCGAAGGCAAGCGCGCGACGTGCGACACCTACGCCCGCATCGCGGTCATCCAAGCACAGGCCAATCAGCGCTTCCGTTGCGGTCTTCAGGGCCCCGGTTGGAACGACGATCCGCGCCGGCATTTCGAGTGGTGCCGGTGGGTGCCGCGGCATCGTGTGGCCGAGGAGCAGCGCAACCGATCGGAAGATTTGCAGCGTTGCTTCGACAGGCTCGGCGATTTCGACGACGACAGGTGGGGGCGGTAAGAGGTCGAAACTCAGCGCGTCTGTTAGCGTCATCTTATGGGCGTCCGACACAAGGCGAGCGGACGCCCCGAGCCCGTCTGAGCGCGATACCGCGGCTGCCAGCCGGGACGCTACCGCCTTCGTACGCAACGGATTGAAAAACGCTCGCCCGTCATCTCCGAGGGGGCGCCGACAGTTTCGCTCCCGCCCGAGCGTCGGTGACGTGCGCCCGAAGTCCATCTGGAGCCGGCGCTCGGGTCTTTCAAACAAAAGCGCCGACCTGTCTGGAAGGCCGGCGCGAGAGAACCTTCAATTCCCGAGGGATCAGGGAGGAACACGTGGGGGCACGTGTATGAAGGTTGTACCCACCTCAGCGAATCGACAGGGCGCCGTCCAGCGGGGATTAGTGCACTTGCGAGCTAATCTGTGGATAAGCTGTTAGTTGCCACACCTCACCCCGCCGAGCGCCCCCTAGTCCGGGCTCAACAGCACGGCGATGTGGACATTCCTCGTCCCCCAGCCGGCGCGGACTTCATCGTAGGGCGGCTAAGCGAGAGAGGCGAGCCAAACGCGGCCGCCCCCCCTTGGCCCCCCGCCTTGGCTTGTCAGTTTGAGCGCCGTTCTGCCAGTGCCGATCTCGTGTCCGACTTCGACGCGTCGAGCACGCGCATCCCGGCGTCCGCCAGTCTAATAAGCGTTGATCGCTCCGCCGCCTTTAGCCCGGGTTGTGCGGGGCAACGGCCGAAGTCGAGGCTGCCGTCGACGTGCCGCTCGCGATGATGCTCACGCCGGCGAACGCAAAGCTCAGCACCCCTAGGAATGCGAGAACGGCCACGATGACGGTCGCGGTCTTCTTGTCGGTTTCTGCTTCACGCATGAACGCTACCTCCGAGGCCCGACATATAGGCGCGGAGCGGGGCGGCTCAAGGCAAATCGGTACTGTGGTTACTCGCGGGGACGACACCATTGCGTGAGACTCATTACGTCTGCGCAAGGTGCCTCAACATGGCACACATGCGAGGCCCTTCACTGCATACGGTGCCTTCTCACATCCTCCGCATTCCTCAGCGCTAATGAGCCGGCGGGATTCGCCGCGGCGGCCGCCGCGGGAGGCTTCTGGCGCTAAGGAGACCGGAGCATGTGGCGACAGCTTGCAATCGCGATGAGCATCTTGGGCTTGAGCGCTTCTTGCGGCGCGGCCCAGACGACGAAGTCCGTGCTCAGCCAATGCCGCGACGTGGTTGCGCAAGACAAGGCGTCCGCACCCATGCCACCCGACAAGGTCCTGAGCGCGACGGGGTGCACGAACTACATTTACGGGTTCGTGGGCGGGTATGCCGTCGCCCTCGAGATGGCCGGCGCCAAGGGCCAGATCTGCTTTCCCACTCCCACGACGCCCGTTCAGCTTGCGACGGCGTACGTGACTTGGGCGGACCGCAATCCCGAGAAAATACAATTGCCGGCCCGCTCGACGATCTTGAGAGCGTTCCTGGAGGCGTTCCCCTGCAAGAAGTGAGGGCTTGAGGCCCGTCAGGGCCGGTGCACTCTCGTGATATCGGCGTGCCGACTTTCGCCGCGCGGCGGCGCGGCGAAATCCGAGAGGACCTTCTCGAATACGCCGGAGAGCACCAGCGCGCCCGTCTCCGAGATGTGATCGAAATCGCGATACGCGGGCCGGCCGCCGCGCCAGCCGGGGCAGAAGTCCGCAGTGCACAGGCTGTCGGCTACCGAGTAGACGCGCACGTTGGGCCTCGCGGCCATCGCCGCGAATATTGACCGATAGGGCGACAGCTGTCCGTCGTACTTGCGCCGCGAGATCCCCAGCGATTCGAGACTCTGCCCTCCCTTGACGTGAATGAGCCGCGCGGCGGTGTTTGGATCGAACTCGGGCCCGGTGGGAACGTCTTCGATCAAGGCGAACTGGCGATCGGGGAACATGTCGAACAACCGCTCGAGCCCGTGCCGCAGGCTCGTGGGATTGTAGGCGACGCCGCTGCCGTCGTATCCCGAATCCCGGAACTCGACGCGCTTCAGCCGGCGGCTATATCCGTCAGCGTGCATTTCCCAGAAGCAGGCAACGACGACGTGGCGGATCGAGGGTGTGCGTTTCAAAAGCTCGATGAAGTCCGGCATCGGCCGGCTGAAGTCGGGAAAACGCGGCGACGTGACGTCCGGCAGCGGGCAGAACCCGACATCCGTGATCTTGAACCCCGCAAACCCCTCGCGGGCCGCACTACGGAAGAATGCAGGTGCTATCATGCTGCCGTGGCTATCGCCGGCGAGCAAAACGGTCGGCTCGGCGCCGGGCGCGCCATACTGACAGACCTTGTCCCCGTTCCGCAGAGTGATGTCCGGGGCCACGCACGGCAGCGGGACACGCTCCATGTCGGATGCCAGGATCTCGATGGTCTCCGGCTCCATGCGCTGCGGCAGCCCGCGCGTCGCGATGACGAGTGCCGTCATGGCCAGCACTCCGGCCGCAACCGAGCTCATCGATATTGCCAAGCTGCGGGTTGATATCTGGCGCTTGCGGGCAGGTTGCTCGACGTACCGGTAGGTCAGGAGAGCGAGCACAACA
>DATIZL010000173.1:0-10365 GCA_035517115.1 Hyphomicrobium sp.
CGAAGGTCTCCTCGACCGCATGACGGATCGTTTGCGGCTGGCGCAGTATTTCTGTCCCCTGCGCGAGACTGCGGGGTCGTCCGTGAAGAATGCCGATCCGGCTGAGTGGCGGGGATAATTCGGCGGGATGAAGTAATCGCATCTGCAGGGAAGTGACGCTTGGACGCGGGTTTTCTCGCAATTTGCGATTTCGGTTTGGTGCGGATCGTGATTCCCTGAGGGCCGGTTTCGGCACGGGAAGCGCGATGGCAAGACCACGAGATGACCGGCAAAAGGACCTGCTGCGTCCGGCGCTCGAAGAGATCATCGACATGGGCCATCCGCTGGTGCGGCTGGCGGCAAAGATCGACTGGCCGTTTCTCGCCGGCCGCTTCAGCTCGGTGTGCCAGCCTGGCCCCGGGCCAGCCCGGCCTGCCGCCACGGCTGGTGGCGGGGCTCTTCATCCTCAAGCACATGCACAACCTGTCCGACGAGGTGCTGTGCGCGCGCTGGGTGGAGAACCCGTACTACCAGTACTTCTGCGGCGAGCAGAGCTTCTGCCACAAGCTGCCCTTCGATCGCTCGTCACTGACGCGTTGGCGCCAGCGCCTGGGGGAAGAGCAGCTCGTGGCGCTGATCCAGGAGAGCCTGTCGGTGGCGCACGAGACCGGCGCGCTCGAGACCAAGGATCTCGAGCGGGTGGTCGTCGACACCACGGTGCAGCCCAAAGCGGTGGCGCATCCAACGGATGCGCGGCTGATGCATCGCGCTCTCGTGAAGCTGGTCGGGCTGGCGCGGTGCCACGGCGTGCCGCTGCGGCAGAGCTATCTGCGGGTGGCCAAGCGCGCCGCCATCATGGTTGGCCGCTATACTCATGCGCACCAGTTCAAGCGGGCGCGGCGCGAGCTCAAGTTCCTGCGCACCCGCTTGGGCCGCGTCATCCGTGACATCCGCCGCCGCATCGACGGCAATGCAGAACTGCAGGAGCGCTTCGGCCATCTTCTCGATCTCGCGGCCAAGGTCCGCTTCCAGGATCAGCGCCGGCGAGGCCCCAAGGTCTATTCGCTGCACGCACCCGAAGTCGAATGCATCGGCAAAGGCAAGGCGCAAGCGCCCTACGAGTTCGGCTGCAAGGTGTCGATCGCGACGCCGGTGACCGCGCCCAGGGGCGGCCAGTTCGTGCTGCACGCCCAGGCGCTGCACGGCAACCCTTACGACGGGCACACGCTCGGGCCGATGATCACCGGGCTGGAGGCGCTGACCGGCGTCGAGACGCGCCGCATCCATGTCGACAAGGGCTATCGCGGCCACAACCACCCGCACAAGTTCCGCGTCTGGATCAGCGGCCAGGTGCGCCGCGTCACCGCCTCGATCCGCCGCGAGATGCGCCGCAGAGCCGCCGTCGAGCCGGTCATCGGCCATCTCAAGGCCGAGCACCGCATGGACCGCAATTACCTCAAGGGACGCGACGGCGATCGCATCAACGCCATCCTCGCTGCTGCCGGCTACAACTTCGGCCTGCTGCTGCGCTGGCTGGCCGAGATTTTGCGCGCCCTCGCCACGGCGCTCTTCCACACGCCGGCCACTTCCCAGACCGCCTAACTCGCGCTCAAGCTGCGTTCTTCACGGACGACTCCATATTTCACCGCCTTCGGCGAAAGCCTGATTGGTATGATATTCTAGTTTACTATACTAGAATTTGCATCCCGACGGTGGACCGGCCTCCGACCTCCGGCGCGTTGCGCTCGTTTCCGCACGCCCTTGGCGATGCTGCGGCCCGCACGTAAGCGATTGAGAGAGCGTGCTAAATTAGGATAATTAGAACAGCATCCTAGAATTTTGCCAGTTCGCTCGCTGGCGTCGTGATGGCCTGCTCACGCCTATGAGCGCGACGAACCACGCAGATCACGCCGAGCCCGGGCACCTTCCCCATCGAGGCCAATCTCTCGAGAGGTTGAAGGCGCTCGCGCGCCTCCTAGCCCGTGAAGCCGCCGCCGAAGCGCTTAATTCGAAGCAACCCGTAGAACCGAGGACAAGTTTATGACCTCAGCACCTTCGCCCTTGCCGCGCCTCCTCTCTGTCCAGGCCGCGGCCGAACATCTCGGCGTCTGCACCAAGTCCATTCGCCGCTGGATCAAGAGCGGCCACCTGCGCGCGCACCGCGTAGGGCGTCAGCTGCGGATCTTCGAGGACGACCTCCTGCGGTTCGTCCAGAGCAATCGCCAATAAGGGAGAAGTTGTCCACCAATGTCCACTCGTTTCAACACCCAACGTTATTACTCTGCGTATAACACAGATTGCTTTTTCTATGTTGAGTTTTAACTATTTTCACTTAATGTCTACTCGTGTCCACTGGAGGGTATTATGCTACGTTGCGAACGTTCACACCTGCCCGTCGCGGGCGTCGGTCAGCCGGCGAACCTCGCGGAGATTATGGCGCGGCTCGTTGCCGATCCGACCCTGGATGCACGCCGTCAGCGGGAGATGCTTTCAGCCCTCCGCACCGTCTGTCGGCTTCTGAACGCCAATCCCGCCCTTGTCCCAGCGGAGCCCGGCGATTTGCGGAAACGGCTGGAGGGGGTCTCGCACGCTTTGGCGGGGTTCTCGCAAGGCCGGTGGCGGAACATTCGCAGCCTCGTCTTGGCGGCGCTTCGGCACGCCGGCGTGCGGGCCCTGCCAGGCCGTTCCCAGGAGCCGCTCTCGCTCGACTGGGAGGCCCTGCGTGCGCGTCTCCCAGACAAGGACTATCGGTACGGGCTGTCCCGCCTCATGCACTTCTGCTGCAGGCAAGGGATCTCGCCGGACCGCGTCGACAGCACGGTATTCGAGGGGTTCCGTTCCGCTCTTGAGAACGAAAGCCTGGTCAGGAAGGCGCCCAAGGTTTACCGAACCACCTGCGTTCTGTGGAACCGCGCCGCGAGGACCATCCCGGGATGGCCCGCGGTGCAGATCGCTGAACCCGATGCGCGCCGGCGCTATGCGCTCGGATGGAGCGCCTTCCCGCCATCCTTCCAAGCGGATGTCGAGGCCTATCTCGCGCGGATCGCCAATCAGGATGTGTTCGCGGACGACTATGCCAGGTCCGTCAGGCCCAGCACGGTGAAGACGCGCCGCCATCAGTTCCAGCTGATCGCGACCGCCCTCGCCCGTTCCGGATATCCGGCCGACCAGATCACTGGGCTTGCGACGCTCGCAAACCCGAATAACGCCAAGCTCGCCCTTCGGTTCTTCATGGACCGAGCCGGCGGCACGACGACGACGAACGTCCACTACTTCGCCCGGGTTCTCAAGGCTGTCGCACGCCATTGGGTCAAGCCGACGAACCAGGAGGACATCGAGCTGCTGAGCACTCTCTGCCGCCGGCTCGCGGTCAATCAGAGCGGCATGACCGCCAAGAACCGCGCCCGGCTGCGTCAATTCGACGACCCGGCCAACCTCGACGCCGTTCACGGTCTGGAGCCGAGGAAGCAGGCCGGCCCGGGCGGCGTGAGCACGGTCGAGGAGGCGGTCGAAATTCCCGGCACGAGGTTCGTGATCAAGGGCAACAGGTGCCACCGCGGCGTCGACCTGATGACGGCCGGCTCGCTCGGCCCGAACCGATTGACCGAGGGCGTGATGCTGACGCCGGGCGTGGACGAGGAGCTGTGGCTCAAGTACGCGGAGCAGAACAAGGACGCCGACCTGATCAGGAACGGCATCGTGTTCGCGTTCCCATCGGAGAAGAAAGACCACCCGAAGGGCCGCGCCAAGGAGGAGGCGGAGCGCAAGTCCGGGCTCGAACCGTTGGAGGTCGGCGGCCCGGGCGAGAAGTCGCCCGACTGGCGCGTGCCGCGCGTGATCACGACGGGCGAGAAATAGCGATGGGATTCGGGCGCCGTTGCCTCTCTCGGTGTCCGGATGGGGTGCTGCGCGGCGGGGGTATGATATCGACGACACCCCTGTCGGTATGGCGCCGCGCGCGCTTCCCACTTCGAACTGCGGCGCTGGTCCCACCCGGCCCGGCGACGCGGGGCGGGGGCGCCGGCGTGACCCTCAAGTAGGCGCCGGCGTCCGCTTCTCATTGCGCGGCAAAGGATGAAGGCGCCTGGGCACGTTCACCGAGAAGATCATCTCCGCGAAG
The DNA here is from genome assembly GCA_035517115.1 of Hyphomicrobium sp. Lineage (GTDB taxonomy): Bacteria > Pseudomonadota > Alphaproteobacteria > Rhizobiales > Hyphomicrobiaceae > Hyphomicrobium_A. The sequence goes on from DATIZL010000173.1 coordinate 4,100, forward strand.
TTCGTTCTGGAGCCGACGATCCTGACGACGCCGGGCGGCGCGCCAGCTGGCACCCCGAGAACGTTCACCGGCACGCAAAGCGACACGCTCGAAGTCACTGGATTGCGCGCGCGGGCGTCGATCCTGAACGCCGGACCGTCGATGCTTCGCTCATCAGCGGCGTCAACCGCATGCCATTCCCAGGCCGAGTTCATGGCGTTTGTGGCTCACCATATGGAATGATGGCCCAGTATGCTAGGACGGCGGAGCGGCGGACCCGTCCGGTAGCGCCGCGAGACGATCTGCTTCGGCTTGAGCTTCTGCCTCACTCGAGTAATACCCGTGGGGCTCAGGTTTTTGTTTTTGGCCGGGCCTGGATATCTCGACCGCCCAATGCTGCTCCCCTTGGAACCACACTTGCACGGCTCGGTATGTGGTTGTCATGACTGCATCCATCATCGCAGCGGACACTTTGCGGACACCGGCGATTTTTATGCCCGCGACCCGCAGCCCGCATCTCACTAAATGCCGATTAGCCGAGTGGCGTCAATGGCGCTGGGAATCAGCGCGATGGCGGGGCTTTTCGCGCCTAATGGCCCTCGAGCTGCCTGACGATGTCCGCTGGATCGCCCTTCACCGTCACGGAGTGATCGCTGTCGAACTCAATTGTCGTGAAGCCGGGCTGGTGTAGTTTCACCACTCTCACTTCGTCGGGATTGAGCCACACCGGGAGATTCTGATCCCCTACGAACCGGTCAAAGCGCATTGCGATCTCCATCGTTACGCCCCTCGCTGGCGAGGCGGCTCACGCTCTTCACCAGCAGAACGTAGCCGTCTTGGTCTAGCCGTTCACGTCCAGAGTGGCGATCCCGAGGCGTTCCCGGTTGCTGAGCGGGGCTTTTCTTTGCCTTGCCTGATCAGCCGCAACGTGGTGTCGTAGGTCTGTTCGTCGGGAGCATCCTAGGCGGAGCGTCCCGGCGGCAAAACACCGAGCGAACTGCCCCGCTTGACCAAGCCCTCATTGCGCTGAGAGGGGCTTCTCTTCTCCCTTTACGTCATGACCGCACTTGTGCGGCCTGCTTGAAGGCCCGCAATGCCCAATCTAGAGATTGACCCCCGCGAGGCCGATCGCTTCGCACGAAGCAGCCGCAGAAGCCGCGCATGAGGAAGCGGCCGAGGTAGCGGAAGAGGCTGCCAAAGAGGCTTATGACGAAGCCTACAAGGAAGCCTATGACGAAGCCTACAAGGAAGCGTATGACGAAGCCTACAAAGAGGCTTTAGCCGAAGCGCTCAAGGAGTAAGTCGCGACAGAGCCCCGCTCTCGCCGGGCGGGGCTTTTCTTTTGCAGGAGACTCCGCATATGAGGCCGCGGCCTCTCATGTCCTATGCAATCGTCCGAGTGACGGTCATCATCGCCTTCCTTGCGTTGGTGCTGCTAGCCGTCGTGCCACTGCTGATGCCGGCCAAACATGTGCGCTCGACCGATGCCGCGGGTCTCCCGAAACAGCAACTAAACCCGCACCCCGCTATGCGGCCGTAGTGAGTTGTCCATGACCTCGACCCCGCCCTGACCGGATGCTCGCAACGATTAGCCTTGTTATCCTGGCGCTGTTCATCGTCGGCGGCATCGTCGAGGCAGCCCACATCCTCCTCAAAAAAACGACTCGCTCTAAAACTCGCGCGGCTCGTTCAAAGGGGAGAGGTCACGGTCGAGGTGTTTAAGGAGGTGGGTGTGCGCAGCCGCCGCCGTCTCGCTGTCGCGCGTGTCCAGCTCGCGGGCCGCCAAGGCCGACGCCGAGGCGCGCAAACCCGGAACGCCGCCGGCCTAACCGCTGTTGTCAGGATAAGGTCCCGCGTTCTAGCGGGGTCTCTCAGGGCACCCCTCTAGCCCCGCCTCGCGCGGGGCTTTTTCTTGTGTGCTGTAGATCACAACGGGAGCGACTGCGCCGAGCTATCTTTATGAGCCGTTCCCAACGCAAACTCGCCCCGCTTCGGCGGGGCTTTTTCTTGCCGGAACGCCATAGGCCGAGCTGCTGTTGGGCCTCCTTTAACCCCCTTCAGCCCCGCTCTGGCGGGGCTCTCTTTGTGGGAACGCAGCAGGCCAACCGCTGTTGTCAGAATTAAGGTCTCCCCGTTCTAGGCCCCGCCTCGCGCGGGGCTTTTCTTTGGACCTGTCTGGCCCGAGGAACCGCCGTCTCAGATCAACCGTTTGCTGGATGCTGGCGCTTGATGCGCCATGTAACCCGAGCACCCTTAGCCCCGCGGCGGCCCCCCCCTCTGCGGGGCTTTTCTTTTGGTGGTCGCGGCGGTTGGCGTCCCGGGGTCACGGGGTCCGGGGCACCGAGCGATCATCGCACCGCCGCGCCGGGCGGCAGACTACCACAAATCTACTTGGCGAGCGGGCGACGAGCTGGCGGCGGCGGTGGCGCGCAAACCCGGAACGCCATAGGCGGGCAGCGCAGCGATCTCGTTGAAGGTCTGCCAATTGGCAGAGCTGCCGAAATGCTGAAGGCGAGCGATCAGTCGCGCGTGGGCGCCGAGCCGCTGTTGGCCTGATACTTCCCTGATACACCCTTCAGCCTCGCCCTCACCCGGCGGGGCTTTTCTTTGCCATCGGTATGGGATGGGTATGCAATCCATTGGGATAGGGCTTGACCCGATACCAGCCGATTCGCTGAATCCGGCCATGCCTTCCTTCGAACTCGACCCTCGCGAGGTCGACCGCTTCGTCCGCCCCTTGGGACAGCGGGCGGAGCTTGTCTATCGGCTGGCAATCCGCGGACTATGCGAGCGTTGCCGAGGTGATCGGCAGTTCCGGGAGCGGACGGAGGTGCTAATAGCGCGCTACCGCAAATATCTGCCGCAGCTGCTCAAAGAGGCGGAGAAGCTTAGCGCAGAGCTGATGGCGTCGGTGGCGGGGCGGTAGGGCGACGCGCGTCCTAGGCCTCGCGTACGAACCGCCAACCGCTCCCGGCGAGCATCTGCTTCGCGTTGGTCCCCAACGGAGTCCCGTCGAGAAATTTGACTTCTACGTCGTCGGCCGAGACGTTGATGACTATTGCATCCTGGAATTGCTTCTTGCTCACGGGATGCGTTCCTGCCCACACCTGACCGAGCTTCACTCTATCCGGCACTCCAACCATCTAGGCCTCCCTCCTCCGTCAGCTCCGCCGCCAGCGCGCGCGCCTCGGCGAGCAGCTCGGCCAGCTCGGCGGCGAAGCGCTTCGTAAGCGCGTCGGTTCTTGCGGTGAATGCCTTGTCGCCGCGGCAGCGGTCGCAGAGGCCGCGGATGGCGAGCCGATAACCAGCTCCCGGCGCGGGTCGAGCTCGGCGACGAACTCGCCGACCTCGCGCGGGTGCAGCTCGAAGCGCTTCAAGGCCTCATCGCGAGATGTCGATGATTTCATGACGGCGACGGCAATCCAGCCGCGCGGGCTATATGAGACAGAAGCGGTGCGAGCAGCGTTGCCGCCTCGATGGTCCCTCCGGCACCTTCTCCGAGACCGCCTCGTTGAAACGGTAACGGTCAAGGGTCAGGCCACAACAGGGTTCATCCTCCACATAGCGGCGGACGAAGCCCTGAAGCAGCCTCATTCCTTTGACGCCCGTGAGGCTCACCATGACGGCGAAGGGCGGGCCAGCCCAAAGAGGCTGAGCGATTCCACGTAGCGCGCGGCATAAGTCGAGATCATCGACCGCAGCTTCGGGAACTCGATGGCGACACCTCCGCCTACGGTCAGCAAGCGACCCGCCGCCACTGCCTCGACCGAGCCAGATTGGGCAACCAGTACATAGGCGCGCTGCGGGGCCCTTAGCCCGTCACCGTTCGAGCCTGTGAGCAGTCCATCGTATCCGACCCGCCAATCTCGCGGGCGATCGTCGGCGATCGGGGGGAAGCGGCCGGGGCTGTTGCAAATCGCGTCTAGCGAACCGGCGGGCCGCCCGTCCGTCGCGCTGAAGGGGACGACGTGCATCACGAGCCTCGGGCCGTCGGGTAAGCCTACGGGGGCGGCGCTGGCGGTGATCTGGGCAACGCGCTCGTCATGGAATTGTGTTACGCGGGCGACGATCGCAGCGCGATCGTCCTCGGTTGGGGCCGCCGATAGATTGTCGAGGCGCAGCCTGATCGCCTCCTTCAGCGCGGGGACGATGGCGTCCTCGGCCGCCCGCCGCGTCGCGCCTCCGGCGTGGTCGGCGAGGTCGTAGTAGATCGGACCGCGCCGATGCTTCAGATCGAAGGGCAGCCCCTCGCGGTCGCCGTGCGCGCGGTTCATGACCATCACGAGGCCGGCATCGCCGAGCGCATTCAGCGCGTAGCCAAGCTCGATGCCGACATTCGGGTTGATGACCGGCTTGCCGTTGTCCGCCTTGCCGATCAGGGGTCACGTCCGCCACGAACACGGCGCTCTCGAGAATCTTTGACAGGATGACGTCGGCGATGCCGGGCGAGCCGGCGACCCCCTTGGTGTCGTGGTCGAGTTCCGGCCGCTCCGCCATCTCGAACTCGACCTCAGCGTGCAGCTCCTTGATCGCCCGCTGGAGGGCGTCCCGCAGGAAGTACCGCCCGTTCCTCTCCTCGCGGTCGCTCTGCCAGCTGTAAAAGACCTCAGCGTTGCTCGCTCGCCTCCCGCGGCGGCCCGAAGCGGCAGCGCTTCGCCGCTGACTCGCCCGAAGATATGCGATTTTCGTTATTTCCAGTCGTCGCCAAATAACACATCGCGCTCATACCGCGCGGACTTCAACGACCGTCCGCGCACGTCCCGACGCCGCGATATCACGCTGCGGAACTCGTCCGACCACACCGCTACTCAGCTCGAGCGGTTCTCAATTCCCCATAGCAGTTGCCCGCGGCACCGCCGTGCCACTCCTGCCCGCGGTTTCCTCCCCTGAGGCTTCTCGGACGCCTGCCGATCGAGCATGCGGCGCCGTCTCAGCCGCGGCAGGCATCCGAGAACCCTAACATGGGGCTCTTAATGTCAAGGAGTTTTTTTGCCGATGATGACGGGCCTACTTTCAGTTCCGGGCGCCGTCGTCGGTAGCCCGTTCTTGTAGCGTCGGGTCAAACGGCTTCGCGCTCACGGAATGGAGCGCCGGTCGATCCGAGGGAGCTCGCCATCGGGCACCTTGCGATACCGCGACCTAACATTCGGTAGATCCCGAGGGATCCCACCATGAAGCGCCATGCGCTTCGGCAACGGCGAAGCTCCGAGACGACGGATCCATTCTTAACAACGGCATGGAAGCCAAGGGTTCTCTCGGTCGCCGCCGCCTCGGATTGAGACCGGCACACCGCTTACGAAGCGGTCGCCGGAGCGAGCGTTTTATCTCTTCTCACTTCCCGGACGGCTCATGCCGCCGGACGCATTACGACGCCTTGCAGCACCTCCCCGATTGTTGCCATGCGCCAGAGCGCGATAAGGAGCTTGCGGGCGAGCGCCACGATCAGCGTCTTGCGCAGGCGCGGAGCCCCCTCGACCCGGGCCTTGAACCAAAGCGTCAGAGCGCTCTCCTTCTGGAATGTCAGCCAGCGCCAAGCGAGCTGGATCATGCCGCGACGGACGCGGGCATTGCCGGCCTTGGCGAGCCCCTTCTCGCGCCGCCGCTTGCCGCTCTCGTCGGGCGACCCGGTGATCCCGGCGTAGCGGGCCACGGCGCGGCGATCGCGCAGACGCCGGGTCATCACCTCGTTCACCAGCATATCCGCCGTCTCGATGCCGAGACCAAGGACCCGGGCGAGTAGGCGGATCATCGCGTGGGGCCCGTTGTCCGGGGCAGCCTCGATGCGCTCGAGCCGCGTTTGCTCAATCGCGGCGATCCGCTGGCGCAGCATGGCGAGCCGCGCCATGTCGCGCTCGAGCTCGGCCATCGTGTTGGGCGGGATGGCCACGCCTTCTGGGATCCGCACCGAACCGAGCTTCTTCGGGGCCGAACGCAGGTGCGGCTTGAAGCCGTGGGCGCCGAGGCGTGCCATGTTGGCCTTCATCCGGTTGATGATGCGCGTGCGCTCCGCCACCAGGGCCTCGCGTTCGCGCCCTGGACGGCGCGCGTCTTCCGCTTCGATGGTCGGTACGGCGACCATGGAGCAGTGGCCGCGCTCGCCGCGCAGCCAGCCCAGGAAGACGCGCAACAGCATCTCGGCGTCAACACGGTCGGTCTTGGGCCGCCGCTTCTCGCGCGAGACCGCGACCGAGGTCGAATGGATCACGTGCGTCTCGATGCCGCGGTTCTCAAGCCAGCGCGCGAGCCAGAAGCCGTCGCGGCCGGCCTCGTAGCTAACGGCGATGCGA
>DATIZL010000174.1:0-34127 GCA_035517115.1 Hyphomicrobium sp.
GGCGAGACTCGCAAGGAGCGCAGCGGCGAGCAGCGCTGGGGCGATGCGGTTGCGATCACGGCCAACCACGATCAGCCCGATGATCAGAAGGGCCAATACGGCGCGAGCAAGCCAAACAAATCCGAACGACGTATCGTGCACTACAGGCCCGAGCGTTTCCCAATCGAGGGCCGCGCCCATATTCCCGGCCATGTTGGCAGCAGTGAAGGCGAGCCAGGGGAGGCTGCTCAGCAGCGCAACGACCGCGGCACTAAGCAGAAACCAATAGGCCCTAAGGCCCGATCGCGCCGGCTGCGGGCCGGCGCGATAGGGGTAGGCGTAGAGGGGGAAGAGGGATAGTCCAAACAGCACCAGCACGGCCGTGTAGTGCAGGAAGCGCGAGACGATGAGCCCCCCTTCGAGCATCACTGCTTGACCGTGAACGAGTAGGTGCCCTCGACGCGGTGAGTGTCGGCGGCAACCGCGTGCCACTCCACCTTATAGGTGCCCGCGGCGAGCGGCTTTGAGAGTGGCACGACCAATTGTTTCTTGTTGGCTGGATCCGCCGCGGCGGCCCCGACCTCGACCTTCTGTCCCTTTTGGTCCTTCACGTCGGCACTCGAGAATTTCGGTGCGAGCTCTTCGTTGAAGCTGAGCCGCAACTCCTTGGGGGGCGTCGTGACGACGGCATTCGCAGCCGGATCCGATTTGATGAGCTTGGGATGGGCCAAAGCCGCCGTGGCGAGCCCGCAGCCGGCGACGAGGGAGACGATGGCCGCAGTGGTATTCCGCAACATAGTTCGCTTCTCCATTGTTAAGCTGGCATCATTCTAAGCCAACACGGCGCGCATATGGAGGCCATTGCTCCGCCTGTGCGTCCACTGTGCTGACCCTTACCAGTAGCCGCGCCACCGATAGTACGAATAGGAAGGGTGGTCCTCGTGATAGTCGCGGTGCAGGTATCGTAGCGCACGATGAAATGCGCGGTGTTCCTCCCAGCTAGAGAACCCTTCCTCATGGGCACGCTCGTGGGCTTCCCTGAGCTCGTTGTGGAAGCGGGAATGAGCGCTATAACCGCCGTAGCGGCCATGGTCGTCATCATCGTGCGCCAGCGCGGGGGCAACAGACGCACTCAACGCCAGCGCGGAAGCCGTCAAGATGGCTTTGTACATTGTCAGATCTCCTGAGTTGGAACGGGTGTCCAAATCACTGCCGGGGCAACCGTCACTCGAGCGCACCGTTCCAGAGCCACGGCGGTATGCCAACGGAGCAGTGATGTTGTGAGCCGACGCTAAGCCCCTTCGCCTGAAGCCAAGTGGAACGGATTGTTCAGCGGTGGTTCACACTTGCGGCACGCGCTCGCCGGCACATGAGATGAACCCGCGATGAACGGAGATCTTTGATCGCATTCAGACGCGTAGTGCGAGGCTGCCGGTTCCTCCCAAACCTTAGAGTCGGCAACACACACGACGGAGTTCTGAAGATGCGGAACACAACCATTGGAGCGGCAGCCGGCTTGGCTGCGCTCGCTCTCGGCGCCTCGGCCGCTTACGCGCACACGTTGGACGAGGCGACGGACACGCTTTACGGCTTGGGCTACTACGACGTTCGCGTTGAGCGCGCGAGCCTCCCCTATAGTTTCAACGCCTGCAAGCGCGGCGTCCGCTACCACATCCACGTGAACTGGTACGGCGATCTCGTTCAGGTCGACGAGCTCGGCCCGTGCGGAGACTACGGCTATCGGTCCTACAACGACGGGCCCTATCGCTCCTATCGCTACCGGCGCGACTACTGAGCCCGGCCGAGCAGCCATCGGCGCTATTGCGAGCGGCGCCCGCGGCTTTCGCGGCCCTCGCCCGCAGCGCTTGCCCGGGAAACGCGTGGCGGCTACCACTGCTGCCATGGGACGGACGGGCACCTCAACGCACATCGCGGTAATTCTGGCGCTGACGCTTGCCGCCTCTGCGCGCGCGCAGACGGCGGACGCGCCGGCGCCCTCGGCTGCCCCTGCGGGTGAAGTCTGCCAGAAAGCCGAGTTCGAGGCCGTGGTCGATGAAGCGGCTGCGGCACTGCGCGACTTGAATCTCAAGAACAAGCCCGATTTCCAGGAGAAGCTGCGCCAGCTCAAGACCAAGCGCGGGTGGACGAACGACGAGTTCCTCAAGGAGGCGGCGCCGTTCGTGCGCGACGACAAGATCGCGGTGTTCGACCAGCAGTCGGACCAGCTCCTGAACGATATCTCCTCGCTGGGCCAGGAGGGGGCGGAGGCCAAGACGCCCGACTGTGCGCTGCTGCACGAGTTGCGCGCGCGCATGAAGGTGCTGGTCGACACGCAGACGGCGAAGTGGTCTTACATGTTCGAGAAGCTCAGCGCGGCGCTGGCGCAGTAGGCGCCAGGTGACTTGACAGCCTGCGTGGGGAGGTATCTGCTACCGCCCTCCGGGGACTGACGCGATCTCCCCGGCTCTTCAGGGCCACCGTGCCCAAGCATCGCGCCTTATCCGTTTTTTGCGGAGGGCGCTGCTTGTCGTCTCACTCCTCCATAACAGCTGAGCATCTTGCTCTCGACGTTGGCACGCAGCGGGCGCCCGTTGTCGTCGATGTCCGCTCTGATGATGAATTTGCTGCCGATCCTTTCCTGATCCCGGGCTCGGTCCGCCGCAGCCTAACTAGCGTCGAGGCGTGGGCTCCCGCGCTCGCGGGGAAATCGGCCGTCGTTGTTTGCCTTGACGGGAAGGTTAGCAGCCAGGGCGCGGCTGCTGAGCTTCGGCATCGTGGCGTTCAGGCGCGCGTTCTCGAAGGCGGGTTCACCGCTTGGCGCGCCGGCGGCAACTTGCTGACTCGTGCTGCGAAGATTCCTGCGCCGGATGCTAGCGGCCGCACGGTGTGGGTGACGCGCGAGCGTCCGAAGATCGATCGCATCGCCTGCCCGTGGCTCATCCGACGCTTCGTCGATCCCGAAGCCATCTTCCTCCTAGTCGAAGCCGCACGAGTTTCCGAGGTCGCAAATCGCTTCAGGGCCATGCCGTTCGATATCGAAGGCGTGTTCTGGAGCCATCGCAGCGACACATGCACCTTCGATACGATGCTGACCGAGTTCGGACTGAGGAGCGCAGCTTTCGACCGGCTCGCTACCATCGTCCGTGGCGCCGATACCGCAAGGCTCGATCTCTCGCCGGAAGCGTCTGGCTTCCTCGCCTTCTCGCTTGGCCTCTCGCGTCTTTTCGACGACGACCTCGTGCAACTGCAAGTGGGGTTGACGTTCTATGACGCCGTCTAGCTGTGGTGTCGCGACGCGGCAGCGGAGACGCACAACTGGCCGAGCAAGGCCGTAGGAGGGAAGCAATGACCTTATCGCGTGCGGCCAAGAATGTCGGCTCGTTCGCCTTTCTCGCCCTCGCCAGCACGTCACAAACGTACGGGGCCGAAGCCTATCGCAAGCTGTCGGAGAGCGAGATCAAGGCGAGGCTCACCGGCATGGAGATGAGTGACCCGCATTCTTCGGAGCAATACATGCGCGACGGCACCGTGCGTATCGTCACGATGGGACGCCGAACGGTCGGAAAGTGGCGGGTCAAGGACGGCAAACTATGCATCGATGCGCCAAAGGCAGAGGATAGCCGCTGCAAAGAAGTCTGGCGCTCCGGCGAAAAGTATCAGTTCCGGGTGGAAGGCGATCCCGTCCCTTACGACATGACCCTGCAGAAGCAGCAACAGCGCGGCTGGTGAGTGCTGCACGAAACCAACCCTTGGAGCTCCAGATGAAACACGCACTCTCTCTAGTTGCAGCGCTGGCCGCAGCGTTTGGCTCTTCGCTGTTAACGTGCGCCTACGCCGCTGCCTTGGACACCGCCGCCATCGAACAGGCAACGGCCTTGAAAGGAACCTTCAGCAAAGAAGAAAACGTCTTCAAGGTCTCGAAGCCGAGGGGCGACGTCAAGATTGCCGTCGACGGCTGGGGCATGCCGCCGTTCATGGGCCTGACCTCATGGGCGGCCTTCACACCCGCGCACGACGGGCAAACCATGATGATGGGCGATACGGTCCTCCTCGAAGACGAGGTAAATCCCGCAATGAGCGCGGCGCTCGACAGCGGCCTCGAGGTGACGGCGCTCCATAACCATTTCTTGTTCGATCAGCCGAAGGTCTACTTCATGCACATCGCCGGCATGGGGGACGCCGCCAAGCTCGCCGCCGCGGTGAAAAAGATCTACGACAAAATCGCCGAGGTGCGGGCAGCCCAGCCGCAGGCACAAAAGGCCTTCTCCGGCGCGAGGATTGCCGCCTCCAATGCCATCTCGCCCCAGCCGCTCGAGAAAATTCTCGCGACCAAGGGTCAAGCCAAGGATGGCATGTTCAAGATCGTCATCGGCCGCTCAGCGGCGATGCACGGAACCGCTGTGGCCAAGGAGATGGGCGTCAACACCTGGGCGGCGTTCGCCGGCACCGACGATGAGGCGGTCGTCGACGGCGATTTCGCCATGACCGAGGCCCAACTGCAGCCTGTGCTCAAGACGATGCGCCATGAAGGCATCAACATCGTTGCCATCCACCAGCACATGACCGGGGAAGAGCCGCGCATCCTGTTCCTGCACTACTGGGGAAAGGGCAAGGCCGTGGACTTGGCGCGCGCGCTCAAACTGGCACTCGACGCGCAGGCTGCGCCTGCGCATTAGCGCGTCACACGAGCTTCAGCGCTGCCAAGCCCTGGGCCGTGATCACCAGGCCGATGGCAAGGACGATCCCGGCCGAGGCGTAGGGTGCCCACCGTGAAAACCAGTCGAGCACGGTCTGACGCGCGGTGAGCGCCTTCGCACCCCAGGCCGCCAGCACACCGATTGCCACCAGCGTCAGTGCCAGGCCGACGCTGAATGCTGCGACCAAAACCACGCCGAGCGCGTAGGCTTTCTGATGAAAGCAGGCGAGCAGGACGGCAAAGGCGGCGGGGCACGGCATCAGCCCACCGCTGAAGCCGAACCAGATGACGTCGAGGTCGGTGACGGGCCCCTTGGCAAGCCGCCGCTTGAGTTCCGCTGCATGCGCGGCGGCGTGCGCGTCCTCATCCATCTCGTCGTCGGCGTGGCTGTGCCCTGCCTCGTGATGATGGTCATGATGATGGTGGGCGTGATCGTACCCATCGGCATGCGTATGCTGAGCCGCATGCGCGTGTGCGTGGGAGTGTTCGTGTTCGGCGGGTGCGAGCCGCGAGAGGATGCGCAGCGCGAGGGTGACGATGAGGAGCCCGCCAACGAGCAAGAGCCACGGCTCGGCTTTTTCCAACAGTGCCGTGTCCTGCATCTGCCACGCCAGCAGCGCCAGCGCCCATACGATGATGGTGTGCCCAACTGTTGCCGAGAGAGCCAGCAGGACCGCCTGCCCGACCGTTCCATGGATGGCGATGATGAAGGCCGCCATCATCGATTTGGCATGGCCTGGCTCCAGCGCATGCAAGGCGCCGAGGACTGCCGCGACGGGCAGCAGGAGCCAGGCATTCACCATTCCGCCTTGAATGAGCGTGGGAATATCCGGCATGGAGCTCTCACAAGTACTTTGTGAGAGCCTTGAACTCGCGCAAGGCCGCGCGCGCCGTCTTCTCGCCGCTGGCGACCCCCTCGTCGAGACAATGCGCCATGTGATCGTGGATAAGCTCGCGCTTGGCGTTGCCGATGGCGTGCTCCACGGCGTGAAGCTGTTGCGCTAGCTCAAGACAGGGGCGCTTTGCCTCCATCATGCCAATAAGCGAGCGCAAATGGCCTTCCGCCCGCTTCAGGCGCACGATGATGTCGGGGTGACTGGCGTGCTTCATGCGGAATACCCTATCCTGGGGCATAGGATGTCACAAGGGCGATGAGCTGGTTGATCGAGCTGCAGGGCTGGCTCTACGGCGGCATGGCTGCGGGGATGAAGTCGGCAGAGGACGTGAGCGCGCTGCCGGCGCTGTTGGCGTCCGCCGTCCTCTTTGGCGCGCTGCACGCCCTGATGCCGGGCCACGGCAAGAGCGTGCTCGTGTCCTACCACCTCGGCCGCGAGGGGCGGCTGACGGATGGGCTCCTCACTGGCATGGTGCTGGCGCTCACCCACGTCGGCTCGGCGGTGCTCTTCATCATGGCCGGCGTTGCCGTCATCAGCCGTTCGCTCGCCGCGGCGGGTCGGGCCCCTGCCTTCGAGACGGCGAGCGCGATCCTCATCATCGGCACCGGTATCTTCTTGCTGTGGAGGTCGCTGCGCCCGCACCAGCATGAGTTCGCCGGCGACGGCCGCATGCTCGCCTTCATCACAGGGCTGGTACCTTGCCCTCTGACGACATTCATTCTCACCTATGCCATCGCTAACCATGAGCTTGCCGCCGGCTTTGCGGCGGTGGGAGCGATGACGGTCGGTGTGATCGCGACGCTCGCGGGCTTCGCCGTCGCGGCGGTGTTTGCGCGCGGCCGCTTCATGGATCTCGTGGCTCGGACCGAGGATTGGCGCGTGCGCGCGGGCCAAGCTTTGGAGCTCGCTGGCGCGTGCGCCGTCGTCGTTCTCGGAATGGTGATGCTGAGCCGGTAGGGCGAAAGCTCAGCGCCGCGCTGGCGCAGTAGGTACTACTTGCGCACCCAGCCGTTGGGGCCCAAGTGCTCCTGCGGCTGATAGCGCATCTTGTAGCTCATCTTGCGCGAGCCCGTGATCCAGTAGCCGAGGTAGAGGTAGGGCAGGCCGAGCTGGCGCGCGTAGCCGATGTGCTCGAGGATCATGTGCGTGCCGAGGCTCGCGGCCTTCGCGTCCGGGTCATAGAAGCTGTAGACCATGGAGATGCCGTCGGAGAGCAGGTCGCACAGCGCGGCGGCCGCCAGCGGCCATTTCTCGGGCCGCGTGTTGAGCGCATTCTCCGGCTTCACCCGGTACTCGGTGACGAAGGTGTTGATGACGCTGTCCTCGACCATCATGGCGTAGTCGAGCACGGTCATGTCCGCCATGCCGCCGTCGCCGTGGCGCGCGTCGATGTAGCGGCGGAAGAGCGCGAACTGCTCCGAGGTCGGCTCGGGCGGGCGGCGCATTGCCACGATCTGCTGGTTCTTCTCGGTGACGCGGCGCATGCTGCGGCCGGGCACGAACTCGTCGACCAGCACCCGCACCGAGACGCAGGCGTGGCAGCCCTCGCAGTAGGGCATGTAGGCGATGTTCTGGCTGCGGCGGAAGCCGCCGCGCAGCAGGTTGTCGATGAGGCCCGCGGGCTTTTCCTGCGTTAAGTGCGTGAACAGCTTGCGCTCAAGACGTCCGGGCAGGTAGGGGCAGGCTTGAGGGGCGGTGACGTAGAACTCGGGAAAGTGCTTCTGCTGCTCCGTCATCCGATGTCGCCCTCAGGAGGTTGCGCTACCGACCGCTGCCCGTTTTCGATGATAGTTGAGCGGCGTGGGCGCGATCAAGGCAAAGGCCCGGAAATCGCAAACACTTTTCCAACGAGTATTGCAAAGAGGCTCGCGCCTGTTGCGCCGCCGCATGCACAAATCGATGGCTTTGCCCAGCAACCTTGCCGGCGCCGCCTAGCCGACGCCCTTGGTCTCGGTCTTGCCGTAGGAGGCATTGGCCTCGAGGAAGCCGACGATGAGGTCGGCGACGTCGATCCCGGTCGCGCTCTCGATCCCTTGCAGGCCGGGGGAGGAGTTGACCTCCATGACGAGCGGGCCGCGGGCGGAGCGCACCATGTCGACGCCGGACACGTTGAGGGCGACGGCGGCGGCCGCGCGCACCGCCGTATGGCGCTCCTCCGCGGTGAGCTCCACGCGCACGGCGGTGGCACCGCGATGGATGTTGGCGCGGAACTCGCCTGCGCGCCCGATGCGCTTGGTGGCCGCCACCACCTCGCCGCCGATGACGAAGGCGCGGATGTCGGAGCCCGACGCCTCGCGGATGAACTCCTGCACCATGATGTTGACGTTGGCGGCGCTGAAGGCCTCGATGATCGATTTCGCCGAGCCTTCGGTCTCGGCGAGGATGACGCCCACGCCCTGCGTGCCCTCGACGAGCTTGATCACGACCGGGACGCCGCCGACCTCCTTGATCACGTCCTCGGCCTTGCGGGGGCCGTGCGCGAACGCGGTTACCGGAAGGCCGATGCCCTCGCGTGCGAGAATCTGCAAGGCGCGCAGCTTGTCGCGCGAGCGACCGATCGCGACGCTCTCGTTCAAGGGGTAGACGCCCTGGATCTCGAACTGGCGCAGCACGGCGAGGCCGTAGTGCGTGATCGAGGCGCCAATGCGCGGGATGACGGCGTCGTAGATCGGCAGGCGGCGGCCGTTGTAGCGCAGCACCGGATGGTTCGAGGTGATGTTCATGTGCACGTGCAGCGTGTTGATCACGTCGATCGAGTGGCCGCGCGCGCGCGCCGCCTCGCAGAGGCGCACGTGGGAGTAAAGCCCAGGATTGCGGGCGAGCATGGCGAAGCGCATGAAGCACCCCTAGTGCGCAGGCCCTAACCAGTGGTGAAGCCGACGCTCGAGCCTGCCGATGAGTGCATCGACGGCAATTGAGCGCAAAGTGAGGCTAAGGCGGCCGTCGGGCCGGTAATCCAACGAATGCGGCGAGTTAGACCCGTCGCGGGGCCACGCCGCCGTCGGGCGTGCGGCCGGTAGAATTGGAGGGAACCGCGTGCGAGGCCGGTTTGGCCGCGGGCAGGCTCTCCTCGTCGGGATCGATGGAGGCATAGAGCAGCCAGGCGAAGCCGCCGATCGCAACCACCAGGATGAGGAGAGCGAGAGCCGTGCGCCGCAGGGCCCAGCCGAGCGTCGGGGCTCTGAGCGCCGCGACATCTCCCCCCTCCACGCGCACCGTCGACGTGGTCGTGCTCATTGCCGTTCGTACTCTCTCGGTCTTGTCTTTGGACGAATTTGGACGAAGGTTTCCCCGCCCCGCTGCAATTCGCGCGAGCGGCTCCATCCATGAAAGAGCGCGGCGCGGCGGTCAAGGATTGGTCGTTAGCGGTAGATCTTTCCGGCAGCGGACGTGGTTGCCGGGCAACGGTTCTAAGAGGCGAAGCCGCCGAAATTAGGCCCGGGCCATGTCAAACCGAGGGCCGCGCCTGAGCCGCCAGCTCGTGCGTTGCCTGCAAATCGATCTTGCCGGAGGCAAGCACCGGAATCGACGGCACGACGAGCAGCGCTTTCGGCACCCACAGCTCGGGGAAGCCCTCTTTGCGGGCGTGTGCCAAGAGCTCATCCTTGCTCGCGTTCGCCTTCTCGGTGACGAGCAGGAGCTGCTCGCCCTTGCGCGGATCGGGCA
Organism: Hyphomicrobium sp.; assembly: GCA_035517115.1. Classification (GTDB taxonomy): domain Bacteria; phylum Pseudomonadota; class Alphaproteobacteria; order Rhizobiales; family Hyphomicrobiaceae; genus Hyphomicrobium_A. Next base: position 9,238 of record DATIZL010000174.1, read on the forward strand.
GGCTCAGCACCACGTGCTGCACGTCGTGCCACAAGGCGGCGATGAGGTTCTCGATGGCTGCGAGCGAGACCATCTCGCCGCCGAGCTTGGCGAAGCGCTTGGCCCGCCCGCGGATGGTGATGTAGCCGTCCTTGATCGTCACGATGTCGCCGGTGTCGTGCCAGCCGTCCTTGGGCGGGCTGACGATGCCCGGCTGGTCGGCGAGGAGATAGCCGGCCATGACGTTGGGGCCGCGCACGAACAGGCGCCCTCCCTCCTCGAGCCCTGGCACCGGCTCGAGCCGGGCCTCGATGCCGGGCAACAGCCGCCCGACGGTGCCGATGTGGTTGTCGCCGCGCTGGTTGCAGGCGAGCACGGGGGCGCATTCGGTGACGCCGTAGCCTTCGAGGATCTCGGTGCCGTTGGCTGCCCAAAGCTCGCGCGTCGCGGGCTTCACGCGCTCGGCGCCGGCGACCACGTCGCGCAGGCTCGCGAGCTGGCCCGGCTCGGCGGCGCGGATGTAGCCGGTGAGGAACGTGTCTGTTGCCAGCATGACGGTCGCCTTGCTGCGCTCCACCAGCTTGCAGATTTGCCGGTAGTGCAGCGGGCTCGGGTAGAGGATGCATTTCACGCCGGCGAACAGCGGCGCGAAGGTGGCTGCCGTCAGCCCGAAGGAATGGAACATGGGCAACGGATTTAAGAGGATCTGCTCGGGCCCCAGGATGGCCCGCATGTGATCGAGCATCTGGTAGGTGTTGGCCAGGAGATTGAAGTTGGTGAGCACGACGCCCTTGGGCGCGCCTTCCGTGCCCGACGTGAAGAGGACGACCGCCGACTCGTCCGCGTCCTTGGGCGAGCCGTGGCCGAACCTTCCGGCGATCGCGGCACGCGCGGCGCCAGCAAGCTTGTCGAGGATGTTGAGCCTCGAGCGTACGTCCTCGAGCGCGAGGATGCGCACCTTTTTGCCCGGCGCCCACTCGATGGCGGCGAGAGTGTCTGCGAGGTCGTGCAGCTTGGCGGCATCGAGGAAGCGGCGCGAGGTGAGCACGGTGCGGATGCGGCCCGTACGCAAGGCGGAGGTGAGGTTCTTCTTGCCGGCGGTGAAATTGAGCATGGCGGCGACGCGGCCAAAGGCATTGAGGCCGAACAGCGTGACGACGAGGCCGACCGCGTTGGGCAACAGCAGTGCGACGGTTTCACCGGGCTCGGTGCTCCGCGCGATCTTGCCGCCGAGCACGAAGCTTGCGAGCACGAGCTGCTTGTAGGTGAGCGTTGTGCCTTCGGCGTCCTCGAGGACGACCTTGTCGCGGCCGTTGGCGTTGGCGGCCTGCAGCAGACCCGCAACCAGCGACTTGTGGGCCTGGGCAGGGTCGAAAGGTTCTATCATTGGGCGCGATGCTCGTGCCGGCAGCCGGAATGGCGTGCGGCGACATTGATCCGGGAACGGGCGATGCGCAATCGCCGTCGCGCGCTATTGGTGAGCGGCGACTCGGCGCCCCGGGGCGCCTCGGGGCTGATTGTGCATTGCAGCAAATCTGCCGTGCAATTGGGCAGAACCATCCAAGCGCCCTGCGCGCTTTTGCGCAGGGGCAACACCCAATACTGTTGAAATTGCCAATACTGATCGGGGTTCCAGGAGGCTGCGAGACAAAATTATTACTCTTTGGTGCTGAATGGCAATTGGGCACGAGTTGCCTATGATTGAAACTTGAGCAACCCCCGATTCGCGACTACGCTCTTCTCAATAAAAGCAAGAAAAGGCGAGGACGCACTCAAGGTGGATCGTCCCCTCTAACGAGGGTTCATTCGGCAAACCTTGGGGTGCATCATGATCGAGATCCTCGTTTCCTTCTGCCTCGTCGACAACCCGGACAAGTGTCAGCAGGTGGCCCTGAATTTTGCTGCAAACAACGTCACTCCGCAGCAGTGCATGGTGCTAGGCCAGTCCGAGATGGCGAAATGGATGGAAGCCCACCCCAACTGGCGCCCGCGCAAGTGGACCTGCGGCCCCGCTGGACGCTACGCCAAGGCCTGAAGCGCCAAACTGGGATAGCCGGGGGTGAGAGCGCCTGGCTTTCCACCGACCTAGCCAAGCTCGCCTTTTGAAGGTGCCGGCGGGCTTGCAGAACCTTCCTCGAGAGCTGCCGCGACGCAGCATTTTCCGTTGACTTGATCGCCGCCTTCGCCTCCCTAGGGCGCTGTCCTTAAGGACCCGCTCGCCGCCATGGGAGGATCGAATGCCGGGCAAAACGCCGCCATCGCCGAAGTTTGCGACCCTCGCCGTACACGCAGGCGCGGCGCCCGATCCCTCGACGGGGGCGCGCGCGACGCCGATCTATCAGACGACCTCCTACGTCTTCAACGATGCCGATCATGCGGCGGCGCTGTTCGGGCTCGAAGCCTTCGGCAACATTTATACCCGCATCACCAATCCCACGCAGGCGGTGCTGGAAAGCCGCATCGCGGCGCTCGAGGGGGGCACCGCGGCGCTCGCGGTGGCGTCGGGCCACGCCGCCCAGTTCTTGGCGTTCCACACGCTCTTGGAGCCGGGCGATGAGTTCATCGCGGGGCGCCAGCTCTACGGCGGTTCCATCAATCAGTTCAATCACTCGTTCAAGAAGTTCGCTTGGAACGTGGTGTGGGCGGACGCGACCGAGCCTAAGTCCTTCGAGAAGGCGCTGACGCCGAAGACGCGTGCGATCTTCTGCGAGTCGATCGCCAACCCCGGCGGCATCGTCATCGACCTGCCGGCCATCGCCAAGGTCGCCAAGAAGGCCTGCGTTCCCTTCATCGTCGACAATACGCTCGCCACGCCCTACCTCTGCAATCCCAAGGAGCACGGCGCCGACATCGTGGTGCACTCGATGACCAAATTCATCGGCGGGCACGGCAATTCCATCGGCGGCGCCATCGTCGATTGCGGAACCTACGATTGGCTCGGGGCCAAGCATCGCTACAAGACGCTCGTCGAGCCCAACGCCTCCTACGGCGGCATGAAGCTCGCCGAGACGTTCGGCAACTTCGCCTTCGCGATCGCGGCCCGCGTGATGGGCCTGCGCGATCTCGGCCCCGCCATCTCGCCCATGAACGCCTTCTTGATTCTGACGGGCACCGAGACGCTGCCCTTGCGCATGGCGCGCCACTGCGAGAATGCGCTGGCGGTGGCGAGCTGGCTCGAGAAGCACCCGAAAGTCGCCTGGGTGAGCTATGCGGGCCTTCCCTCGAGCCCCTACCACGCGCTGCAGAAGAAGATTGCGCCCAAGGGCGCCGGGGCGGTGCTGACGTTCGGCTTGAAGGGCGGTTACGAGGCGGGCGTGAAGCTCGTCTCCTCGCTGAAGCTGTTCTCGCACCTCGCCAACATCGGCGATACGCGCAGCCTTGTGATCCATCCGGCCTCGACCACGCACCGGCAGTTGACGGACGAGCAGCGGAAGGCCGCGGGCGCTGGCCCGGACGTGGTGCGCTTGTCGGTCGGCATCGAGGATGCGGCCGACATCATTGCCGACCTCGAGCAGGGCTTGGCGCAGGTGGCTTAGCTAGGTTGCCGGCTGCCGTCAGTTCAGCCACTTGGGCCGCGGCTGCGTCTCCTCGTCCGCGTCCGCCGCTTGCGGCTCGGGGTGAGAGGGCGTGATGCGCGCGGCCGCATACTGCGCGCGAGCGGTCGGGCGCTTGGCTGCGCGCAAGAAGCTCCACCAGGGACGTTGCTTGCCGAGCGTGCCCCGCTGCGCCTCGAGATAGGCGAGGGTAGCGCGTACGTGCCCGACGAGGCTCGCGTGAGTAACGTTGCCGTTTATGTCACCGCGCAAGTACAGCCGCCGCCAGCGGCCGCGCCAGGCGCCAGGCAATTGCGCGATCCAGCGATTAACGATCTTGGTCGATAGCCACCCGCTCGAGCGCTCAGCCTCCTGCAGCACCGCCCGCAATGCCGCAATCACCGCATCAATGTCGCTTGTTTGCGTAGCCATCCTCGCCCACCCCGTAAGAAAAAGCGCGAGACTTTGCCGCCGGCCGCAACCCTAGCGGCTCTGCGCGCCGGGTCAACGTGCTCGTAGTCGGACAGGTCATATCGCAGTGGACGCTCCTCGCGCCGATGGTCAGCGTTTGCAGAGCTCGGTCGCCGGCGCGCTGACTTTTTTGCAGCGGCCGATGTGCACCAGGATCAGGACGTTGTGCTCGTAGCGCCTGTCTGTTCCGGTGCGGTAGATCGACTTCGTCGACCCGCCGTCCTGCCAGCTGACCAGCCTGGCGTCGAAGGTCGCGGGCGAGAACCACGTATCCTGCACGGCGCGGTCGCACACTTTCTGCGTGGTGTCGTCGAGCGCATAGAGGCTCGGCTGATCCTCGTTGTCGGCGCGACATTGGAGGTAGGTGATCTTGTCGGCGGGCGCCGCACCGGAAAGGATGCCGAAGAGCGAAAGCACGACCAGGGAAGCGAGGGGTGCGCGCATGGCGGCGTCTCCCGGCTCAAACGCGGTTTCGGGTTACCGGCTTTGCGCCGGCAACCGGGCAGGTCCCTACTCCGCCCACCGCTGATCTAGGCGCCTTTTCTAACCGCGCAAGGCCTTCTGTAAAGGCGCCCGGGAGGCGCGATATTTTCGCAACGCTGGCGCGGAAGGTGACCGAATCTTAAAGGCGCTTGGGGTTTGCTCGCCCCATCTGGCCCGCGGCATGGGAGGAGGAAAGCGCATGTGCGGATCTTGCAGAGAGGACGCCATCGACCGGCGCAGCCTGCTGGCGCTCGGCCTCGCAGCAACGGCAGCGGGTATGGTGCCGCCAATGAGGCCAGCGCGCGCGGCAGAGGCGAAGTCCACATCGCTTTCCGCCGACCAGGCGCTCGCCGCGCTGAAGGACGGCAACGCCCGCTACGTCTCGGCCCCCCAGCAATGCGTGGTCGGGCTCGCCGAGGCCCGCGCGCGCGTGGCCGAGGCGCAATCCCCCTGGGCGAGCATCGTCAGCTGCGCCGACAGCCGCGTTCCCCCTGAGCTGGTGTTCGGCGGCTTGGGGCTCGGCGAGCTGTTCGTCGCCCGCAACGCCGGCAATCTCGTCGACACCGCCACCATGGGCACGCTCGAGTACGGCGCCGCGGTGCTGGGCTCGCCGCTGATCGTCGTGATGGGGCACAGTCATTGCGGCGCGGTGCACGCCGCCTGCGATGTGGTCATCAAAAACGCGACGTTCCCCGGCTCGATCGGGCCGATGATCGATCCCATCATTCCGGCGGCCATCGCCGTGCGCGACGCGCCGGGCGACTATCTCGACAACGCCGCGCGCGAGAGCGCCAAGCGCACCGCCGCGCGCCTTGCCGCGACGAGCTTCGTCCTCGCCGACCTCGTGAAGGCGGGCAAGCTCAGGATCGTGCCGGCCCATTACGATCTCGCGAGCGGGGCCGTCACTTTTCTCGCGTGAAGCTGCGGTGACAGCAGCCTGAAGCGAACGCGCGCGTGCGCGCCTTTTCACGCGCCGAGAAAAATGTTGAGAACTCAAATGCCTGCTTGCCTGCCACGATGCCGACAAGATCGCGCATTCATTCTCGCCGCACTTGAGGCCATGACTTGTTGGAGCCGCGCGTGCGTATCACAGCTCAACAGTGCCCCTTCGACGCCGCCCTGATGCTCTTTCTCGATGACACCGTGCAGCGCGAGCGCCGGCGCAAGAGGCAGGCGCGCTGGAGGTTCGCGGCGGCATTGATCTGCTCGCTCCTCGTCTACGAATGGCCTTACCTTCATTCCAGCGTGGCGGTCGCGATGGCGACCCAACACGACCAGTCCGGCCGGGTTGCCCTCTTTGCGCGCGCCGAGCTGTTAGGCGCCATCGCGCAGGCCGAGCCCGTGGCGGATCTGCGCCGTCTTGCGTTCGCGAGCGCAGATGCGTTCGCCGTCAGCCAAGCGCAAGAGCCGCGGGCGGCGATCGCCGTGGCCGCGGCCATGGGCGAATAGCCGCTCAAGCGGCCTCGCTCGCCGGCCGATTACACAGCCCAGGCGCTCAGTGCTGATCGATAGGCTTCGCGCGATTTGGCGTAACGCTCGCGTGCGAGGCGCTCGGTCTCGCTCGTGACGCGATCCGGATGACCGGAGGCAAACGGAGGCGCCGGATCGTATTCGAGAGCGAGCTGAATGGCCTTTGCCGCGTCCGCTCCGGCGATCTGCGCCGCCACGTGGAACGCAAAATCAATTCCTGCCGTGACGCCGCCGCCCGTAATGACTTTGCCGTCCTGCACGAAGCGCGCCTTCTCGAATTTCGCACCGACGAGAGTGAGCAAGTCGGTGTAGGCCCAATGCGTGGTCGCACGGCGCCCCCGGAGCAGCCCGGCCGCTCCGAGGATGAAGGCTCCGGTGCAAACGGAGGTGATGTAGGCCGCCCCTTCGGCCTGACCGCGCACGAACTCGAGGATTGTGCGATCGGCCAGCGCTTCCGCGACGCCAAAGCCGCCCGGAACGCAGATGAGATCGAGCTGACAGCACACTTCGAATGTCGTGGTGGGCACCAAGCTCAGCCCGCAATCGCTCGGCACCGGATCGAGGGACTTCGCGGCGACGGGTTTGCGCTTGCGGCAAGCGATGCAGCACCTGCAGCGGCCCGGTGAAGTCGAGCTGCGTCAGATTGGGAAAGATCACGAAGCCGGCGTTGAACGTTGCCATCTCCAATTCTCTCCGCTTGCTTTGTCGCGGCAGCCCACCTCAAGCCGCGGTAGGGCTGATACGTTTTAGGCCGCCTCCCGCTTGTGCGGATCGTCCCGGATGACAATCGTGTTGACAACCGGGAAGATCTGGTCACCGGGCATGCCGACGCGCCGCGCATGCTCGCGGATCGATTCAGGGTCGCGCGCCTCGTAGACGCAGAACGACCCGAGGCGTCCGTCGGCATCCTTGACCACGTAGCTGCGGATCCAGCGCACGCGGTCGGACATCTCCTCGTTGCCGATCTTGGCCGACTTGGCGCCGGCCGCTTCCAGCTCGGCTACGTCCGCCCACGCGCTGGGGCGACGGATGACATAAAGATCCATGACATTTCTCCTGTTAGGGTGGGGTGTTGGAAAGCAAGCGGGCGTCCGGCCGCGACCGAGGCTCAGCGCCGTTTGGTGATGACCACTTCCAGATACTCGCTGGGGACGACCAGCGTGCCGTCCATCGCGATGTTGAAGTCGGCGAGGAGAGCGTAAAGATCGGCCTCGAGCGCCGCGCGCGCCTGCGGATCGTCGATCTCTTCGAAGGCCTTTAGCAGTGCGCCGTAGCTGCAAAAGACCTCGAACCAATGCTCGGGAGACTTGTAGCGAAAAACGAAGTTCCTGCTCTCCGCTACGATGGTCGCCCTCGAACCGAACAGGGCGTCGAGATGCGCCCTGTTGCCCCACAGCATAGGAGACTTCAGACCCGGCGGGGGTGGAATGTATTTGCCGATGTCTTGAACATCATGCCGACGAAACTTTCGGGCGTCCAATTGGCGAGGCCAATCTTGCCGCCGGGGCGGCAGACGCGGATGAGCTCGCTCGCCGCCTGCTCCTGGTTGGGGGCGAACATGACGCCGAACGTCGAAAGCACGACGTCGAAGCTGGCCTCCGCAAACGGAAGATCTTCCGCATCGGCTTCCTCGAAAGTGACCACCAAGCGCTCGGCTCTGGCACGCTCGCGGCCTCGCTCAAGCAGCGAGGCCACATAGTCCGTCGATACGACTTCGGCGAACCGGCGGGCCGCGGCGAGCGTGGCGTTGCCACTGCCGGCGGCCACATCGAGGACGTGCTGGTTGCCGCGCAGATCGACGGCCTCACACAGCGTCTCGCCGACGATCTGCAGGGTGGTGCCGATGATGGAGTAGTCGCCGGAGCCCCAAGCGATGCGCTGGCGGCTCTTGATCGCTGCAAGATCGATCATGGCAGAGGAGACTGTTTGAACATTCATCGTTCGGCTCCTTCTTCGATTCCCGAGTACCGGTAGGGTGGATAGCCGGATCGATGGCCGGCACACGACCGGCCATCGATTTCAGGTGCGCGGTGCGCGAGATTTCTACTGCTGCTGGATCGTCGAGGTCGCGGGCGGCGGCGCAGCGCCGGGGGCGAAACCATGGGCGACCCCGTAGCCGAAGTCGGAGATGCCCTCAAGGACCTCACACGGGCCGCAACCCTAGTAAAACGCTTTCCGATTATCTTCACTCGAAAGACCTGAGGGGGATGCTTGAGGCGCCGATTTGATGGCGACCACCGTGTTGCCTTCACCGTTGCGTGGACCAACTTCGACGCCCTGGCCGCCGCCGACGCCAACGACATTTCCAGACAGCGTCACCGACGCGCCGTTCAGCGTCGTCGACTCCTTGCCGTTGCTGACCGTGATCGTACCCGGCTTGTCGGAAAAGACGGTCACGCCTCCGAGACCATTCTGAATCTGAGTCGTGGTCACGCCGTTGGACACGCTCACCACCGTCGGGGGATTGGGACCTGGCGTGGGGCGCGTGTTGCCCACGGGGTCGTTCGGCGGCAGCTGCCCCGTGCTCGTCGGCGCGTTGGCGCTAGGCTGTTTGGGATTGTTCGTGACGATGGGATGAATCGTATTGTTGCCCGCGGTGCCAGGAGCCGCAGGGGTGCTGGAAGCCTTGTCCTTATCCTGTGCGGGATTGTTCGTGACGATCGGATGAATCGTATTGTTGCCCGCGGTGCCAGGGGCCGCCGAGCCCGGAATCGGTTTGATGTCGGTGGGTGTCTTTCCGACGATGCCCTTGCCAAATAGATCCTTGCCACTGTCAGCCGTGGGGGTAGCCTTCTCCTTGTCCTTCATTTTCGCCGCGCGCTCGTCGGCATCTTGGTGCCTGTCCTCACGCTTCCGCGCGGACTGACTTTCGTTGTCGCGACGATCGCGATCACGATGCGATTTTTGGGTCTTCATCCCTTCGTGCGGGGTGCCGAACTCATGAGTCTTCATGCCACCATGATCGCCGAAATTGCTGCCGCCTCTGGCAACGGAAACTTCCGTCCCGGCGAGCAAGAAGATCGCCGTTGCGGTTAACAAGATCCGGTGGGGAATTTTGGGGGGAGCGTTGCAGTTGATCATAAGTCACCTTTCGAATGCTCGCAGGTTCTGCGAGTGGGTTAACCGACCCCGCACCCCCGAGATCGACGCGACTTCTCGCTTGGGCGGCTTAGTAAGGTTTGTGATTGCGAATGCGAATGATCGAGCGTCCGCGATGCTTGACCCAGCGTCCGAAATCCCTACGTCTTGCTCCCGCGTCCCCGCCGCATGCACGGGCGCCCGAGGAGCCCATGGCCGATGCCCTATCCGATGTCTTGAAAACGGTGCGGCTCACGGGCGCGACGTTCTTCGACCTCGTCTGCCGGGAGCCCTGGGTCGCCGACTCGCCGCCGCGGGACATGATCCTGCCGAAGATCCTGCCCGGCGCGGAGCACCTGATCGCGTATCACGTCGTAACTGAGGGGCGGTGCTTCGGGAATATCATCGGCGAGGAGCCCATCGCGGTCGAGGCCGGCGAAGTCATCGTCTTCACCAGGGGCGATGCGCACGTGATGGCGAGTGGTCCCGGCCTGCGCGCCGATCCGCTTCCCCCCGGCGCGCTCGACGGCGTGGGGGCCAGCCAATTGCCGTTCACTCTCAGCTTCGGCAGCGAGGGGCCGATCGCGGCCAAGCTCGTCTGCGGTTATCTCGCCTGCGATGCGAGACCGTTCAATCCGCTTCTCGACAACCTGCCGCGCGTCATCAAGGCCGGAGATCCGCAGGGCAGCGATCCGGGCTGGCTCGGGCAATTCATCCGCTTAGCAACAATGGAATCGACGAACAGGCGCGCCGGTGGCGAAAGCGTACTCGCCAAGCTCAGCGAACTCATGTTCATAGAGGTTGTCCGCCGGCACTTGGCCTCTCTGCCGCCGCAGCAGACCGGCTGGCTCGCCGGTCTGCGCGATCCCTTCGTCGGCAAGGCCTTGTCGCTGATGCATGGCGAGCCGGCGCGCGATTGGACGATCGAGGAATTGGGACGGCAGGCCGGCTTGTCGCGGTCGGTGCTCGCCGAGCGCTTCTCCGATCTCGTCGGCATGCCGCCGATGCAGTATCTCGCCAACTGGCGCATGCAGATCGCCACGGGGCTGCTGAGCAGCGGAGACGCCAACATTGCGAGCATCGCCGCCGAAATCGGCTATGCCTCCGAGGCGGCGTTCAGCCGGGCGTTCAAGAAGATGGTGGGTGTCCCGCCGTCGGATTGGCGCCGCCGGATATGACATCCACTAGAGGCCCGCTTTGTATTGCTTGGGGGTGAGGCCGGTGAACTGGCGGAAGACCTTTACGAAGTGGCTTTGGCTCGCGAAACCGAAAGAGACGGCGACCTGGCTTGAGGTCATCTCGGTGCTCGGGAGCATGGCCTTGGCCCCTTCGATGCGCTCCTGCATGACGAAGCGATAGGGCGATACTTCGAAGGAGGCCTTGAACACGCGCGCGAAATGCGACGGGCTCATGTGCACGAGACCCGCCAGCTCAGACACTGAGACGTTCCCGGTGAGGTTGGCGCGGATGTAGGCGACGACGCTGCGCTTTTGGGCCGGCGACAGAGCCGCAGTACGTGGCTCCACTTGCCGGGGGTACGCGTATGCGCCGGCGAGATAGGCGAGCAAGGCAAGAGAGACCGACTCGCCGTAAAGTTTGCCGGATGAGCATCCTTCTCTAACCTCCTGGCGCATTGCCTGCATCAGAGCCGCGAGACGGGCATCGCTCGCTAGCTGCGCGGAGGCTAATGATTTCTCGATGAGCGTCACCTCGTCTGGCGCAATGTGCTGGAGCCTGGATCCATCCAGCTCCAGAAGCATGTTCTGCCAACAATTGGTTGCCCGGAGGGCTTGCACCTCCGCATCGCAGCGGAGAATGAACGCGGATCCGGGCTGAACGCGATTGGCGTGCCAGGTGCCGCGATGCCGCCAATGTGCAACACCCTCCCCACCCGTGCAGAGGCAAAGCATGGTCTTGGGCCAGGAGTGGCTCGGTAGGGGCTCGACCCTGCAGATCATCTCCTCGAACAGATAGCCCGCCCAGGGGTGGTCGGCGCTACTAAAATTGGGCGCGCAGTAGAATGGCTGCTGGCGGCCTTTGGAGACCACTTGGATGCGGGGCGTACTCATGCTGCCCTTTCCGGAAAAGGTCCGCGGTCGGAACAGACCCGCTCGCGGAGCAGAGCCCCGACTTGTGATTTGGACGAAGGTAGCTTGGCAGCACTCGCAGTTGTAGCAAGCGAAGCGTGTTTCTGCAGTGCACCGCGACCGTGCCGAGCAAATGCCGTGCTCTGACGGTGCTCTGCGACAGCTGTCAGTGTTGGTTAACGTAACTGGAAGCGGATTGGCTGGATCGACGTGCCGCCGTCGGATTGGCGCCGCCGCGCGTAGCTCTCAAGGCTTCGACTTGACGTAGGAGCCTGGCGCGTCCTCGATCACGCCGAGCGTCTTGCCGGGCTGGCGCTCGCTCGCCTCGATCCAGCCGCCCGAGCGTTCGCCCAGCCACTCCGCCCAGTGCGGCCACCAGGAGCCGGGGTGCTCCTTCGCGGTCGCCATCCATTCCTCGAGCGAGTTCTGCGGCTTCGAGTTCGTCCAGAACTGATACTTGACCTTGCCCGGCGGGTTGACGACGCCGGCGATGTGGCCCGAGCCCGACAGCACGAACTCGACGGGGCCGCCGAACAGCGTCGCGCCCTTGAACACGGACTTCGCGGGCGCGATGTGGTCCTCGCGGGTGGCGAGCTCGTAGATCGGCAGCTTGACCTTGCCGAGGTCGAGGCGCGTGCCGGCGAGCGCCATCTCCCTCTTGGCCAGGCGGTTTCCGCCGTAGAACTCGCTCAAATAGAAATTGTGGTTGGCCGCCGCCATCCGCGTCGAGTCCTGGTTCCAGTAGAGGAGGTCGAACGGGAACGGCTTCTTGCCCAACAGGTAGTTGTTGACGATGTAGGGCCAGATGAGGTCGCGCGGGCGCAGCATGTTGAACACGTTCGCCATGCGCGAGCCGTCGAGGTAGCCGCGCTCCGACATGAGCTCGTTCAAAGCCTCGAGCTGCTCGGCGTCGGTGAACAGCAAGAGATCGCCGGCGTGCGTGAAGTCGACCTGGGTGGCGAGGAAGCTCGCCGATGTGAACGGCTCCTCCCCCCGCGCGGCGAGATAGGCGAGCGTGGTCGCCAGCAGCGTGCCGCCGACGCAATAGCCGACGACGTTGCACTGCTGCGCGCCGGTCTCGCGCTTCACGGCGTCCGCCGCGGTCAGGATGCCCTCCTGCATGTAGTCCTCGAAGGACTTGTGCGAGAGGCTCTCGTCCGGGTTGACCCAGGAGATCATGAAGACGGTGAGGCCCTGGTCGACGAGGAACTTGATGAGGCTTTTCGCCGGGGCGAGATCGAGGATGTAGAACTTGTTGATCCACGGCGGCACGATGAGCAGCGGCCGCTCGCGCACCTTCTCGGTCGACGGCGCATACTCTATGAGCTGCAGCAGATCGTTCTGATAGACGACCTTGCCGGGTGTCGTTGCTAGGTTGCGTCCGACCTCGAAGGCGCTGGCATCGGTCTGACTGATGCGCAGGAGATCGCCGGAGCGGCTCATGTCCTCGGCGAGATAGGACATGCCTTTGACGAGGTTCTCCGCGTTGCTCTTGAAGATCTCGCGCAGCACCTCGGGATTGGTCATCGGGAAGTTCGAAGGCGACAGCGCGCTCGAGACCTGGCGCAGATAGAACTCCGCCTTCTGCCGCGTGCGTTCATCGAGCCCCTCGGTCTTGTCCAAGAGGTCGTCGGCCCAACGCGAGGTGATGAGGTAGGCCTGCTTCCAGAAATCGAAGTAGGGGTTCTGCGACCACTCCGGGTCCTTGAAGCGGTTGTCGCCGGGCTCGGGCTCGGCGACAGGGGCCACCTCCTGCCCGAGCATGCGTTGGAGGGCGTTGTTCCAGAGGTCGCCATAGGAGCGTACGAGCGCGCTCTGCGCCTCCGCGAAGGACGTCGGGTCGGCGAACCAGTGCTGGGTTAGGTCGGACAGCGTGTTGGTCGCCTCGGTGATCTCGGCGGCCGCCGTATAGGGGCCGGCCTTCATGTCGGCGCGCTCGATGAACTCCGTGAGCACGCGGCCCCCCAGCTCGAACAGCCGCAAGAGATTGAGGCCGAGCTCCTCCGCATTGCTGATCTTGTAAGGGGCGGCAGCTTCCTCGTCGGGCTCGCCGTGGTGCTTTTGCATCGCTTTGACCGGATTTTTCTCGCGCGTCCCTTTAACCTATCTGACGCCAAGGTTTTGCGACATTTGCTGGGCTAATGTCACTTGGACGTGTGGATAACCCTAGGCTAACCTCGCTCATTCCGCGGGGATCGAATCGCGCAATTCTTAAGGCTACGCAAGAGCGGAGACGGGATGCTCAGGAGGCCGCCGCAGGGGGAAAGCGACGAAGTCCGGGCGGCGCTCGTAAGGGCGCTGGTCGCCGGTACGGCCGTTGCGTTTGCCACAATTTCCAGCGGCTGCAGCGCGATCCAGACGCCGCTTCCCGACATTATCCGGCCGCCGGCCAACGCCTCCCTGTCCGACAAGGAGCGCAAACAGGCGGTCGATGAGCTCACCAAGAAGCGGGAAACGCACGAGCAGGACGCCGAGCAGCAGATCGAGCAGTCGCGCTGATCATATAGGGAGCCGCTGCCGCCGCGCGAAGGCCGGATACGCGGGATTTCCTGGCGGGGAGCCCTGGACTGAGGCCCCGCGCCGGGCGTAAACACGCTTTCTCGCAACTCTTAAGAGGCCGCACGTGGCGCCCGCGAACACCGAGTTCCACCGCATCAAGCGGTTGCCGCCATACGTCTTCGCCGAGGTCAACCGGCTGAAGGCGGCGGCGCGCGCGGCCGGCGCCGACATCATCGACCTCGGCATGGGCAACCCCGACCTGCCCACCCCGCAGCACATCATCGACAAGCTCGTGGAGACGGTGGCCAAGCCGCGCACGCACCGCTATTCGGCTTCGAAAGGCATCCCTGGTCTGCGCCGCGCGCAGGCCGCCTACTATGCACGCCGCTTCGGAGTGAAGCTCGATCCGGAGACGCAGGTGGTCGCCACGCTCGGCTCGAAAGAGGGCTTCGCCAACATGGCGCAGGCGATCACCGCGCCGGGCGACGTCATCCTCGTGCCCAACCCGACCTACCCCATCCACGAGTTCGGCTTCCTGCTCTCGGGTGCCGCCATACGGCACCTGCCGGCTGGAACCGGCGACGCGTTCCTGCGCGCGGTCGAGCGCGCCTGCCAGCACACCATTCCGAAGCCTCTTGCGCTGGTGCTCTCCTATCCGTCGAACCCGACGGCGATGGTTGCCGACCTCGACTTCTATCGCGAGGCGGTCGAGCTCGCCAAAAAGCTCGACCTCATCATCCTGTCCGATATCGCCTATGCCGAGATCTATTTCGACGGCAACCCGCCGCCCTCGGTGCTGCAGGTGCCGGGCGCGATGGACATCGCGGTCGAGTTCACCTCGCTGTCCAAGACCTACAACATGCCGGGCTGGCGCATGGGCTTCGCCGTCGGCAACGAGCGCCTCATCGCCGCGCTCGGGCGCATCAAGTCCTATCTCGACTACGGCGCCTTCACGCCCATCCAGGTGGCGGCTGCCGCCGCGCTCAACGGTCCGCAGGAGTGCGTTGAGGAAACCCGCGCCATCTACCACAAGCGCCGCGACTGCCTGGTCGAGACCTTCGAGCGAGCCGGCTGGTCGATCCCGGCTCCGCCTGCGACCATGTTCGCGTGGGCGCCGCTGCCGCCCGCCTTCCGCGATCTCGGCTCGGTCGAGTTCTCCAAGCTCTTGATCGAGAAAGCCGGCATCGCAGTCTCGCCCGGCTTGGGTTTCGGCGAGTATGGTGAAGGCTTCATTCGCATCGCTCTCGTCGAGAACGAGCACCGCATCCGCCAGGCCGCGCGGAACCTCAAAAAGTTCCTCGCTCAGGCTCCGGAAACGATGCATAACGTGATCCCGATTCCGCAAAAAGCCAGCCGGTAATCCGTCACGTTCCATGCAAAAGCCTCTCACTCTGGGCATCGCCGGCCTTGGCACCGTCGGCGCGGGCCTTCTGCACCTGCTCAAGCACCGCAAGGACCGCCTCGAGGAGCGGGCGGGCCGGCCGATCCGCATCGGGGGGGTGTCGGCGCGCTCCAAAGGAAAAAAGCGCGGGACCGAGATCGGCCAGCTCCCGTGGTTCGACGATCCCGTGCGGCTCGCGACCGATCCCTCAATCGACGTGTTCGTCGAGCTGATCGGCGGCTCGGACGGCATCGCCAAGGCGGCGGTCGAGGCGGCGCTCAAAGCCGGCAAGCACGTGGTGACGGCGAACAAGGCACTGCTCGCCGAGCACGGCACCGCGCTCGCCAAGCTCGCGGAGGAGAAGCGCGTCGCCCTCAACTTCGAGGCGGCGGTCGCCGGCGGCATTCCCGTCATCAAGGCGCTGCGGGAGTCGCTCGCCGCCAACGAGGTGCGCCGCGTCTACGGCATCTTGAACGGCACCTGCAATTACATTCTCACCACCATGGAGACCGAGAAGCGGTCCTTCGGCGACGTGCTGAAGGAAGCGCAGAAGCGCGGATATGCCGAGGCCGATCCCACCTTCGACGTCGGCGGCTTCGACACCGCGCACAAGCTCGCGATCCTGGCGAGCCTCGCCTTCGGCACCAAGCCTGCGTTCGACCAGATCCACGTCGAGGGCATCCAGTCCATCACCGAGGCCGACATCGAGGCCGCCGACGAGATGGGCTACCGCATCAAGCTCTTGGGCGTCGCCATGCGCACGGATTCCGGCATCGAGGCGCGCGTGCACCCGGCAATGGTACCGCAGCACTCGGCGATCGCGGAGGTCTCCGGCGTCACCAACGCGGTCGCCATCGACAGCGACTATTGCGGCAGCCTGCTGCTGATCGGGCCCGGTGCCGGTGCGCATCCGACCGCCTCCGCGGTTGCGGCCGACATCCTCGACATCGCGCGCGGCGGCGCCGTGCTGCCGCCGTTCGTGACACAATCCCGCAATCTGAAGCCCTATAAGAAGGCCAAGCTCGGCGCGCATCAGGGCGCCTACTACGTCCGCCTTTCCGTCTACGACCGGCCCGGGGCCATGGCGGCGATTGCCAAACGCATGGGAGACCGCGAGGTCTCGATCGAGAGCATCGTGCAGCGGCGTCCGCCCTCGGCGCTGCCGGGCATCGGGGCACGGACGAAGCCCGGCGCACCGGCCCTCGTCGTGATGATCACGCACGAGACGACGGAGGAGGCGATCCGGCAGGCGATCGACGCCATTGAGCGCGACGGCAAGGTATCGGAGCGGCCGCAGATGATCCGCATCGAAAAGCTCGGCGAGGGCGCCTGACAGCGGAGGTCAAGTCCATGGCAGGAGAGAGCGTCAAGGCCGGCCTCGACCGCGTGCTCGTGCTCGAGGTCGCTCGTGTCACCGAGGCCGCGGCGATCGCGGCCGCACGTCTGCGCGGGCGCGGGCAGGAGAAGGCGGCCGACAAGGTGGCGGTCGACGCCATGCGCCACGAGCTCGCCCAGCTGGCGATCCGCGGCACCGTCGTCATCGGCGAGGGCGAGATGGATGAGGCGCCGATGCTCTACATTGGCGAGAAGGTGGGGTCGGGCGAGGGGCCCGAGGTCGACATCGCCGTCGATCCCCTGGAAGGCACCACCATCTGCGCCAAGGCGATGCCGAACGCGCTCGCAGTGCTCGCCATCTCCGAGCGCGGTGGGCTCCTGCATGCGCCCGACATCTACATGAACAAGATCGCCATCGGGCCGGGCTATCCCCCCGGCACCGTGGATCTCGACGCGCCGCCCGCCGCCAACATCGAGGCGCTCGCCAAGGCCAAGGGCGTGCCCGTGTCGGAGATCACAGCCTGCATCCTCGACCGCCCGCGCCACGCGGAGCTGATCGCGGCGGTGCGCAAGGCGGGCGCCGCCGTGCAGCTCATCCCGGACGGAGACATCGCCGGCGTGATCTGGACGACGGACCCGAAGGAGACGGGCATCGACATCTATCTGGGCTCCGGCGGCGCCCCCGAAGGCGTGCTCGCGGCGGCGGCGTTGCGCTGCATCGGCGGCCAGATCGAGGGGCGCCTGCTGCCCGCCTCGGACGAGCAGCGCGCGCGGGTAAGGAAGATGGGCATCGCCGACGTCAACCGGAAGTTCAAGCTCGAGGACATGGCCTCGGCCGACGTGATCTTCGCGGCGACCGGCGTCACCGACGGCTCGCTCTTGGACGGCGTGCGCTTCACGGGCGACTGCGCGGAGACCGAGAGCGTCGTCATGCGCTCCCACACCGGCACCGTGCGGCGCATCAAGACGACCTACCGCAACGTCGGCACGCGGATTACGGGTGGCTAGCGCAGCGGCACCGCGCTGATGCGACGCAAAATGTCCGCGACCGGGTAATCGACCCAGGCGTGAGTGACGAGATCGCGGTGGCTCAGGTGATCGCCGCCGTGGAAGATGGTGACGCTGCCAGGCTCGAGCCGGCCATCGAGCGAGGTCGAGAAGTCGATTTGATTGTCGAGGAGCACGCGCTCCATCTCGGCGTTCTTGCTCTCGGTCGAGCCGAGATACGTGCTGACGAAGAAGGCCGAGCGGTCATTCGAGATCCAAGAGGCGAACTTGCCAAGCTCGCCGTAGAGGGCATCCAACAGCACGATGCCGCGCACGCGCTTCATGAGGCCACCCTTCACCGCGCACCAGGCTGCCGGCAAGTAGCCGCCGCTGTAGGCGACCATGACGATCGGCATGCTGGCGAACGTGCGCACCGAGCGCGGGTCGCCGTGCAGCTTGGCGAGCTTCTGCGCGGCCTCGCCGACAAAGCGGGCAAACGCGCCCGGCTGCCAGAATTTGCCGGCGCTCGAGTCCGAGGCGTCGACGGCGAATTGCGGCGCCACCAGCACGGCGTTGACCCCCGAGGCGGTGATCTGCGCCGGCAGCCGTTGACGGCGGAGCACGTCGCGCGTGAGCGTGGCGCCGTGCCCGTGAAAGAAGACGATCATGACCGCGGGCCTGCGGATGTCGAAGCCCTTGGGGATGTGCAGGAGCACGCGATCGTCGTTGTAGGTCTCGTCCTGCCAATAGGTGTGCCCGTAGAAGGTGCGATGGCCTATGCGGCCGTTCTCGACCACGTTCAGGAACGGCTGGTCGGAGCTGGCGACGTTGCCCGAGTAGGGAAATGGAGCGGTGTCAAAAGGGATGATCGCGGTCTTGTCGTTCTTCACGGGCTGAACGCGCGCGTACACCTGCTGCGGGATCGGCGGAATGGTCGGATGGACGGAGGCGCTCCACGAGGGCGCGCTGCGCGCCTGCGTCGGTTCGCTCGATGGAACCAGCACAGACACCGCGCCCAGCAGCACTGCCAAAGTAGGAGCTAGTCGAGAAAGCCGCATTTCCCCTCCAACGACACACTGAAGTGTGCGCAATGCGCGTTAGTTTTTAACCAACTGCCGCCGCTTTCATGCCCCGGAATGCGGCTGCAACAATTCCGACACACGCTTCGGTACAATGAAAAAATGTCGATTCGGGGGACGGCGACCGCCGAGGGAGCGGGCAGGCAAATGGCCGCCAGCAGGTGTGTAGCAGGGACGCCCCGCGGGCGATGCAATTTAGCAACTAAACGGCGGCAAATGGGCGGGCCGATTGTGGGACTCTCCGCCCTCCAATAGGTTTTCCACGGGCACAAATCACGTAAACCACGCAGGCATTCCGGATGGCAATGGCGAGTACAATTGGTGCGCCCTCGACCGAGGAGCGCGGGCTGGACGTGCGGACCGTTTCGACCGTGACTGCGGCGGCCATCGCCATCGCCGACATGATCGGCATCGGCGTGTTCACGAGCCTCGGGTTCCAGGTGCAAGGCATCCCCTCGGCCTTCTCCGTGCTGATGCTGTGGGTGGTCGGCGGCATCGCCGCCCTGTGCGGTGCCTTGTCCTACGGCGAGCTCGCCGCGGCGCTGCCCCGCTCGGGCGGTGAATACAACTTTCTGTCACGCATCTACGGGCGCGGCATCGGCTTCGTCGCCGGATGGATCTCGGCGACCGTCGGCTTCGCGGCGCCGGTTGCGCTCGCCGCCATGGCGTTCGGCGAGTACTTCCAAGGCATCGTGCCGAGCGCGCCGCCGATGCTGCTGGGCTTGGGGGTGGTGTGGATCGTCGGCCTCGTGCATTTGCGCGGCGTTGGTCCCGGGAGCACGTTCCACAACGCTTCGACCGCGCTGAAGCTGACGCTCATCGTCGTCCTGATCTTCTCCGGCCTCCTGCTCGGCACGCCGCAGCCGATCTCGTTTGCGCCGGCGGCCTCCGACCTCGCCTACATCACCGGCGCGCCGTTCGCGGTCGGGCTCGTGTTCGTGATGTACGCCTACTCCGGATGGAATGCCGCGACCTACATCGCCGGCGAGATCCGCCACCCGCAGCGCAGCCTTCCGCTCGCGATCCTCATCGCGACGCTGGTCGTCATCGCGCTCTACGTCGCCCTGAACGCCGTGTTCCTCTATACGACGCCCGTCGACAAGATGGCCGGCCAGGTGGACGTCGCCCTCATCGCCGGCAAGCAGATCTTCGGTGACGCCGGCGGGCGCCTCGTGGGCGCGCTGATCTGCCTCGGCCTTATCTCCTCGATCAGCGCCATGATCTGGATCGGGCCGCGCGTCACCATGGTGATGGGCGAGGATATTCCCATGATGCGCGCGTTCGCGTCGAAGTCGCAGACGGGCGTGCCAGCGGTCGCGATCCTATTCCAGCTGTGCGTGACGACGCTCTTGATGGCGACGCGCAGCTTCGAGTCCGTGCTCGACTACATCCAGTTCAGCCTCACCTTCTGCTCGTTCCTCGCCGTGCTCGGCGTGATCGTGCTCAGGGTGCGCGAGCCGGACCTGAAGCGGCCCTATCGCATGTGGGGCTATCCGTTCACGCCGGCCGTTTTCCTCGCCGTGACCACATTCATGATGTATTACCTCATCGTCGAGCGGCCATGGCAATCGCTCGCCAGCGTCGCCACGATGCTGGCCGGGCTTCTCGTCTATGCATTTTCGCTGACCCAGGCGCCGCCGCGCGCCCCAACGGAGAGTTCAATCGATGGATAGGACGCCCAGCCCGGTCAAGGCCGCTGCGCTCGCGTTGAGCTTCCTCTTCGCCCTCGCGCCGGCGGTGTTGGCCGAGACTGCCGCCACGACCGCGGCCGCGACGCCGGACGACACGGGCAAGATCCTCGCGGGCATGCAGCCCTCCGAGAGCTCTCCGCTCGCCTCCTTCGCCAAGGACGGCAGCTGGCAGCAGCAGGCCAAGCGCTACGACTCCGCTTGGGCCGCGCTCGACAAGCGCCAGCTTGCGAAGATCAAGGTCTGGTCGACGCAGTACCTACCGCCGCGCAAGTCGGCGGTGTTCTACTTCTTCAGCGGTCCCGACTTCCTCTACGCCGATGCCTTCTATCCCGGGGCCGACACCTACGTTCTGGCGGCGCTCGAGCCGGTCGGCGAGGTCCCCGACCTGACGGGCATGTCGAAGAGCCAAGTCGTGGGCGGCATGAGCCGCATCGAGAGCTCGCTCAACACGGTGCTCAACTACAGCTTCTTCATCACCAAGAAGATGCGCGGGGAGCTTTCCGGCGGCCGCTTCGGCGGCACGCTGCCGATCCTCTACGTGTTCCTAGAGCGCTCCGGCAAGACCATCCGCGAGACGACCCTCGTCGCGCTCGACGCCGACGGAAACGTCAAGCCGGCGAACGACCCGTCCTTGCCCAAGAACGCTCCGCGCGGGGCCAAGATAACGTTCTCGACCGGGGCCGACGGCAAGCCGCAGACGCTCTATTATTTCTCGACCGACCTCTCCAACGACGGCGTGAAGTCGAGCAGCTTCTTGAAGTTCTGCGACAGCTTCGGAATGGCCGACAGCTTCATCAAGAGCGCGTCCTACCTCCTGCACGCCGACAGCTTCTCCACCATCCGCAGCTATATCGTCGACCACAGCGACGTCATCGTCGAGGACGATTCCGGCGTGCCCGTGCGCTTCTTCAAGCCCGACGAGTGGCAGCTTTTCGCCTTCGGCAATTACGTGCCGCCGCTCGGCATCTTCCCGCACACCTACCAGCCGATGCTGCACGACCTCTATCGCAAGCACTCGACCCCGCTCGATTTCGGCATCGGCTACCGCTGGCGCCCGTCGGAGACCAATATCCTGCTCGCCATCCGCGGGGGCTCGAAAACCGCGCAGCAGTCCTCGGCGCCGCCGGCGAAGCCGTAGCCGCGGAGCGCCGACGGCCGGGAAGCCCGGCAAGTTGGGGAAAAATTCGCACCCGCGGCTCGCCAGACGGGCCGCGGGTGTTGCACTTTGTTCGCGGACCGATTCGGGGGACGGACATGGGCGCTTTGCGCAAGACCATCGAGCGGGCAGCGGAGCCCGCGCCGTTCCTCGGTATTGCCGCATCGGCGCGCGGGCTCGTCTGGCGCGAGCGTCTGAGTGCCGAGGCCCAGCCCCTCGCCGCCGCCATCAGCCAGCGTCACGGGCTGCCTGAGCTTTTGGGCCGCGTGCTCGCGGCGCGCGGGATCGCGCCCGACGACGTGCCGAACGTGCTCGCTCCGACGCTCAAAGCGCTGATGCCGGACCCCTCGAGCTTGCGCGACATGGATGCCGCGGCGGCGCGCATCGCCGATGCCATCGAGGCGCGGCAGGCGGTGGCGGTGTTCGGCGACTACGACGTCGACGGGGCGGCATCCTCTGCACTGCTCGCGCGCTATCTCGCGCACCACGGGCTGAAGGCCCGCATCTACATCCCCGACCGGCTGTTCGAGGGCTACGGGCCCAACGCCGCCGCCATCGAGGGCCTCATCAAAGACGGCGCGCGGCTCATCGTGACGGTCGACTGCGGGACGACGAGCATCGACGCGCTCGCGCGCGCAGCCGAGCTTTCCTGCGACGTCGTGGTCATCGATCACCACCAAGCCGACGAGCGCTTGCCCGCGGTCACGGCGCTCGTCAACCCCAACCGCCAGGACGACGTCTCCGGGTTCGGCCACCTGTGCGCGGCGGGCGTGACGTTTCTCGTTCTCGTCGCGGTGACGCGCGAGCTGCGCCGCCGCGGCTACTACGCCAAGGGGACGCCCGAGCCCGACCTCATGAGCGAGCTCGATCTCGTGGCGCTTGCGACCGTGGCCGACGTGGTACCGCTCGTGGGCCTCAACCGTGCCTACGTCGCGCAGGGGCTACAGGTGATGCGCTGGAGGAAGAACGTCGGCCTCAAGGCGCTGAGCGATGCCGCGGGCTTGAACGAGGCGCCGACGCCCTACCACTTGGGCTTCATCTTGGGCCCGCGCATCAACGCCGGCGGACGCATCGGGGACGCGGGCCTCGGCTCGCGCCTGCTCGCGGGTGAGGACGAGATGGAGGCTGCGCGCATCGCCATACTGCTCGACCGGCTCAACAAGGAGCGTCGCGCGCTCGAGAAGGAGATGCTCGAAGCCGCGCTCGCAGAGGCCGATGCGCTCGTCACCGCGCAACCCGATGTGCCGATTCTGATGATGGGGTCGCACGCGTGGCACAAGGGCATCGTCGGGCTCGTCGCCAGCCGTCTTTCCGAGCGATTCCGCCGCCCGACGTGCGTCATCGCCTGGGAGGACGAGAGCGAAGCGTCTGAGGGCACCGGCTCTCTGCGCTCCGTCGCCGGCGCCGACATCGGCGCGGCCGTGCGCGAGGCCGTCGCCGCGGGCCATCTCGTCAAGGGTGGCGGACATGCGATGGCTGCGGGTCTGACGGTCGAGCGGGCCAAGCTCGCGCACGTCAAGCAATTCCTCGAGGAGCGCCTTGCCGCCAGCGTCGGCGAGGCGCGCGCACGCAGCGAGCTTGCCGTCGATGGTGCATTGACGCTCGCCGGCGTGACCGATGAGCTCTTGGACCTCGTGGAGCGCGTTGGTCCCTTCGGCCAGGGCAACCCGACCCCGCGCTTTGCCTTCCCGGCGGCGCGTGTGCGCTTCGCCAAGCTCGTGGGGGAGAACCACGTGCGCTGCGTGCTCGAGGCCGATGGCGGCGCGCGGCTCGAGGCGGTCGCCTTTCGCGCTGCGGGCGAGCCGCTGGGCGAGCTTCTGATGGGGACGGGCGGCCTGCCGATCCACGTGGCGGGGCACTTGAAGCGCTCCGCGTGGGGGGGACGTGAGAAGATCGAGCTCCTGATCGAGGATGCCGCCGACCCGCGGCGTCAGCGCTGACACACTGAGGTGATAGTCGCCCGGCAAGATGGGCTCACTGGCCGAGCCGAAAGAGGCGAAAGCAACAGGTCATGGCTTTTAGAGCGCTTTGTCTTCTCGTCGTCCTTGGAGTGATCGCACAGGCCTCGGCCGCTATGGCCGAGACTTTCCAATGGCTGCAGTTCGGACCAAGCGGGCTCGAGGCACGCGCCATCACCGATGAGCCCGCGTGTCCGCCGTTGCAGCTCGATGGCGCCACGAGCGGCATGGCGGTGCGAGCACCGGCGAGCGAGAAATTCCCGATTACGGTTTGCTCCGCGGCCGTCCCGCCGGGAACGCACGCGATCACCGTAGGGACCGCATCCCTCGCACTCCCGCCCGCGTCGGAGCCAACACGCATCGCCGTCATCGGCGATACCGGCTGCCGCCTCAAAGGCGAGCATATCCAGGCCTGCAATGATCCTGCGCAATGGCCGTTCGCAAAGATCGCCGCGGCGGTGGCGCGTCAGAAGCCCGACCTCATCATCCACGTCGGCGACTACTACTACCGCGAGACGCCGTGCCCGGCCGGGACCAACGGCTGTGCCGGAAGCCCGTTCGGGGACGGTTGGCCGGCCTGGCGCGCAGACTTCTTCGCGCCCGCCGACCCGCTGCTGAAGGCGGCGCCGTGGGTGTTCGTGCGCGGCAATCATGAGGAATGCAGTCGCGGCGGCGAAGGCTGGAACCGCATGCTTGGTCCTTTTGCTTTCGACGCGGCCGCAGTCTGCAAGACCTATGACGAGCCCTACGCGGTGAAGCTCGCAGGCCTGACCCTGGCGATCATGGACGTCTCCAAGGCCAAGGAGGAGGCGCCTGATGAGGCGCAGGCGCAAATCTACCGCGCGCAATACACGGGCCTCGCCACGATGACCGGCGGGCAGACATGGCTTTTGCAGCACCGTCCCATCTGGAGCCCGGGCGCCGAGTTCGGCGGCCACTTTCTCGGCGACAACAAGACGCTCGCCGCGGCGGCGACGGGCGTGATCCCGAGCAACGTCGCGATGATCCTATCGGGGCACCATCACCTGTTTCAGACGCTGACGTACGCGTCTGATCTCCCCGTGCAGATCGTGGCGGGCAACGGCGGCGACTATCTCAACCCCGGCTCGCCGACGGATCCCGCCGGCTGGGTCATCAACGGCGTCAAGGTCAAGAGCGGCATCGACCTGCCGGGAGCGTTCGGCTTCTCCATGCTCGAGAGGCAGGGCGAAGGCTGGCGGCTCACGAATTTCGATACGGACGGCAGGCCGCACCAATCCTGCCGCATCGAGGGACGAGCGGCCGATTGCGCGGCGCGCCAGTGAGGCGCTCGGCCGGCGCGCATTGCTTGCGCGGGGGGGCAAACCCCCCTATATCCGACCCCCGCGCCGGTCCCTTCGTCTATCGGTTAGGACGCGAGATTTTCAATCTTGAAAGACGGGTTCGACTCCCGTAGGGACCGCCACACCTAACAATGGCTTAGCTGAGTTCCATCTCTGTTGGCTGAGCGGCCTGCAAGCGACATGCAAGCGGGCTAAGTTCGGTTCGGACTACAGGCATCAGTTCATCTGGCTATAGGTCGCGCCCACCCCGCGCCAGCATGCACGTCACTAAACCATGTGACGTGGAAGTTCACCGGCACAGCATCCGCTGAGACGGTGCAATTTGCTTGACGCGAGTTCGCGCGCGGATTTGATAACGTGATTGCCGCTATTGCCAATTGC